>NZ_SPKJ01000075.1 GCF_009866965.1 Propylenella binzhouense | reverse complement strand
CCGCCGGCGGGCGCTCGAGGCTCAGGCGACGCCGAGGATCGCGCGCGCCTCGGCGCCGGTGGCGAGGCGGCGGCCGGCGGCGCGGGCGAGTTCCGCGATCATGCGGACGCGCGCGGCATTGTCGGCGGCGACGCTTCCGTCGGGCTCCCACAGCGAGTTCTCGAAGCCGACCCGGAGATGGCCGCCCGCCTCCATGGCGGCCCGCAGCGCCGCGGTCTCGCCGCGCCCGAAGGCGCAGATCGACCAGGTGAGCCGGCCTTCCTCGCCTTCCTCGCGCAGGATCCGCAGATAGGGCTCGAGGTCCGCCGGGCTGCTCTCCTGGCCGACCGCGTAGCGGCCCAGCACGAAGAGCACGTTTCCCGGTTCCGCGGCGGGGATGGCGCCCAGCCGCACGAGCTCGAGATAGCGCCGGAAGTCGCCGGAATCGTAGAGGATCCACTGGATCGCAACGGCCTGCCGCGCCGCCCATTCGAGGAAGCGCCGCGGCTCGTCCTCGCCCTCGGCGAAGAGCTCGCGCACCGCGATCGAGACGGCGCGCGGCTCGAGCTGCCGGACCGCCGCCATCTGGTCCGCCGGCGAAAAGCGCCCGACCGCCTCCGTCGTCGCCTGCAGCACCATGTCGTCGCCGACGCGCGCGCGGATCGCGGCGAACGCCTCCTCGTAGCGGGCGCGGTCGAGGCAATGGCGGCCGGCCTCGTCGCGCACATGGACGTGGATCGCGCCCGCGCCGGCCGCATGGCAGGCGGCGGCGGTCTCCGCGAGGTCGGCCGGGCCGATCGGGAGCGCCGGATGGTCGGACTTGGTGCGGCGCGCCCCGTTCGGCGCGACCATGATGAGAAGCGGGTCCATGTCAGCCTGTCGGAAGCGGGATCGATCGAAGGCCGGGCGGCCTCAGCCCTCGTGCTCTATCATGTCGGCGAGCCGTCGGAAGCTCCCCTGATGGAAGACGAGCGGCGGCCGCGCGAAGTCCTCGATCGAGAGCACCTCGCCGACATAGATCTCGTGGTCGCCGCCGGGATAGCGCGCATAGGTGCGGCAGACGAGATGGGCGGCGGCATCGTGGAGGAGGGGCGTGCCGCCGACCGAGCGGTCGAAGCGGACGCCGGCGAACTTGTCCGCCGCGGGCCTGGCGAAGCGCACGCAGAGCTCGCGCTGGCGCTCGGAGAGGATGTTGATCCCGAAGAAATCGTGGGAGCGGAAGGCGGGGAGGCTCGGCGCCGCGAGCGAGAGGCTCCAGAGGATGAGGGGAGGGTCGAGCGAGACCGAATTGAACGAGTTGACCGTGAGCCCGACGGGTTCGCCGTCCCGGCGCTGCGTCGTCACCACCACGACGCCCGTCGCGAAGGCGCCGAGGACATCGCGGAGCTGCCTCGGATCGATGCCGGTCCTGCCCGTCTCGCGTGCGGCCTTCGCCATCAGGGCCCTCCGGTGCCGTCCGTTCCGGACCTGGAGCGCGGGCGAGGCGCGCGCCCCGTCCATTCCCGCGGCCTCCCTATTCCGCCGCCTCCGCCGTCCCGCCGGTCGCGGCGTTGACCCGGGGCAGCGCCTGCTCCGCGAGGAGGATCATGGAGCGCCTCGCGAGCTCGCGGTCCGCCCAGTCCTTGCCCGCATAGAGGAGCGTCCCGAAATCGCCCACCTCCTCCCGGAAGGCGAGGATGTCGTCGGCCACCTTGTCCGGCGTCCCCCAGATGACCAGCCGGTCCATGACGTAATCGAGCGTGACCTCGTCGTCGGACATCGACTGGTCCTCCTTGAAGAGGTTGCCCCGGCCGCCCTTCTTCAACTTGGTGAGGAGCTGGCTGTAATAGAAGCGGTACGGGCTCTGCGGGCCGAGCGCGTAGTCGCGCGCCGTGGCCAGATCGTCGGCGACGAACACGCTCTTCGCCACGCGCCAGTCCGCCGGGTCCGCCTTCCGCCCGACCCGCTCGCAGCCCTCGACATATTTCGGCCAGTGCGACGCCGCCCATTTCGGCATCAGGAAGTTCGCCGAGACGGCGCACCAGCCGCGCGCCGCCGCCTCGGTCACGCCCTTGGAGAACGGCGCCGCCACCATCACGACGATCGGCGGGTGCGGCGCCTGCAGCGGCCGGGCGATGAAGCCCTGGCCGATCTCCGGCATCATCGTGCGCTCGGTCGAGACGCGCCAGAACTTCCCCTCGAGATTGTAGGGCGGCTCGCTTTTCCAGATGTCGAGGATCATGTTGATGCCCTCGACCAGCATGGCGTTGCGGTCGGCATCGAGGTTGCCGAACGCCTCGGCGTCGGAAAGCAGGCCGCCCGGACTGATGCCGAAGTTCAGCCGGCCCTCGAGCATGTGGTCGAGCATCGCGATCTGCGCGGCGACGGCGGCCGGATGGCTGTTCGGCATGTTAATGGTGCCGGTGCCGAGCCGCATCCGTCTGATGGAGCTGCCGATCCAGGCGAGGAACATGGCGCATGAGGTGATGTTCTCGGCGCGGTCGGTCACGTGCTCGCCGCAATAGCCCTCCGCGAATCCGAGCTCGTCGGCAAGGATGAAGGCCTCCCGATCCTCCGCGAGGCTCACTCGCCAGTCCTTGTCGACCGGGTGGATCGGCATCGTGAAGAAGCCGAGTTGCATGTGCCGCTCCCATTTGTCTGCCGGTGGAGGCTAACCGCTCGGCGCGACCAGAAAAAATGATATGTTGTGATCTTAAGCATCATGTTTCATTATTCCGCGATGCTTTCGCTGCGCCAGCTCCGCTGCTTCCTGGCCGTCTACGAGGAGCGGTCGTTCACGGCCGCCTCGGTCCGCGAGGGGGCGACGCAATCCGGCATGTCGCAGCACGTGCGCCAGCTCGAGGAGGAACTCGGCGTTCCGCTCTTCGAGCGGGTGGGGCGCGAGGTGATCCCGACCGCGACCGGGCACCGCTACTACCAGGAATGCGTGTCGATCCTGCGCCATCTCGAGCGCGCGACGCAGGCCGCCTCGGCGAGCGGGCTCGACTGCCCCGGCCAGGTCCGGATCGGGCTCCTGCCGACCTTCACGCGGGCGGCGCTCGCCCCCGCGCTCGCCGCCTTCACCGAGATGGCGGTGCGGACCGAGGTCTTCATCACCGAGGCCTATTCGGGCGTGCTGACCGACATGGTGCGGGCGGCGGCGCTCGATTTCGCCGTGGTGCCGGCCTTCCGGGGCGCCACCGGGCTCACGGTCTCCCGGCTGATGCGCGACCGCGAGATGCTGGTGGCGGCGGCGGACGGCCCGATCGGCGGCCATCTGACGCCGGTCCGGCTCGCGGAGCTCGGTCCGCTCAAGATGGTCCTGCCGGGCGAGGGCAACACGCGCCGCACGACGCTCGAATCCTATTTCCTCACCAACGCGGTGGCGATCGCGAGGCGGATCGAGTTTGACGCGATGATCGGCACGCTCGAGCTCGTCGCGCAGTCGGACTGGGTGACGGTGCTGCCCGCCGTCCTCCTCGGCAACGACCGCGGCGGCGAGCGCTACGCGATCCGGCCGCTCGCCGACCCCGACCTCTATTCGGACTTCGTCGTCATCGAGCCGGCGCGGCGCGTGATGTCGGACGCGGCGCAGCTCTTCGCCGACCTCCTGAAGAAGGAGGCGTGGCGGATCGCCGAACGCTGGCGCGATTCGCTCGCCGGACCGACAGCCGCGGAGGATGCGGAAGGCCCGGCGGCCGCCTTCGCCGATCGTCCGGGATAGCGGTCCGGGCCGTCCGAATTCGCTTCCGCCGGCGGCGCGGCCCCCATAGGTTGCGCCCCGGTCCATGCAGGGAGGCGATCATGATCACGTGCGCGGTGGCCGGGTTCGGCTGGTGGGGACGGCACATTTCGCAGCGGCTCGCGCAGGCGAAGGCGCTCCGCCTCGGCTATGTGGTGGAGCCTTCGCCCGCGCGCGCGGCGGAGGCGGCCGGCGAGGGATACCGGACGGTCGCGAGCCTCGATGCGGCGCTCGCCGATCCGGCCATCGACGCCGTCATCCTGACCACGCCGAACACGCTCCACGAGGCGCAGGTCGCGGCCGCGGCGGCGGCCGGAAAGCACGTCTTCTGCGAGAAGCCGCTCGGGCTGGACGGGGCGAGCGCGGCGCGGTCGGTGGCGGCATGCCGGGCGGCGGGCGTCGTCCTCGGCATCGGCCACGAGCGCCGCTTCGAACCCGCCATGCAGGAGATCGCCCGGCTGGTGCGCGACGGCGCCCTCGGGACCGTGATGCACGCCGAATCGGCGTTCAGCCACGACAAGCTGATCGGCGTCCCGGAGGGGGACTGGCGGCGGATGTCGGCCTCCGCGCCGGCGGCGGGCATGACCGGCATGGGCATCCACCTGACGGATCTCTACATCTGGATGTTCGGCCGGGTCGCCACCGTCTCCGCGCTCACCGCCGACCGCGTGCTCGGCTGGGAGACGGGCGACGTCGTGACGGTGCAGCTCGGCTTCGAGGCGGGCATGACCGCGACGCTGAGTGCCGTCCTGAAGACGCCGCACTACATGCGCTACCAGGTGCTCGGCTCCGACGCCTGGGCGGAGGCGCGCAACGAGACGCATCCCGACACGCCGGGCGGCAGGACCCATTTCGTGCTGCAGCGGAGCGGCGGCGCCGGACCGGAGACGCGGACCTTCGACTGGAACGACGCGGTGCTCGCCAACCTGGAGGCGTTCGCCGCCGCGATCGAGGGCCGGGCCGCCTATCCCTATACGAACGCGGAGAAGATCCACAACATCGAGGTGCTCGAGGCCGTCACCAGGTCGGCCCGCGACCTCGCCGTGGTGCGCCTGCCGTGAGCGGCGGGGCTCCGCGGCGGCGGCCTCCGGCGCGCGATCAGTGCGCGGCCGCGTCGGGCCGGCCGACCACGCGCATCCGCACCAACGTATAGAAGGGCCGCACGGGCCTGCGCTCGACGAGCTCGACGCCGCCATGGGTCTCGGCCCAGTTCTGCAGGCGCGCGAAGGGGAATTCGGGGCGCAGCCCGATCGCGCGGGTGCGGCGGGCGAGCCAGCGCTCGGCGGCGGCGGCGGCGCCCCGCTCCGAATAGAGGTGGCTCATCAGGATGAGCTCGCCGCCGGGACGGACGACGCGCGCGCATTCGGAGAGGACGCGCTCCGGGTTCTCGACGAGCGTGATGACGAACTGGCAGACGGCGCTGTTGAAGGTCGCGTCCGGGAAGGCGAGCTCGTGCGCGTCCATGACGTAGAGCCCGTCGACGTGGCGTAGCCGCTCCCTGGTCCGGCGCGCCTGCGCCTTGGCGAGCATTTCCGGGCTGATGTCGATGCCGACGACGCTCGTCCGGTCCTCGTCGTATTCGGAGAGCGAGAGGCCGGTCCCGACGCCGATCTCGAGCACCCGGCCGCCCGCGCGGTTGGCGGCGGCGACGGCGGCGCGGCGGCCGTGCAGGAAGACCGGCCCGCAGATGACGTCGTAGACGGGCGCCCAGCCGGCATAGGCGCGCGTGACCGTCGCGCGGTCGAGATCGCGGCTCCGATAGGTGTCTTCCGACAAGCCCCGCATTGTCATGTCCGCTCCTCCGATGAGTCGAAGCCGTGCCGGTCCCGGATATTGCCGGGGGAGGTGACGCTCCAATGACGCTTCGATGTCGGTTCGTCCGAGGGCGTCGCGGACGCGGCCTGCGCGGAACCGGCGGAGGAGATCGCGGCCATGCGCCGGACCGGTCCGGCGCTGAGCCGGCCATGCTTTGACCCAGATCAGTGCCCATTCCTGTCGCGGGGCGCAGTTTGGTCATGTGATCTGGCGCGAGGCGAGGCCGCGATGCTGAAGGTACCGGAGGGCGAGCCGCGGCCGGGGACGCGCGATGTCCGGGCGGCGCTCGGGCTCGACGAGACGGGCCGGTCCGCCGGCCACCGGCTGCGGCGGTTCGTGCCGTGGGCCGTCGCGATCCTGGCGATCGCCGGCGGCGCCGGCGCCTATCTGTTCTGGGGCGGCGGCGGCGAGAGGGTGGTCTACACGACCGAGCCGGTCCATCGCGGCGCGCTGACGGTGAAGGTGAGCGCGACGGGCTCGGTCCAGCCGACGAACCAGGTCGATGTCTCGAGCGAGCTCTCCGGCACCGTCCGGTCGGTCAACGTGGACTATAACAGCCCGGTGAGGGCGGGCGACGTGCTGGCCGAGCTCGACACGGACAAGCTCGCCGCCACGGTCGAGAACAACCGGGCGAAGCTGAAGGTGGCGGAAGCCTCGGTCGCCGAGGCCGCGGCAACCGTTGCGGAGAAGCAGGCGATGCTCGCGCGGGCGAAATCGCTGTCCGACCGCCAGGTGACCTCCAGGCAGGAGTACGAATCGGCGAAGGCCGCGGCCGACCGCGCCGAGGCCGCGCTCGAGAGCGCGCGCGCCCAGATCGACGTCGCGCGCGCGGAGCTCACCATCAGCGAAGCCAATCTCGCCAAGGCCAAGATCGTCTCGCCGATCGGCGGGGTGGTGCTGACCCGAAGCGTCGATCCCGGCGCGACCGTGGCCGCCTCGCTGCAGGCGCCGGTGCTCTTCACGATCGCGGAGGACCTGAAGGAGATGGAGCTCCAGGTCGATGTCGACGAAGCCGATGTCGGCCAGCTCGCGGTCGGCCAGAAGGCGACGTTCACGGTGGACGCCTATCCCGAGCGGACCTTTCCCGCCGACATCCGGACGATCCGCTACGCGCCGGAGACGGTGCAGGGCGTCGTGACCTACAAGGCCGTGCTCAACGTCGACAATGCCGACCTGCTGCTCCGTCCCGGCATGACGGCGACCGCCGACATCGTGGTGGAGGAGGTCCCGGATGCCCTCCTCGTGCCGAATGCCGCGCTCCGCTACGCGCCGCCGCAGACGGCCGACCAGGGTTCGAGCCGCACCTTCCTGCAGCGCCTGATGCCGATGCCTTCCTTCCGTGCGCCCGCCCGCCCCGACAGCACCACCGGCTCGGAACGGACCGTCTGGGTGCTGCGGGACGGCGCGCCGGCCGCGGTGCCGGTCTCCGTCGGGGCGACGGACGGACGCGAGACCGAGATAACGAAAGGGGCGCTCGAGCCTGCGGAGCGGGTGATCGTCGACAGCGCGAACCAGGGCTGAGCGCAGCGATGGCAGACGCCCCGCCGCTCATCGAATTCCGCGACGTCCGGAAGATCTACGGTTCCGGCGAGGCTGCCGTCGAGGCGCTTTCCGGGGTCGACCTCGTGATCGAGGAGGGCGAATTCGTCGCGATCATGGGCCCGTCGGGCTCCGGCAAGTCGACCGCGATGAACATCGTCGGCTGCCTCGACACGCCGACCTCCGGCCAGTACCTCTTCAAGGGCATCTCGGTCGGAAGCCTCGGCCGCCGCCAGCGCACGCTGCTCAGGCGGAACTTCCTCGGCTTCGTCTTCCAGGGCTTCAACCTGCTGCCGCGGACGACCGCGCTCGAGAATGTCGAACTGCCGCTCCTCTACCGCGGCACGCCGCCGGACGAGCGGCGCGCGCTCGCCGCCGACGCGCTCGCCCGGGTCGGCCTCGCCGGCCGCGAGCGCCACAGCTCGGCCGAGCTTTCGGGCGGACAGCAGCAGCGCGTCGCCATCGCGCGCGCGCTCGTCACCGGCCCGGACGTGCTGCTCGCCGACGAGCCCACCGGCAATCTCGACACGAAGACGAGCTACGAGATCATGGAGCTCGTCGCGAGCCTCAACCGCGAGCAGGGCATCAGCGTGGTCATGGTCACGCACGAGCCGGACGTCGCCGCCTATGCCGGCCGGAAGATCGTGTTCCGCGACGGCCTGGTGGAATCGGACGGCCTCACCAGGGACGCCGCCTGATGCTGTTCGAGACCTTCAGGCTGGCTGTCCTGGCGATCCGGCGCAACGCGCTCCGTTCCTCGCTCACCGTGCTCGGCATCGTGATCGGCGTCGCCGCCGTCATCGCGATGGTCACGATCGGCAACGGCACCACGGCGAAGATCAGCGCCGACCTCGCCAAGCTCGGCAACAACCTCCTCTTCGTCCGGCCGGGCCAGTTCGGTCCGGGGCGGGCGAGCGTCGACGCCAAGTCCTTCAACGCCCGCGACGTGGAGGCGCTGAGGACCCAGATCCCGTCGCTCCAGGCGGTGGCGCCGGTGGCGCAGACCTCGGCGACGGTGATCTATGGCGGCGAGAGCCGCCAGACCACGATCACCGGCAGCGACGCCGGGCTGATCGTGGCGCAGGACTGGGAGATTGCGGCCGGACGCGCGTTCCTGGACAGCGAAGTCCGCGCCGGGCGCGCGGTCTGCCTGCTCGGCGAGACCGTCCGCACGAGCCTCTTCGGCGATGCCGACGCGCTCGGCGCGCGCATCCGGGTGAAGAACGTCTCCTGCGAGGTGATCGGGGCGCTCGCGGCCAAGGGCCAGTCGAGCACGGGCATGGACCAGGACGACGTCGTCATCATGCCGCTGCGCGCCGTCCAGAGGCGCCTCATCGGATCCTCCGACATTGCGACCATCCTGCTTTCGGCGCGCGACGGCGTGGACACCGCCAAGGTGCAGGGCGACGTGGAGCTGCTCCTGCGCGAACGGCGGCAGATCGGACCCGGCGAGGACGACGACTTCACCGTCCGCGACATGAAGGAACTGGTCCAGACCATCACCGGCACGACCGTCGTGCTGACCGCGCTGCTCGGCGCCGTGGCGGCGGTGAGCCTTCTCGTCGGCGGCATCGGCATCATGAACATCATGCTGGTCTCGGTGACGGAGCGCACGCGCGAGATCGGCATCAGGCTCGCGATCGGCGCGCTCGAGGGCCAGGTGCTGACGCAGTTCCTGGTCGAGGCGGCGGTGCTCTCGCTCTTCGGCGGGCTCGCCGGCATCGCGCTCGGCCTGGGCCTGGCATGGCTCGCGGCGCAGGGGATGCGGGTGCCGTTCATGGTCGACATGCGGATCGTGCTCGTCGCCTTCGGCTTCTCCGCGCTGATCGGGATCGTCTTCGGCTTCTTCCCGGCCCGGCGCGCGGCGCGGCTCGATCCGATCGAGGCGCTCCGCCACGAATGAGCGGCCGGCGCCGGGCGCATCCTGTTGCGCTCCGGCCGGGTTAGGGCCCATCCTCGCAGCCGGCTGCGCACCGCCGCAGCGGAGAAGGAGGAGCCCGGAACTGCCGCGCGCCAGGACCGACACCGAAGCCGCCGATCTCGCCACCGGCTCGAGCGCGCCGCCGACGGCCGAGCGGGCGCTCGAGCACGCCCTCGGGCGCCAGATCCGGCAGATGCGCCGGAGCCACGACCTTTCGGTCGCGGATCTCGCCGGCGCGGCCGGCATCTCGACCGGCATGATGTCGAAGATCGAGAACGGCCAGATCTCGCCCTCGCTCTCCACCATCCAGGCGCTCGCGACGGCGCTCGGGGTTCCGATCGCCGCGCTCTTCGCCGCCGCCGAGGAGCAGCGCGACTGCTCGTTCGTCCATGCCGGGCAGGGCGTGGTGATCGAGCGCCGCGGCACGAAGGCCGGGCACGTCTATTCGCTGCTCGGCCATGTGCTCGGCGGCGACGTGGTGGTGGAGCCCTATCTCATCACGCTGCGCGAGAACGCGAAGCCCTATGCCGGCTTCCAGCATGCCGGGATCGAGTTCATCTACATGCTGACCGGCGAGGTCTCCTACCGCCATGCCGGCGAGAGCTACCGCCTCACGCCCGGCGACGCGCTTCTCTTCGATTCCGCCGCGGCGCACGGGCCGGAGGAACTGACGGAGCTGCCCTGCAGCTATCTTTCGATCATCGTCTACGAGCGCAGCCGGACGTGAGGACGGGCAGTCGCGGCTCGAGCGGAAGCTGGCGCATCCTCCCTGTCCGTCCTCGTCTCCTTCCCACTGTCGTCGTCGCCCCCCCTGTCGTCATCGCCGGGCTCGACCCGGCGACCCAGGAGCAGAGCGGCGGCCCAGGCGCCGCTTCGCCTCCCTCTCCATCGTCGTTTCCTCCCTCTCCGTCGTCATCGCCGGACTTGATCCGGCGATCCAGAAACGGAGCGGCGGCCCGGGCACCGCCTGGATGCCCGGGTCAAGCCCGGGCAGGACGACAGAAAATGCCGCTGCTTTGAGGATGCGCTCCCGCCGCCTCGCCTCCCTGTCCGTCGTCGTTTCCTCCCTCTCCGTCGTCATTGCCGGACTTGATCCGGCGATCCAGAAACGGAGCAGCGGACCGGCGCCGCCTCGCCTCCCTGTCCGTCGTCGTTTCCTCCCTCTCCGTCGTCATCGCCGGACTTGATCCGGCGATCCAGAAACGGAGCAGCGGCCAAACGCCGCCTGGATGCCCGGGTCAAGCCCGGGCAGGACGACAGAAAATGCCGCTGCCTTGGGGATGTGATCCCGCCGCCTCGCCTCCCACTGTCGTCATCGCCTCCCCGCTGTCGTCATCGCCGGGCTCGACCCGGCGATCCAGAAACGGAGCGGCGGACCGGGCACCGCCTGGATGCCCGGGTCAAGCCCGGGCAGGACGACAGAAAATGCCGCTGCCCTGACGATGCGATCCCGCCGCCCCGCCTCCCTCTCCGTCGTCCTCTCCTCCCCACCGTCGTCATCGCCGGGCTCGACCCGGCGATCCAGGAGCAGAGCGGCGGACCGGCACCGCCTCTCCGTCGTCATCGGCAGAGCGGCGGCCCAGGCGCCGCCTTGATGCCCGGGTCAAGCCCGGGCAGGACGACAGAGCAAGCGGCAGGGGCCCGGAACGGAACAGGCGGCAAACGCCGGAACGGAACAAGCGGCAAATGCCGGATCGGAACGGGCGGCGCCGGCACGGCCTGCCAACGGCGCCTCAGAACATCACGAGCTCCGCGGAACGATCCCGCCAATCCGGGTTTTCGGCCTCGATCAGCGCGATCTTCCAGGCGCGCGGCCACGACTTGATCGCCTTCTCGCGCCGGATCGCGTCGACCACCCAGGGGAACTCCTCGTACCAGACGAGGAGCGTGACGCCGTAGCGGCTCGTGAAGCCGCCCGTGACGCCCTCCTTGTGTTCCCAGATCCGCCGCGGCAGGTCGCTCGTCACGCCGCAATAGAGCGTGCCGTTCTTCCGCGACGCGAGAAGATAGGTGTAGCCGCGCATGGCGATATCCCGCGCCGCCTGGATGCCCGGGTCAAGCCCGGGCAGGACGACAGAAAATGCCGCTGCCTTGAGGATGCGCTCCCGCCGCCTCGCCTTCCTCTCCGTCGTCGTCTCCTCCCCCCTGTCGTCATCGCCGGGCTCGACCCGGCGATCCAGAAACGGAGCGGCGGACCGGGCACCGCCTCGCCTCCCTCACCGTCGTCAGCAGAGTGGCGGCCCGGGCGCCGCCTGGATGCCCGGGTCAAGCCCGGGCAGGACGACAGAACAAGCGGCTGCCTTGCGGACGCGATCCCGCCGCCTCGCCTCCCTCTCCGTCGTCGTCTCCTCCCCGCTGTCGTCATCGCCGGGCTCGACCCGGCGACCCAGAAGCAGAGCGGCGGCCCAGGCGCCGCTGGATGCCCGGGTCAAGCCCGGGCAGGACGACAGAGCAAGCGGCAGGGGCCGGAAACGGAACAGGCGGCAAAACGCCGGAGCGGAACAAGCGGCAAACGCCGGAATAGAGCAACGGCACGGCCAGACAACGGCGCCCCAGAACACTCTCCGGCCCCGCCTCCCTCTCCGTCGTCGTCTCCTCCCCGCTGTCGACATTGCCGGGCTCGACCCGGCGATCCAGGAGCAGAGTGGCGGCCCAGGTGCCGCCTGGATGCCCGGGTCAAGCCCGGGCAGGACGACAGAACAACCGGCAGGGGCCCGGAACGGAACAGGCGGCAAAACGTCGGACCGGAACAGGCGGCAAACGCCGGAGCGGCACGGCCGGCACAGACCGGGCCGCCGATGCCCTGCCGGCCTTGCCGCCTTGCGCTACGCGGCGAGGCGCGCGGATTCCTGCCGCGCCGCCTTGAGCGCGCCGGCCCACCAGGCGAGCTGGTCCAGCATGTCCTCGGCGTTCTGGTTGAGGAAGTCGAACTCCGCGAGCGACTTTCCTTCCTTCGCCACCGCCAGATAGACCGGCAGCTGGATGTGCACCGCCGTGCGGATCGGCGCCATCTGGAGCTCGATCGCATTCAGCCGGAGCTGCTCGACCGCGCGCGCGCCGCCGACGCCGCCATAGCCCACGAAGGAGACCGGCTTGTTGTTCCATTCCTTGAAGCTGTAGTCGAGCGCGTTCTTGAGGGCGCCGGTCGGCCCGCGGCCGTATTCGGCGGCGAGGATGACATAGGCGTCGAACTCGGCGATCTTGCTCTGCCAGCGGCGGGCGACCGGATCCTCGGACGGCCCGTAGGCCGGCGAGACGGCCTCGGCGAAGATCGGCATCGGATAGTCCTTGAGGTCGACGATCTCGACGTCGAAATCGCCGCGCTTGCGCGCGATCTCGGCGATCCACGCGGCCGGGTGGTCGGCGAAGCGGTTCGGCCGGATGCTTCCGATGATCACTGCGAGCCTGGGTGTCGGCATTGCTAGCTCCTGGAAATGAGGGGTGGTTTCCAACGGTGCGTAGCGCAATATGAGTAACCGGACACGAGCCGCAAGGAGGCACTTTTTTGAAACCTAGGCACTTCAGGCTCACCAACGAATGCCAGTCGGTCAGCGAGATCCTCGCCCGGGTCGGGGACAAGTGGACCGTCCTGGTGGTGAGCCTGCTCGGCAACGGGCCGATGCGCTTCAGCGAGCTCCGGCGGGCGGTCGACGGCATCTCGCAGAAGATGCTGACGACCACGCTGCGCACGCTCGAGCGCGACGGCTTCTGCACGCGGACGGTGTTTCCGAGCGTGCCGCCGCGGGTTGAATACGAGCTGACCGAGCTCGGCCGCGATCTCCTCGTCCCGGTCCGGGCGCTCGGCGACTGGGCCGTCGCCAACCGCGAGCGCGTCGACGCCGCGCGCCGGCGCTTCGACGGAGAGGCCGGCTCCGCCGGCCCGTGAGGCGCCCGGGCCGCAGCGGGAGGGGCGGCCGAAGCGAGCCCCGCGTCGGGCGTTCCGTGGGCAATGGTTTCTCGTGAAGAAAATATCCTTCTTCACAATTGACCGCGAGGGCGCCCCTGGCTAAGGTCCGCGGGCAGTCCGGAGCCTCTCCCCGATGTGCGGCATCGTCGGCCTCTTCCTGAAGAATCCCGCGCTCGAGCCGGCGCTCGGCGCCCATCTCGCCGGCATGCTCGGCGTGCTCAGCGACCGCGGGCCGGACAGCGCCGGCTTCGCCGTCTACGGCGCCGGCGAGCCGGACCACGTCAAGCTCACGCTGCGGATGACCGGAGCGGGCGATTCGCGTCCCTTCGTGGAGGCCTTCGCCGCCGAGATCCGCATGCCGGTGCAGGTCACGCAGCGCCGCACCCATCTCGTGATCTCGGTTCCCTCGGACATGGCCGAGCCGGCGGCGCGGGCGATCGCCGCGCGGCCGGACGAACTGCAGGTCGTCGGAACCGGCCGGCGGATGGAGCTCTACAAGGAGGTCGGGCTGCCGACGCGCGTGGCGGAGGATTTCGGCCTCGCCGCCATGGCCGGCACGCACGGCATCGGCCATACCCGGATGGCGACGGAATCGGCGGTGACGACGGCCGGCGCGCATCCGTTCTCGACCGGGCCGGACCAGTGCCTCGTCCATAACGGCTCGCTCTCCAACCACAACAATGTCCGCCGCGTGCTCCTGCGCGAGGGGATCGCCTTCGCGACGGAGAACGACAGCGAGGTGGCGGCCGGCTACCTCACCTGGCGCATGCGCGAGGGCGCGAGCCTCGGCGAGGCGCTCGAGGCGGCGCTTTCCGACCTCGACGGCTTCTACACCTTCGTGGTCGGCACGGAATCGGGCTTCGCGGTGCTGCGCGACCCGATCTCCTGCAAGCCGGCCGTGATGGCGGAGACCGACGATTACGTGGCCTTCGGCTCGGAATACCGCGCGCTCGCCGGGCTGCCGGGCATCGAGGCGGCGCATCTCTTCGAGCCCGAGCCGGCGACCGTCTATGCCTGGCAGCGGCACTGATGCCGGTGGTCGACCTCGCGGCGACGAGCCGGCGCGCGCTCAACGCGATGCTCCACGCTCTGCCGCCCGACACCAACGAGACGCACTGGCAGGTCGCCAACCCGGAAGGCGGCCACGCCATCGCGGCCGGCCTCGACGCGCCGGTGACGGTCGAGATCAGGGGCCATGTCGGCTATTATTGCGGCGGCATGAACAAGCGCGCGACGATCGTGGTCGACGGCAATGCCGGGACCGGCGTCGCCGAGAACATGATGTCGGGCGAAATCCGCGTGAAGGGCGACGCCAGCCAGTCGGCCGGGGCGACCGGCCGCGGCGGGCTCCTCGTCATCGAGGGCAGCGCGGCGGCGCGCTGCGGCATCTCCATGAAGGGCATCGACATCGTCGTGAAGGGCTCGATCGGCCCGATGAGCGCCTTCATGGCGCAGCGCGGCAACCTCGTCGTCTTCGGCGATGCCGGCGAGACGCTCGGCGATTCGATCTACGAGGCGCGCCTCTTCGTGCGCGGCGCGGTGAAGAGCCTCGGCGCGGACTGCGTCGAGAAGGCGATGGGCGCGGAGGAGCGCGGCCTGCTCGCCGGCCTCCTGCAACGGGCGGGCCTCTACGGCGCCGCCTCGCCCGACGAGTTCCGCCTCTACGGCTCGGCGCGGCGCCTCTACCATTTCCACGTCGACAACGCCGACGCCTACTGAACGGCCCGCTTGATGGATCCGATGCCCCCGGCCGCGCATACGAGACCGCGCTTCTCGGCCACCTTCGACCCCTACACGATCTCGGAGATCCAGCGCGCCGCCGCGACCGGGATCTACGACATACGCGGCGGCGGCTCGAAGCGGAGGCTGCCGCATTTCGACGACCTCCTGTTCCTCGGCGCCTCGATCTCGCGCTATCCGCTCGAGGGCTACCGCGAGCGCTGCGGCACGGACGTGGTGCTCGGAACGCGCTTCGCGAAGACGCCGATCCGCCTCCGCATCCCGGTGACGATCGCCGGCATGAGCTTCGGCGCGCTCTCCGCGCAGGCGAAGGAGGCGCTCGGCCGCGGCGCGACGGCGGCCGGCACCAGCACCACGACGGGCGACGGCGGCATGACGCGGGAGGAGCGCGGGCATTCGAAGACGCTCGTCTATCAGGTGCTGCCCTCGCGCTACGGCATGAACCCTGACGACCTGCGCGCCGCCGACGCGGTGGAGATCGTCGTCGGGCAGGGCGCCAAGCCCGGCGGCGGCGGCATGCTGCTCGGCCAGAAGATCTCTGCGCGCGTCGCCGAGATGCGCGACCTGCCGGAGGGGATCGACCAGCGCTCGGCCTGCCGCCATCCCGACTGGACCGGGCCGGACGACCTCGAGATCAAGATCGAGGAGATCCGCGAGATCACCGACTGGGAGAAGCCGATCTACGTGAAGGTCGGCGCGAGCCGGCCCTATTACGATACGGCGCTCGCCGTTAAGGCCGGCGCGGACGTGGTCGTGCTCGACGGCATGCAGGGCGGGACGGCGGCGACCCAGGAGATCTTCATCGAGCATGTGGGGCTGCCGATCCTCGCCTCGATCCGCCCCGCGGTGCAGGCGCTGCAGGACCTCGGCATGCACCGCAAGGTGCAGCTCGTCGTCTCCGGCGGCATCCGCAACGGCGCGGACGTGGCCAAGGCGCTCGCGCTCGGCGCGGACGCGGTCGCGATCGGGACGGCCGCGCTGATCGCGCTCGGCGACAACGATCCGCGGCTCGAGGCGGAATACGAGAAGCTCGGCACGACGGCCGGCGCCTACGACGACTGGCACGAGGGCCGCGACCCGGCCGGCATCACCACGCAGGACCCGGCGCTCGCGGCGCGGCTCGATCCGGTGAAGGCCGGCCGCCGGCTCGCCAACTATCTCGCGGTGCTCACGCTCGAGGCGCAGACGATCGCGCGCGCCTGCGGCAAGAGCCATCTGCACAATCTGGAGCCGGAGGATCTGGTGGCGCTCACCATCGAGGCGGCGGCCATGGCGCGCGTGCCGCTTGCCGGCACCGACTGGATTCCGGGACGATCGAGCTTCTGAGGGGAGGGGCGGCGGGGCGGAAGACCCGGCTGCCGGAGGAGACGCCTGTCACACGCGAGCGGGGGAGGTGAATGGCAGTCGATCTCGAGAAGTCCGCCAAAGAGCGCGGCATCAGATATTTCCTGATCTCCTACACGGATCTCTTCGGGACGCAGCGCGCGAAGCTGGTGCCGGCCGCGGCGATCGGGGAGATGGCGCGGAACGGCGCGGGCTTCGCCGGCTTCGCGACCTGGCTCGACATGACGCCGGCCGATCCCGACACGTTCGCGGTGCCCGATGCGGAGAGCCTCGTCCAGCTCCCTTGGAAGCCGGAAGTGGGCTGGCTCGCCGCCGATCTCTGGATGGACGGCAAGCTCGTCGAGCATGCGCCGCGGAACGTGCTGAAGCGGCTCACGGCGCGCGCGGCCGAGCTCGGCTACACCATGAAGAGCGGGGTGGAGTGCGAGTTCTTCCTGGTCAATCCGGACGGGACCGGCATCTCCGACATGGCCGACCGGCAGGCCAAGCCCTGCTACGACCAGTCCGCGCTGATGCGGCGCTACGAGGTCATCAGCGAGATCTGCGATGCCATGCTCGATCTCGGCTGGATGCCCTACCAGAACGACCACGAGGACGCGAACGGCCAGTTCGAGATGAACTGGCACTATGACGACGCGCTCGTCACGGCCGACCGCCACGCCTTCTTCAAGTACATGGTGAAGGCGATCGCCGAGAAGCACGGCTATCGCGCGACCTTCATGCCGAAGCCGTTCGAGACGCTGACCGGCAATGGCTGCCATGCCCATGTCTCGCTCTGGAAGGGCAAGGAGAACGTCTTCCACGACCGCGCGGGCGAGCTCGGCGTCTCCCAGCTCGGCTATGCCTTTCTCGGCGGCGTGATCCATTCGGCCGACGCGCTCTGCGCGCTCTTCAACCCGACCGTGAACTCCTACAAGCGCATCAACGCGCCGCGGACGGTCTCCGGCGCGACCTGGTCGCCCAATTCGGTGACCTGGTCGGGCAACAACCGCACGCATATGGTGCGCGTGCCGGAGGGCGGGCGCTTCGAGCTCCGGCTCGCCGACGGCGCGGCGAACCCCTACCTCCTGCAGGCGGGGATCCTCGCGGCCGGGCTCGACGGCATCGGCAACAAGCGCGAGCCGGGCAAGCGGCTCGACATCAACATGTACACGGACGGCCACATGGTGAACGGGGTGAAGAAGCTGCCGCTCAACCTCCTCGACGCGCTCCGCGCGCTCGAAGCCTCGGACGTGCTGACGGATGCGCTCGGGCCCTTCGTGCCGGCCTACCTGAAGCTGAAGACCGACGAATGGAACGCCTATTCGCGCCACCTGACGCAATGGGAGCGCGACACCACGCTCGATTGCTGAGCCGATGCGCTATTCCGCTCTCGCGCTCCTCGCCGAGGCCTTCCGGGGCAACGCCGCCCGGGAGCCGGTCTGGCGCGAGCCGGAGCCGAAGCCCGCCTACGACGTGGTGATCGTGGGCGGCGGCGGGGGCGGCCTCGCCACCGCCTACTACCTCGCGAAGGTCCACGGCCTCGCCAACGTGGCGGTCCTCGAGAAGGGCTGGCTCGGCTCCGGCAATATCGGCCGCAACACCACGATCATCCGCTCCAACTACCTGCTCCCCGGCAACATCCCCTTCTACGAATGGTCGATGAAGCTGTGGGAGGGGCTGGAGCAGGACTTCAACTACAACGCCATGGTGAGCCAGCGCGGCGTGCTGAACCTCTACCATTCGGACGCGCAGCGCGACGCCTATGCCCGGCGCGGCAACGCCATGCGGCTCCACGGCGTCGACGCCGAACTCCTCGACCGCGACGGCGTGCGCGCGCTCGCGCCGTTCCTCGACTTCGAGAACGGGCGCTTCCCGATCAGAGGCGGCCTGCTGCAGCGCCGCGGCGGCACGGCCCGGCACGACGCCGTCGCCTGGGGTTTTGCGCGCGGGGCGGACCGGAGAGGCGTCGACCTGATCCAGAACTGCGAGGTGACCGGCATCCGCATCGAGGCCGGCCGGGTGAAGGGGGTGGAGACCAGCCGCGGCTTCATCGGCGCGGGGAAGGTGGGGCTCGCCGTCGCCGGGTCCACGACGAAGCTCGCCGACATGGCGGGCCTCAGGCTGCCGATCGAGAGCCACGTGCTGCAGGCCTTCGTCTCGGAAGGGCTGAAGCCCGCGATCGACTGCGTCGTCACCTTCGGCAGCGGCCATTTCTACATCAGCCAGTCGGACAAAGGCGGGCTGGTCTTCGGCGGCGATCTCGACGGCTACAATTCCTATGCCCAGCGCGGCAACCTGCCGACGATCGAGGACGTCATGGAATGCGGCATGGCGATCTGGCCCGGGCTCGGACGGCTCCGGGTGCTGCGCCACTGGGGCGGCGTCATGGACATGACGATGGACGGCTCGCCGATCATCGACCGCACGCCCGTCGAAGGGCTCTACCTGAATGCGGGCTGGTGCTACGGCGGCTTCAAGGCGACGCCGGCCTCCGGCTGGTGCTTCGCCCATCTCATCGGGCGCGACGAGCCGCACCCGGCCGCCGCCGCGCTCCGCCTCGACCGCTTCGCGACCGGTCACGTGATCGACGAGCGCGGCGCCGGCGCGCAGCCCAACCTCCAGTGAAGGCGGACCATGCGCATCAGATGCCCGCATTGCGGTGAGCGCGACGCCCAGGAATTCGGCTATCTGGGCGACGCCACCAAGCGCCGGCCGGACGGGCCCGGCGCCTCGGCCGAGGCGATGTTCGACTACGTCTATCTCCGCAACAACCCGGCCGGCCCGCACCGCGAGTTCTGGCACCACGGCGCCGGCTGCCGGACCTGGCTGGTGGTGACGCGCGACACCCGCACGCACGAGATCCTCGCCGTGGCGGACGCGCGCGCCGCGGCGCAAGGCGACGGCGGGGACGGCCGGTGAAGACGCCGCACCAGCGGGCGCGAGACGCCGCGCTCTCGATGCGGATCGCGGCGGGGAGCGCGGTCGATCCGGCACGGCCGCTCCGTTTCCGCTTCGACGGGCGGGACTATGAGGGGCTCGCCGGCGACACGCTCGCCTCGGCGCTGCTCGCGAACGGCGTCCGCCTTTTCGGCCGCTCCTTCAAGTACCACCGCCCGCGCGGCGTGCTCGCCGCCGGGCCGGAGGAGCCGAACGCGCTGGTGGAACTCAGGACCGGCGCGCGGCGCGAGCCGAACACGCGCGCGAGCGTGACGGAGCTCTATGACGGGCTGGCCGCGGCGAGCCAGAATCGCTGGCCCTCGCTCGAATGGGATCTCCTGTCCGCGACCCGGCCTTTCGCGCCGCTGATGCATGCGGGCTTCTACTACAAGACCTTCATGTGGCCGAAAGCGGCCTGGGAGAAGCTCTACGAGCCCGCGATCCGGCGCGCCGCCGGGCTCGGCCGGGCGGCGGGCGCGCCCGATCCCGACCATTACGAGAAGGCCTTCGCCTTCTGCGACGTGCTGGTGATCGGCGGCGGCCCGGCGGGGCTCGCGGCGGCGCTCGCGGCGGGGCGCGCGGGTGCCCGCGTGATCCTCTGCGACGAGGACTTCCGGCCCGGCGGCCGGCTCCTCGCCGAGCGGCGCGAGATCGGCGGCCGGCCGGCGCTCGACTGGCTCGCGGAGACGGTCGCGGAGCTCGAATCGCTGCCCGAGGTCCGGCTGATGCGCCGGACGACGATCTTCGGCGTCTATGACGGCGGCACCTACGGCGCGCTCGAGCGCGTCGCCGACCATTTTCCCGTCCCGCCGCCGCACATGGCGCGCCAGCGGAGCTGGCGGATCGCGGCGAAGCGGGCGGTGCTCGCCGCCGGCGCGACGGAGCGGCCGCTCGTCTTCGACGGCAACGACCGGCCGGGCGTGATGCTCGCCGGCGCGGTGCGGAGCTATCTCAACCGCTTCGGCGTGGCGGCCGGGCTGACGGCGGTGGTCCTGACGACGGCCGACGACGGCTGGCGCACCGTCGCGGACCTCGCAGCCGCGGGGGTCAGGGTCGCCGCGATCGTCGATCCGCGGCCGGAGATCGCCCCGGCGCTTCTCGACCTCGCCCGGCGCGCCGGCGCGCGCGTCTTCGCGGGCGGCATGGTGGTCGGGACGCACGGCCGGCGCGGCCTCTCCGCGATCGAGGTGCGGGACGGGGCGGGGCGCGCGGAGCGGATCGGCTGCGATCTCCTCGCCATGTCGAACGGCTGGAACCCGCAGGTCCACCTCGCCTGCCATCTCGGCGGCCGGCCGGTCTGGGACGAGACGATCGCCGCCTTCGTTCCGGGCGCGCCGCCGCCGGGGATGGCGGCCGCCGGCGCGGCGGCGGGCCGGCCGGCGCT
>NZ_SPKJ01000074.1 GCF_009866965.1 Propylenella binzhouense | reverse complement strand
GCCGGCGATCCGCGCCGGCTCGAAGCGGCGCTCGACCGCGAGCCCGACGTCCGCGCCCGCCTAGCCCGGCTCGTGCGCGCCGCCAAGGTCGGCCGCCACGTCCGGCTGCGCCGGCAGGCGGAAGGAGCGGAGATCGACCTCGACGCGGCGATCGACGCGGCGATCGCGATCCGCAGCGGCACGACGCCGGACACGCGCATCTTCCGCTCCAGCACGAGCCGCGACCGCGACCTCGCCGTCATGGTGCTCGTCGACGTCTCCGAATCGACGCGCGCGCGGGCGACCGCCGCAGGCGAGAGCGTGCTCGACATCGAGCGCACCGCCGTCGCGCTCCTCGCCGAGGCGCTCGACGCGCTCCGCGATCCGCTCGCGCTCCG
Organism: Propylenella binzhouense; assembly: GCF_009866965.1. Classification (GTDB taxonomy): domain Bacteria; phylum Pseudomonadota; class Alphaproteobacteria; order Rhizobiales; family Afifellaceae; genus Propylenella; species Propylenella binzhouense. The sequence continues at coordinate 20,638 of NZ_SPKJ01000074.1, read as the reverse complement.
CGCCTTCGCGTCCTCCGGCCGGGACGACGTGCGGCTCCTCCGCCTGAAGGAATTCGCCGAACCCTACGGAGGGCAGGCGCGCGCCCGCCTCGCCGGGCTGGAGCCCGGCCTCTCGACGCGGCTCGGCGCGGCGCTCCGCCATTCGGGGGCCGAACTCGCGGCGATCCGCGCCTTCCGCAAGCTCCTGATCGTGCTCACCGACGGCGAGCCCTCCGATATCGACGTGGAGGATCCGGAGGATCTCGTGGAGGACGCGCGGCGCGCCGTGGCGAAGCTCCGGACGGCGGGCATCGACACGTTCGGCGTGACGCTCGACCCAAGCGGCGTCGGCTCGGGCGCCCGCATCTTCGGCGCGGCGAACCACATGCCGGTGCGGCGCCTGACCGAGCTGCCGCAGCGCCTCGCCGATCTCTATTTCCGGCTGGCGCGCGCCTGAGGCCTCACTTCCGCCGCGGCGCCGGGGCGACGCCGAAAAGCGCCTCGAAGGCGCGCATGGCGGCGTGCGCTAGCCCCTCGGCGAGCCGGCCGCCATCGGGCGCGAGGATGCGCAGGCTCTCGCCGGCCCCGTTCGGCAGGGCCGAGAGCGCCGCGAAGAGCCCGAGCCGGGCGAGCTCGCCGGGGAGCGCCGCCGGAAGCCGGGGCGCATCCGCCGCGCCGCCGGCGAAGAGGAACAGCGCCCCATAGGCGCGATAGGGCCCGAGCGGCGAAGCCGCGGCAGCGAAATCGGCCCCGGCGAGCCCGCCGCGGTCGCAGGCGACGACCCTGCCGGCCGCATCCACCATCTCGGTCTCGAGCATGAAATGCGCGAAGGGCCGGCCCGCGCCGGCGGGATCGTGCGCGAACACGCCCTCGCTCACGATTGCGGCCGCGCCGTCGGCGAGCGCGATCCGGGTGCGGCCCTCATAGGCGGCGCCGGGCATCAGGATCATCGGATCGGGCGTGTAGAGGAGCCTCGAGCCCGGGGCGGCGGCGATCCGGACCGCCTGCCGGCTCGGCGCGCCGCGGCTCTCGTGGACGAGCGTCGAGGCCTGGGTCGTGACATGGGCCACGGCGCCGGCGCCGAGCGAAAGGTCGAGCGAAAGGTCGTCGCCGCGATAGAGCCCGCCCGACGCGGACTGGAGATAGAGCGTCGCGATCTCGGGCCGCGCGCGGTCGAGCCGGAACGGCCGCGTGACGTGGAAGGGATAGGGCACGTGCTGGCGGACGAGCTCGGTCCGCCCGCCGGCGAGCGCGAAGCGGAGCCCTGCCTTGGCGGCGCGGCCCGCGACGGCGGCACCGGAGGCCCGGACGTCGAAGGCGGGCGCGTTCACCGGGTGAAGAGCACGGCGTGGACGATCGCCTCGACCAGCGCGTCGACGCCCTCGCCGGTCCGGGCATTCGTGGCAAGCACCGGACGCCCCGCCCGCACGCCGCGGGCCTCCCCGAGCATCGCCTCGAGATCGACACCGACATGGTGCGCGAGATCGACCTTGTTGACGACGAGGAGATCGCTGCGGATGACGCCCGGCCCGCGCTTGCGCGGGATATCGCCGCCGCCTGCCACATCGATCACGAAGACCCACCAATCGACGAGGTCGAGCGAGAAGGTCGAGGCGAGATTGTCGCCGCCCGATTCGAAGAGGATCAGCTCGAGGCCGGGAAAGCGCGCCTCGAGCTCGTCGCCGGCGGCGATGTTGAGCGTCGGGTCCTCGCGGATCACGGTATGCGGACAGGCCCCCGCCTCGACGGCGGCGACGCGCGCCGGATCGATCAGCCCGGAGCGGCGGAGGCGCTCGGCATCCTCCTTTGTGACGAGATCGTTCGTCACCACCGCGAAATCGACGCCGCGCGCCTGAAGCAGCGGGATCAGCCGCTCGATGAGGGCGGTCTTGCCGCAGCCGACCGGCCCGCCGATGCCGATCCGCGCCGCCGCGCCGACGCCGTCCTGGGACGAGCCCTGGGGTCCAGGCCCGAGCGCCACCATGGCCGTCACCGGAGCATGTAGCGCTGCGCGAGCGGCAGCTCGGCCGCAGGCGCGCAGGTGGCGAGCGCGCCGTCCACGAAAACGTCGAAGGTCTGCGGGTCGACGCGGATCTCGGGACAGGCCTCGTTCCAGAGCATGTCGGCCTTGGAGAGCGTGCGCGTGCCGCGGGCCGGCAGCAGCGCCTTCCGGAGCCCGAGCCTGCCGGCGAGATCGCGCGCGATCGCGGCGGGATTCACGAAGCAGGCCGAGAGCGCCTGCTTCGCGACGCCGAAGGCGCCCCATTGCGGGCGCATCAGGAGCGGCTCGCAGGTCATCAGCGAGGCGGCGGAATCGCCCATCGCGCCCCAGGCGATGAAGCCCCCCTTCACGACCAGCTCCGGCTTGATGCCGAAGAAGGCCGGCCGCCAGACGACGATGTCGGCCATCTTGCCGTCCTCGAGCGAGCCGACATGGTCGGCGATGCCGAAGGTGCGCGCGGCGTTGATCGTGTATTTCGCGATGTAGCGGCGGATGCGGGCATTGTCGCCGAAGCCCGGCCGCTCCTCCGGCAGCGGCCCGCGCTGGTCCTTCATCTTCGAGGCGAGCTGCCAGGTCCGGCAGATCACCTCGTGGATGCGGCCCATGCCCTGGCTGTCGGAGCCGAGCATCGCGATCGCGCCGATATCGTGCAGCACGTCCTCCGCGGCGATCGTCTGCGCCCGGATCCGGCTCTCGGCGAAGGCGACGTCCTCCGGGATGGCCGGATTGAGGTGGTGGCACACCATCGTCATGTCGAGATGCTCGTCGAATGTGTTGACCGTGTAGGGATTGGTCGGATTGGTCGACGAGGGCAGGCAGTTGGCGATGCCGGCGACGCGGATGATGTCCGGCGCATGGCCGCCGCCCGCGCCTTCGGTGTGGTACATGTGGATGGTGCGGCCGGCGATCGCCGCGAGCGTATCCTCCACGAAGCCGGATTCGTTCAGCGTGTCGGTGTGGAGCTGGACCTGGAAGTCGAGCTCGTCGGCGACGGCGAGGCAGGCGTCGATGGTCGCCGGCATGGCGCCCCAGTCCTCGTGGATCTTGAGGCCGAGGCAGCCGGTCTCGAGCTGTTCCACGAGCGAGGCGGGGCGGTGCGAATTGCCGCGTCCGAGAAAGCCGAAATTGATCGGCCAGGCCTCCGCCGCCTGCAGCATCTTGCCGACATTGAAGGGGCCGCCGGAATCGATGCCGACCGTGATCGGCCCGAGCGAGCCGCCGAGCATGGTGGTGATGCCGGAGGCGATGGCGTGGTCGCAGAGCTGGGCGCTGTCGAAATGGACGTGGACGTCGATCGCCCCCGGCGTCGCGACGAGGCCCTCGCAATCGCGCACCGTGGTCGCCGCGGAAACGACGAGGCGCGGATCGACGCCGTCCATGATGGCCGGATTGCCGGCCTTGCCGATCCCGACGATGCGCCCGTCGCGGATGCCGAGATCGCCCTTCACGATCCCGAGCACCGGGTCGATGACCGTGACGTTGCAGAGGAGCATGTCGAGCGCGCCCTCGGCGCTCGTGACGCCGGCGGCGAGGCCGATCCCGTCGCGGAGCGTCTTGCCGCCGCCGTGCAGGCACTCGTCGCCATAGACCGCATGGTCCTTCTCGACGACGGCATAGAGCGAGGTGTCGCCGAGCCTGATGCTGTCGCCCGTGGTCGGGCCGTAGAGCGCGGCATATTCCGCGCGCGAGATGATCGCCATCGTCAGGCTCCCCTGAAGCCGGCGGCGCGGGCGCGGGCGAGCGCCGCTCCCGTCTCCGTGTCGCCCGCCGTCAGGTTGTTGAGGCCGGTGAGCGCGCGGGCGCCGCCGAAGGCGACGAGCGTCACGTCCTTGCGCTGCCCGGGTTCGAAGCGGACGGCGGTGCCGGCCGGGATGTCGAGGTGGAAGCCGAGCGCGGCGGCGCGGTCGAACTCGAGCGCCCGGTTCGTCTCGAAGAAGTGGTAATGCGAGCCGACCTGGATCGGACGGTCGCCGGTGTTCACGACGGCCAGCGTGCGCCGCTCGCGCCCGGCCGAGAGCTCCAGCTCGCCGTCGGCAGCGCGGATCGCGCCCGGGACGAGCGCGTCCGCCGGCGCGCCCTCGGCCGGCCGGACCGGCTGGTGGACGGTCACGAGCTTGGTGCCGTCGGGGAAGACGGCCTCCACCTGCAGGATCTCGAGCATGGCCGGAACGCCCGGCATGACGTCCTCGCTCGTCAGGATGGTCGAGCCGTAGCCCATCAGCTCGGCGACGCCGCGCCCCTCGCGCGCGCCTTCCAGGATCTCGTCGGAAACGAGGGCGACGGCCTCGGGATAATTGAGCTTCAGGCCCTTCGCGCGGCGCTTCCGCGCGAGCTCGGCGGCCGTGAAGATCGTCAGGCGTTCCAGTTCGGTCGGCGTCAGAAGCACCGGTCTCTCCTCGGATCAGCTGGCGAAGAGCCTGAGATCGGCGGCTTCGTTCCGCGCCGCGGCGATCTCCACGAAGGGCAGGAAGGCGGCAAGCCGCGCCGCCGCCGGGACGGGCGCCTCGGCAAGATCGGCCGCGCGGCGGAGCGCCTCCGCGAGAACCGGCTGCGCCGCGATGGCGCCGATCGCGCCGAGCCGGACCGCGGCCGTGACGGCACCCATGGCGGCACCATAGGCGGACATTGCGAGCGCCGCCGGCTCGTCGAGGCCGAGCGCGCGCCAGAGGAAGCCCTGCACCACGGCGAGATGGCCGCGGAGTGACCCGGCGCGCATCGCGGCCCGGAGGTCCTCCGCGCCCGGCGTGCCGATGCGCAGATGCGCGGCGAGGAGGGCCGCGGCGTTCCGGCGCGAGCCGTCGCGCAGCGGCGCGCAGAGGCTCGCCGCCTCGATTTCCGCATCGAGCGCTGCGAGGGCGCCTAGATCGGGCGCGGCGCGGTGCGCGCGGGCAAGCGCGATCCGGTCGAAGCTCGCCCAGCGGTGCCTGAGGATCTGGTCGAGGAGGAGGCCGAGCCCGGCCGGGTCGAGCCGGGCGCCCGCCGCCGCCACCCCCTCGACGCCGTTCGAGAAGGCGAAGGACCCGCTCGGGAAGGCGCTGTCGGCGTGCTGGAAGGCGAGCAGGAGATGGCGCATCAGGCCGCCTCGGCCGAGGCCACCACGGCCGGGATGACGCGCCGCTCCGTCACGAGGTCGCCGAGCCGCTCCAGATAATCGTCGACCGGCGCCTCGAGGCCGACGAGGAGCGCCTCGCCCTCGAAGCGCACGCGCCAGTGGAGATTGCCGGCGTGATAGCCGAGCGCGACGGCATCGGCGATCGAGCGCGGCGTCAGCCGGAGCCACCGCTCCTCCGCCACGCGCACCAGGATCGCCCCCTCGGCATCGAGATGGAGTACGGCGCCGTCGAAGAGATGCTCGGCGCGCGAGAGCTGGATCGCCACGTCGCGGCCGGCCCTGCTCGTGACGCGCATGCGCCGGCGCGCGAGGTCGGCGGTCGCGAGGTTCACCTCGTCGACGAGACCCTGATGTTCCAGTTCGTGGAGCTTCGCCGAGATCGCCGGGTCCAGACGGCTGCCGAGCACGCGCTCAATCAGAAGCATCGTTCCAAAGGTCTCCTCTGTGTCGGTCCGCGCGGCACGGCCCGGCCATCTCGCTCCGGTCACGAATCGAGGACCGGCGGGCGCCGGCCCTGCCACGGCCGCGCGCGCTCGACGCAGGCCGAGGCCTTAAGGACCAGCGGATCGCCGAGATGCCGGCCGATGACCTGGAGCCCGACGGGCAGCCCGCCCGCCGTCCAGCCGGCGGGGAAGGTCGGGCTCACCAGTGCGCCGGTGATGCCCGTCTGCACGGCGTACCAGGCGATCGGCCGTCCGGCCTAGCGGTGAGCCGTCTTCTTGGTTGGGATGCCCTCGATCGGGCATTCCTCGGTGCCGACGGCCGGGCGGGTCAGCGCCTCGACCATCTCGCGCGTGCCGTCCGGATCGGTGATCCACTTCTTGTAGAAGTCGTAGGGACAGGCCGCGACGCCGCGGGAATCGTCGCCGGAATTGATCATGCCGGTGTAGCCGCGGTGCACGAGCTTGAAGAGGTGGTTCTCCGACTGCATGTTCTTGCGCGCGTCGCGGATGAGCGACTTGGAGAGCTGGGCGTACTGGATGCCGTACTCCTCCTCGCCGCATTCGCCGAGCGTGCGGCCGTCGAAGCCGACGATCGCCGAATGGCCGAAATAGGAGTAGACGCCGTCGAAGCCCGCGGCGTTGGCGACCGCGACATAGACGTTGTTCGCCCAGGCCATGGCCTTCGCCATGACCACCTGCTGCTCCTTCGCCGGGTACATGTAGCCCTGGCAGCGGACGATGAGCTCGGCGCCCTTCATGGCACAGTCGCGCCAGATCTCGGGATAGTTGCCGTCGTCGCAGATGATCAGGCTGACCTTGAGGCCCTTCGGCCCTTCCGAGACATAGGTGCAGTTGCCCGGATACCAGCCCTCGATCGGCACCCAGGGCATGATCTTGCGGTACTTCTGGACGATCTCGCCCTCGTCGTTCATGAGGATGAGCGTGTTGTAGGGCGCCTTCTTCGGGTGCTCCTCGTGGCGCTCGCCGGTCAGCGAGAACACGCCCCACACCTTCGCCTTCCGGCACGCCTCCGCGAAGATCTCCGTCTCCTCGCCGGGCACGCTCGACGCCGTGTCGTACATCTCCTTGGAGTCGTACATGATGCCGTGCGTCGAATATTCCGGGAAGATGACCAGGTCGAGCCCGGGCAGTCCGAGCTTCATCCCCTGGATCATCTCGGCGATCTTGTTCGCGTTCTCGATCACCTCGGCCTTGGTGTGGAGCCGCGGCATCTTGTAGTTCACGACCGCGACGCCGACCGTATCGTTACTGCTGGAAATGTCGCCGTGTAGCATGATCCTCCTCCGGTCTCGGATCTGGATGGGCTTCCGCCCGGTTGCTCAGACCGCCATGTGGCGGTGCACGAGATCGTCGCTGAGGCCTGCGATCGGGCCCGCAGCGATGACGCGTCCCTTCTCCATCATCGCGAAGCCCATGGCCGCGCGACGGGCGAAGTCGACCTTCTGCTCGACGAGGATCACCGTCATCCCGGCCTCGCGGTTGAGGCGGATGATGATCTCCTCGATCTCCTCGACGATGTTCGGCTGGATGCCCTCCGTCGGCTCGTCGAGCAGCAGGATCTTGGGGTCGGCGGCGAGCGCGCGCGCGATCGCGAGCTGCTGCTGCTGGCCGCCGGAGAGCACGCCGCCGCGGCGGTCGAGATTCTCCATCAGGTACGGAAAGAGCTCCGGCACGAGATCGGGGATGACGCGCCTGCCGTCGCGGCGCGCGAAGCCGCCCATCAGGATGTTCTCCCGGATCGTGAAGTCCGGGATGATCTCGCGGCCCTGCGGGACATAGGCGATGCCGCTCCGGGCCCGCACATGCGGCGGCGCGGAGCCGATCTCAGTCCCGTCGATCCGGATCTCGCCGGTCATCCGGTCGGTGAGGCCCATGAGCGTCTTGAGCAGCGTCGTCTTGCCGGTGCCGTTGCGCCCGAGCACGGCCGTGATGGCGTCGCCCGCGAACTCGGCCGTCACGGCGTGGAGGACGTGGCTGCGGCCGTAGAAGCTGTCGACATTGGCGAGCGTCAGCATGGCGGCTCCGGCTGTCCGTGGATCACCGCCGAGCCGAGATAGGCGCGGCGGACATCCTCGTTCTGCTCGATCTCGGCGACCGACCCCTCGGCGAGCACCCGGCCGAGATGCATCACCGTGATGCGCTCGGCGATCTCGCGTACGAAGGCCATGTCGTGCTCGACGACGAGGATCGTGTGCTGGCCCTTGAGCCGGTTGATGAGCTGGGCGGTCTTGTGCGTCTCGGCCTGCGTCATCCCGGCCGTCGGCTCGTCGAGGAGCAGGACGCTCCGGTTCTGGACGATCAGCATGCCGAGCTCGAGCCATTGCGTCTGGCCGTGACTGAGGCTCGTGGCCGGACGGTCCGCCAATTCTTCCAGGCCCACGAGCCTCAGCACTTCGCCGACGCGCGCTTCCGCGTCGGAGGAGAATCCGAACCCGAGATTGGCGAGCACGCCGGTCTTCTCGCAGCTCGCAACCTCGAGATTGCGGCGCACCGTCAGATCCTTGAACACGCTCGGGATCTGGAACTTGCGGCCGATCCCGGCCCGCGCGACGCGGTGCTCCTCCCAGTTCGTGATCTCGGCGTCGTAGAGGAAGACGCGTCCTTCGGTGCTCTTCGTCTTGCCGCTGACGAGGTCCATCAGCGTCGTCTTGCCGGCGCCGTTGGCGCCGAGCAGCACGCGCAGTTCGCCCTTCTCCACCACCATCGAGACGCCGTCGACCGCGCGCAGGCCGTTGAAATCGACGGCCAGGGCCTCGACGGTGAGCGCTGCAGGTTCCGCCATGATCCGCCGCCTCCCCTATTCGGCCGGCTGCACGTCGCGCCGAGGCGCCGCGCCGCGCGGGGCGACGCCCTTCGGCAGCCGCGCGAGGGCCCATTCCGCGATGTCGGTCGACAGGCCGGCGAGACCGCGCGGCAGGAAGATCACGACGAGGATGAAGATGAGGCCGATGATCGCCTTCCAGGCCTCCACGAAGGCCTCGGTCTCGCTCACCGTCGCCTCGATCGTGTTGATGAGGATCGCCCCGATGCAGGCGCCGAGCAGCGAGGCGCGGCCGCCGACCGCCGCCCAGACCACCATGGTGATCGAGAAGGCGAGGTCCATGAAGGTGGGCGAGGCGAATTCCGAGGCGACGACGTAGAGCATGCCCGCAAGGCCCGCTATGCCCGCCGAGACTGCGAAGAAGAAGAGCTGGTAGATCGGGACGTCGAAGCCGAGATAGCGGGCGCGGCGGTCGTCGTCGCGGATCGCCTGGAGGATGAGCCCGGCCCGGGTCTCGATGAGAAGCCGCGCCGCAACGAGCACCAGCGCAAGCGAGATCGCCACGAGGTAGTAGGTCGGCACGACATAGGGGTCGAACTCGAAGCCCGCGATCGTCAGCCAGCCGAGATCGGTCAGGCCGTTGAAGCCGTTGGTGAGCGGCTGCGCGTCGATGACGACCAGGCGCACGAGGAGCACCAGCGCGAGCGTGATGATCGAGATGAACACGCCCGAGATGCGCTTGCGGAACATGACCCAGCCGATCAGGGACGCGAGCGCGACGGGCAGCAGGATCCCCATCGCCATGCCGAACCATTGCGACTGGAACGGCATCCACAGGAAGGAGCCGCGGTTGATGCAGCAGAGCGCCGTCGGCGCGCCCGGCTCCGCGTTCCAGAGCATGAAGTCCGGCACCGGCGTGTCGGAGCCCTGCGCCAGGCTGGTCGGGCTCGCGAGCTTCAGCGACATCGCCAGCATGTAGGCGCCGATGCCGAAGAACAGGCCCTGGCCGAGATTGAGGATGCCGGCATAGCCCCAGGAGAGGGCGATGGCGACGCCGAGCATGCCGTAGACCAGGTACTTGGCGATCCGGTTGAGCCAGAACGGATCGAACACGAGCGGCGCCAGCATGATCAGCACGATGAAGATCACGTAGGCCGCGATATCGAGCTTCCGCAGCGTGAGCACGTCTAGCGTCCCTTGTAGGAGAAGAGGCCCTGCGGCTTCAGGACGATGATGAGGATGACGACGGCGAACACGACGGCGCGCGCGAGGATGTCGTTGGTGCCGGAGGCGACGAGCCCGTTGATCTCGCCGAGGAGGCCGGCCGACAGGACCGAGCCGGCGAGGCTGCCGACGCCGCCGACGACCACGACGAGAAAGCCGTCGACCACCATCGAGGTGCCCATGTCGGGAAACACCGTCTTGAAGCCCGACATCATGACCCCGGCGATCCCGGCGAGGCCGGATCCATAGGCGAAGGTGAGCGCGTTGACGCGGTCGACGTCGATGCCGCAGGCGGCAGCCATCTTCGGATTGCGGATGATGGCGCGCACCTGCATGCCGATCGGCGTGCGGTAGAGGATGAACCAGGTGAGGACGGTAAGCGCCGCCGTCACCAGGATGATGAAGGCGCGGTAGGTGTTGATCCCGAGATCGCCGATCGTGAACGTGCCCTGCAGGAAGCCGGGCACGGAGACGTTCTGGAGCCCGGGCCCGAGGCCGCGGACGTGGATCCCCAGAAAGGAGAGGCCGAATTCGAGCCGGACCGCCTGCTGGATCAGGATCGCGACGCCCCAGGTGGCGAGCAGCGTGTCGAGGAGCCGCCCGTAGAGCCAGCGCACGACGAGGCGCTCGATCAGCCAGCCGAGGCCGGCGGCCACCAGGAACGCGATCGGAATGGAGGCGAGGAATCCCAGCTTGAGCCAGATGCCGCTCATGACGGTGGTGTAGGCGCCGACCATCACCAGCTCGCCATGGGCCATGTTGATGACCCCCATGGCGCCGTAGGTGATCGCCAGCCCGAGCGCCACCAGGAGCAGGATCGAGGCGAGGCTCAGGCCTATGAAGAGGACGTCGATCATCGCGGGAGTTCCATCGCGGATGCCGGGACCGGGACGGCCGCCCCGCCGCAAGCGGGGCGGCCGGTCACGCCGTCAGCCCTTGAGCTTGGCGACGTCGAGGCCCTTCTCGGTGCAGAACAGGTTCTCCTTGGTCTCGCCGTAGGCGACATAGGGGAGCGGGAAGACCGGCTCGGGATAGGCGTCGACGATGGTCCCCTGCCCGTCCGCGCCCCACTGGGCGATGCGCGGCGTGAGGTAGGTGTGAAGGTTCTCCGGCGCGACCTTCACGTGTCCGTTCGGGGCGTCGTATTCCTGGCCCTTCACGCCTTCCCGGATCGCCTCGGGCGTCGCCTCGCCGGCCTTCTCGACGGCCTGCTTCCAGAGATAGACCTGGAAATAGGAGGATTCGAGCGCGTGATGCGTCACCGCCTTGGGATCGTTCACGAACTTCCGGTAGCGCTCGATGAACGCCTTGTTCGTGTCCGTGTCGATCGCCTGGAAATAGGGAAAGGAGGTGTAGCTCCCGACCGCATATTCCGGCCCCATCGCCGCGATCTCGATCTCCGACGTCACCGTCGCGCAGATCGGCAGCTTGTCGTGGCTGAGGCCCTGGTTCTTGAACTCGCGGTAGAAGGCGACGACCGAGTCGCCGACCACGTTCGACAGCACCACGTCGCAGCCCGACGTCTTGATCTTGTTGACCATCGAGCCCCATTCGGAATGCCCGAGCTCGAGATATTCGTCGGCGATCCACTCGGCGCCGTTCGCCTCGATCAGGATCTTGCAGACCTTCGCCATTTCACGCGGATAGATGTAATTCGACCCGACGATGAAGAACTTCTTCTTTCCGAGGTTCTTGATGATCCACGGGATGAAGTTGGAAAGCTGCTGGTTCGGCACGGCGCCCGTGTAGACCACGTTCTTCGAGCACTCGTAGCCTTCGTAATAGGTCGGATAGAAGTAGAGGTTGTTGCGCTTCTCGAAGATCGGCAGCACCGCCTTGCGGCTTGCCGAGGTGTAGGAGCCGAAGACGGTTGGAACGCGGTCGCGGATGACGAGCTTCGACGCCTTCTCGGCATAGGTCTTCGGGTCGGAGGCGCCGTCCTCCAGGACGATGTCGATCGGCTTGCCCATCACGCCGCCCGCCGCATTGATCTCCTCGATCGCCATCCTGGTCGCGTCGGCGAGCGACTTCTCGATGATCGAAAGGCCGCCGGTCAGCGAGAACAGGACGCCGACCTGGATGCTGTCCGCGGCGCGCGCCGCGCGGTGGAAGAAGGTCGGCGTGGCGAGCGCCGTGGCCGCGAGCGCACCGGTCTTCAGAAACTGGCGGCGGTCAAACACCATAGTCAGAACCTCCCGATCACAGCCCCGTCCCCAACGAGGCGCGTCCCCACAATCGCCGACGCGCGGAGCGCTTCGGCGGCGAAAATCCTGGCTTTCCGGACTGCGCAGGCCGCGCGCCCGGAAGGTCGATGTCATGAGGCATCAGCGCCGACTTCCTCGGCGGCGCCGGAGGCGAGGCACAAAAAAAGCCCGCCGGGCCTTTCGGCTCGATCGGGCTGCATCGCCTTGCCAGTCCCACCTCCTTGTGAGACCGGCGCGGCCCGCGCGTTGCTTACTTCGCGGGCACGCTCAGAACTCAAGCATCATTCTTGCGGAAGTTCAAGAGGTCATTTGCGTGAATGATGGCGTTCGCCATCTCGTCCATGGAGACGCGCTTCGCCATCGCCTGGCGCCGGAGCGTCTGGTAGGCCTCGTCCTCGTTCATGGCGTGGCTCTCCATCAGGATCGCCTTCGCCTTCTGGATCCGGTGGATGCCGTTCAGCTTGCGCTCCATCTTGTGGAGCTTGCGTTCCGTGCTGCGGCGGTCGAGCCAGAGGCTGCGCGCCACGGTGAGCTGGGTGAGCAGGCCGAACGGGCGGATCGGCCGCTCGATCACGCCCATCGCGCCGACATTCAGCACCAGTTCGAGGGTGGAGGGATCCTCGTAGCTGACGACCGCGACGACGGTCGGAAAGTAGCCGTCGCCGGCGCGGCCGAGCTTCTTCAGCGCGCCGCGCATTTCCGGATCGATGGAGAGCACAACCACGTCGGCCGTCTCGGCATAGGCGTCCGGCACCGGCCATTGGGCTTCGACGTTGCAGCCGATCCGGCGCAGATGCTCGACGAGCGCCACGCCATCGGCGTCCGGCGGGTGCACGACCTGGACCCTGAGGCCGCGGAGATCCCTGAGGATCTGGATCGACACGCCGCCCCCCTCAGGCCTGCCCGGTGCGCAGCACGTCCGCGGACCAATCGTCGAGGGTCTGCACGACGCAATAGGGGTCCGGCTTCACGCGGACGCCCGGATTCCAGACGATGCGGAACTTGCCCTGCGCGTCGAGCCGCGCCACGCGCGGCCAGAGCATGGTGTGGTTGTTCTCGGGGTCGATCCGCACCCTGCCCTGCGGCGCATCGTATTCGGTCTGCCGCAGTTCGGGCAGCAGCACGGCGGGATCGTCGGTGCCGGCGCGCGCGAGCGCCATCGCCGCCATGTGGACCTGGAAGAAGGCGGCTTCGGCCGACGCCGTCACCGGCATCTCGTCTCCGAAGCGGGCCTTGTAGGCCGCGACGAAGCGGCGCGCCGCCGGGGTTCCGAGCGTCTCGAAGAAGGGCGCCGCCGTGATGTGGCCCTCGGCCGCCTCCGGCGACATTTCGGCCACTTCCGCCTCGCTGGTGGTGAGGCTCGCGATCGGCATCCGGCTCGCATCGAAGCCCGCGCGCCGGTAGGCCTCGTAAAAGACGGCGGTGGCGCGGCCGACCACGGTGGAGAAGATCACGTCCGGCTGGGCCTTGGCGACCTTCTTGAGGACCCGGTCGAAATCCTCCGCCCTGGCATCGAGCGGGACGTAGATCTCGTCGAGCACCTTGCCGCGCGTCTGGCTGACAAGGTCGTTCATGATCCGGTTCGATTCGTAGGGATAGACGTAGTTCGACCCGACGAAGAAGAACCGGTTGCCGTAGCTGTCGAAGAGGTAGCGCGCCAGCTGCAGCGAATTCTGGTTCGGCGCGGCGCCCGTATAGATGCAGCTCGGCGAATATTCGAAGCCCTCGTAGAGGGTCGGATAGAACAGAAGCCCGCGATAGCGCTCGATGACCGGGAGAACGGCCTTGCGCGTGCTCGACATGTAGCAGCCGAAGACGAGCCGGACGCGGTCGGCCGTCAGAAGCTTCTCGGCGGCGGAGCGGAACTGCTTCGGATCGGAGGCCGGATCGTAGGAGATCACCTCGAGCTTCCGGCCGAGCACGCCGCCGCGCTCGTTGATCTGCTCGATGGCGAGCAGCGTTCCGTTCAGCTCGGTGCGCTCGATCGAGGCGGTGACGCCGGACTGCGAGAAGAGCACCCCGATCCGCCAGGTGTCCGACGCGTTCATCCCACCCGCAATCCTGTGTCCCGATCCTGCCCGCGCGGCGCCGGACGGCGCGGCGGCGCGCAGGGCACTGTGCATAGCGCCGCGCCGGAAACAAGCCATACGGCGGAAGGGTCGCAGCCGGCCGGCGCGGGCCGTCTCCGCAGGCGCCTCCGGGTCCCCGAGGGGGGGCCGAGAGGAGGCCGCGTCGACAACGTAAGCGGCGGGCGCCCGCGCGAGCGCCCGCCGCCGGCTCGCCCCCGCTCTCTCTCAGCCGCCGAACCGGATGGTGGCGGCGATCGTCGCGTTGAACCCTTCCTCGAGCTGGGTGCCGAGGACCGGGCTCAGATTGTTGGCGTAGGCCTCGTCGAAGAGGTTATCGATCCTGAAGTCGAGCCGGAAGTTCTCGTTCGGCTGATAGCTCGCGAAGAGATTGACCAGCGAATAGCCGTCGGTCTCCGGCACGTCGGAGGGCACGCGGTCCTGCTTCGCCACGAACTGCAGCTCGCCTCCGACGGTGAGCCTGCGCTCCAGGAAGCGGAAGCCGAGCATGCCGGTCACCTGGTCGGCCGGTATGGTGGAGAGCGGCTCGTCGGTGTCGGCATTGTCGCCGCGGATGATGCTGCCGCGGACGCCGGTGAACATCCAGCCCATGTCGTAGACGGCCTCCGCCTCGAAGCCCTCGATCTCCGCCTCGTCGATGTTCTGGTACTGGTAGCAGTCGGAGATGCCGGGGATCGGGTCGTTCGGATAGGGCGGGCAGGCCGCATTCTCGGCCGCCGACACGCCGACCATCCCGATATAGTCGGAGACCCGGTTGTGGAACCACGCGGCCTTCGCCCGGAAGCCGTCCTCAGCCGTGAAGATGCCGTCGCGCTTGACGTTCACGCCGACCTCGAAGGTCCGCGCCGTCTCGGGCTTCAGCCCCGGGTTCGTCAGGAACGTGAAGGGCACGTAGATGACCGGATGGAGGCCGGTGATGAGCGTCTCGTTGAGCGTCGGCGCGCGATAGCCCTCGGCATAGGTGCCGTAGACCTGCAGGCCGCGGAGCCCGGTCTCCTCGAAGGGCGAGACGCCGAGCGTCAGGCGCGGCGAGAAGCGGTCGCCGCTGCTCCCCTCCCCGTCGCCGTCGAGCGAATAGCCGTCGTAGCGCACGGCGCCCACGATCTCGAGCCAGTTCGAGAACTCGATCCTGTCCTGGACGAAGGCGCCGTAGGCCTCGCGGTCCCCGGACGGGTTGAACACGTCGTCGAGCCCGCCGGAATCGGCGGTGTCGACCTCGTCGACGAAGTAGTCGCCGCCATAGGTGACGGTGTGGCGGAGCGCGCCGGTCTGGAGCCGCGACGTATTGTAGACGTCGAAGCCGGTCGTCGCGATGTCGTAGTTCCGCCTGGAGCCGGCCGGGAGCGTCACGAAGATCGGGAACCCGAAGCTCGGGTCGTATCCGGTGAAGTACTCCTCGTCGACGAGGCGCTTCTGCGTCAGCTCGGTCTGGTTCCGGTAGACGCTCGCCGTCAGGTCGACCCAGTCGTTCCCCGGGTCCGAATAGGTGTACTTGGCGGTCAGCGTGTTCTGCGCGACATCGGTATCGACCTCGCCGAGCGAGTCCGACCAGGTTTCGGCGTCGCCGATCCAGCCGAGCGTGATCTCGTGGAACTCGGCCGGCCGGATGGTGGCCTTCGCCATCCCGCTCACGACCTCGAAACCCGTGCCGAGCACGGTGTCGCCGTCGCCGTCCGAATAGTCGCCCCTGTCGCGATAGGTGAAGCTGCCGATCGCGTCGAAGGCGTCGGTGATGCGCGCCGCCGCCGTCGCCGTCGTCGTGAAGCCCTCGCCGTTCGTCTCGTAGCGGGTCTTCACGGATGCCGCGGCGGTCTCGCCCGCGCGCAGGAAGTCGCTCGCGGTCTTCGTCTCGAACGAGACAACGCCGCCGATCGCGCCCGAGCCGTAGATGTTCGACACGGGGCCGCGGACGACGCTCACCTCGTCGAGCAGGTCCGGGTCGATCCAGATCGGCGCCGCGTTCTGGTGGCCGTTGATCTGGAAGTTCCGCCGGGCCCCGTCGACGACGACCGCGACCCGGCCGGAATCCTGCAGGCCGCGGATGTTGATGTTCATCGAGGTGGGATTGGCGTCCTGCGTGGCCGTCACGCCGGGCATGCCGAAGAAGATGTCGGCCGCATTGGTGGGCTGAAGCCGCTCAAGGTCCTCGGCATCGACGACGCTCACCGAGGCGAGCGTATCGATCCAGCGCTCCTCCGTCTTGCTCGCCACGATCGTGATCGCATCAAGCAGGACCCCGTCCACCGCCGTTTCGGTTTGCGATTCCGTCCCGGGCGCAGCCCCATCCTGCCCATCCTGGGCGGCGGCGGGTACGGCGCTCATCAGAACGAGCGCGCTGGCGAGAAGACGACGACGAAAGGCGTGTGACGACACTTAGAAGCCCCCAAGGTTGACCCTGGCTGGCTAATGGCCCCCGGCCTTCGCTCGCCGCTCCGCACTTGACAGACATGCCCGTCCCGGAGCATCTGCCTCTTAACAACATGACTTGTGTTGTCAAGATTTAGCGGATGGCCCTGGTGAGTGGCAGACAAACCCAACCGGCACGTCGGGACGCGCCGCCATACGAGGCGGCGCGCACCCTCGATTCCGCGGCGCTCTTCGGCGCGGCGCGCGAGATCGTGATCGTGCACGGCAACGATCGCTACATCCTGCGGGTGACCCGCCAGGGAAAGCTGCTGCTGAACAAGTGAGGGATTCTATGCAGTCGGAAATCCGGGATCGCGGAGCCGGGGTCGGGGCGCGGCCGCTGCTTGAGGGTGGAATGCGCGCGCGGGACCTTGCGGGCTCGGCCGGCATCTCCGAGGCCGAGCTTCTCGAGACGAACGGCGCCCCGGAGGTGGTCCGGCTGAGGGGCGACATGCGCGGGCTCATCCAGGCGCTGCCCGCGCTCGGCGAGGTGATGGCGCTCACACGCAACGAAGCCGCGGTGCACGAGAAGGTGGGCGCGTTCGGCAATATCAGCCTCGGCTCGGTCCACGGCCTCGTGCTCAACGGCGCGATCGACCTGCGGCTCTTCATGGCCCACTGGCATTGCGCCTTCGCGGTCGTCCTGCCCGGCGAAGCGGGGCCGCGCCGCAGCCTCCAGATCTTCGACAGCCACGGCGACGCCGTGCTCAAGGTCCATCTCAAGCCGGCTTCCGACGTCGCAGCCTTCGAGCGCCTCGTGGAAGCCTTCACGGATCCCGCCCCCGAGCGTCTCTCGGTGACGCCGGCGCCGGCGGCCGAGATCTCGGCCGGCCCGGCCGACGCGGAGGCGTTCCGCCGCGACTTCGACGGGATGAAGGACGTCCACGAGTTCTTTCCGCTCCTGAGGCGCCACGCGGTCACCCGCCGCGCCGCCCTCGACCACCTCGACGGGCAATACGTACAGCGGCTCGACAATGCGGCGGTTCCCGCGCTCCTGGACGGCGCCGCGGCCTCGGGACTGCCCATCATGTGCTTCGTCGGGAACCGCGGCTGCATCCAGATCCACAGCGGTCCGGTCGCCAACATCAAGCCGATGGGCCCGTGGCTCAACGTGCTCGATCCCGGCTTCAACCTCCATCTCCGCCACGACCTCGTCGCGGAGGTCTGGTCGGTCCGCAAGCCGACCAAGGACGGCCACATCACCTCCGTCGAGCTCTACGGAGCCGACCAGGGGCTGATCGCGCAGTTCTTCGGCGTGCGCCACGAGGGACAGCCGGAAAATCCGGCCTGGCGCCATCTCGTCGCCTCCCTGCCCGTCGCGGAGCGGGAGAGCGTCGGGTCATGAGTGCACGGGTGCTTCTCGCGCTGATGCTCGCCTGCACCTGGCTCGCATCGGCGGACAGGGCGGCGGCGGCCGAGCGGATCGTCTCCCTCGGCGGCTCGGTGACGGAGATCCTCTACGCGCTCGGCCTCGAGGACCGCATCGTCGCGGTCGACACGACGAGCCTCTATCCGCCGGAGGCCATGCAGGAGAAGCCGAATGTCGGCTATCTCCGGCAGATCTCGGCGGAAGGCGTGCTCTCGCTCGATCCCACGCTGATCATCGCCGAGGCGGATGTGGGCCCGCCGGAAGCGGTCGCCGTCATCGCCGGCTCCGGCGTCCGCCTGGAGCGGGCACCGGCGGCACGCGATGCGCAGAGCCTGCGGGCGAAGATCGCCTTCGTCGCCGAGGCCGCGGGCGCGCCGGAAGCCGGCCGGGCGCTCGCCGAAAGCGCGGCAGGCCAGCTCGAATCGATCGCGACGGCGGTCGCCCAGGTCGAGGATCCGGTACCCGCGATCTTCGTCCTCAGCCTGCAGGGCGGCCGCGTCCTCGCCGCCGGGTCGGGCACCTCGGCCGATGCGATGCTCCGCCTCGCCGGCGCCCGGAACGCGCTTTCCGGCTTCTCCGGCTACAAGCAGGTGAGCGCCGAGGCGCTGCTCTCGGCGGCGCCCGAGATCATCGTGATGATGAACCGGGGCGCCGAGGCGCAGCCCACGCTCGACGAGATCCGGGCGATACCGGCGCTCGCGGCGACGCCGGCCGCCGCGAACGGCCGCCTGGTCGCGATGGACGGGCTCTATCTCCTCGGCTTCGGGCCGCGCACGGCGCAGGCGGCGCGCGACCTCGCCGCCGCGTTCTATCCGAACCTGCCGCTGCCGGCGCTCCGAACCGCCCTCGTCACCGGGGGAGGTGTCCGATGACCATGCCGGCCCTCGCCGCGCATGCCCTGCCGCAAGGGCGCTTCGCCGGCGACAGGACCCGGCTCGGCGCGGCGGTCATCCTGTGCCTCGCGGCGGGGCTTCTCGCGGTCGCCGTCCTCTCGATCTCCGCCGGTGCGAGCGGCTTCACGCCGGCGCGCGCGCTCGCCACGCTGCCGCAGATCCTCGACCGGAGCGGCAGCGCCGCGCCGGCGCGCGACGCGCTCATCGTGCTCGACATCCGGCTGCCACGCACCCTGCTCGGCATGGTGGTGGGCGCCGCGCTCGCCGTTTCGGGATGCGTGCTGCAGGGCTTCTTCCGCAACCCGCTCGCCGACCCCACCATCGTCGGCGTCTCCGGGGGCGCCGCGCTCGCCGCCGTCATCGTCATCGTCGGAGGCGGAGCGGTGCTCGCCCCGCTCCCGGACGCGATCCGGGTGCTTGCGCTTCCGCTTGCCGCATTCGCCGGCGCGCTCGTCAGCACCGTGACGGTCTACCGGCTCGCCACCGGCGGCGGGCGCACCTCCGTCGCCACGCTGCTCCTTGCCGGCATCGGGATCGCCGCGCTCGCGAATGCCGGCGTCGGGCTCACGATCTTCATGAGCGACGACGCCCAGCTTCGCGACTTCACGTTCTGGAGCCTCGGCAGCCTCGGCGGCGCCACCTGGGGGAAGCTCGCCGTCGCCGTCCCGCTCTTCGGCGCCGTTCTCGCGGTGCTGCCGCGGCTCGCGGCCGGGCTCGACGCGCTCCTCCTCGGCGAGACGGAAGCCCATTATCTCGGCATCCCCGTCGAGGCGGTGAAGCGCATCGCCATCGCCGCCGTGGCCGCCGCCGTCGGCGGGGCGGTCGCCGTCGCCGGCCCGATCGGCTTCGTCGGCCTCGTCGTCCCGCACCTCCTGCGGCTCGCGATCGGCCCGCTGCATCGCCTGCTGCTGCCGGCCTGCGCGCTTGCGGGCGCGAGCCTGCTCGTGCTCGCCGATATCGTCTGCCGCACGATCGTCGCGCCGGCTGAGCTGCCGATCGGCATCGTCACGGCGCTCATCGGCGCGCCGTTCTTCCTGTGGCTCCTCCTGCGCCGCCGGGCCCTGGTCGAAAGCTGATGCTCGCGGCGTCCGACCTCAGCCTCGCCCTTTCCGGCCGCCTGGTCGTGCGCGCCGTCACGGCCGCCATCCGGCCCGGCGCGCTCACCGTCCTCGTCGGGCCGAACGGCGCCGGCAAGACGACCTTCCTGCGCGCGCTCGCCGGTGCCCTCGCCCCGGCCGGCGGCTCGGTGACGCTCGACGGCCGGCCGCTCGCGTCCTTCACGAGAACCGAACTCGCCCGGCGGCGCGCCGTCCTCTCCCAGTCCGGCCAGATCAGCTTCCCCTTCACGGTGGCCGAGGTGGTGGCGCTCGGGCTGACGGCGGCAGGCCGGACCGGCCGGGGCGAACGCGAGCGCGCCGTGCGCGAAGCGCTTTCCGCGGTGGACCTTGCCGGCTTCGGAGGCCGCCTCTTCCAGGAACTCTCCGGCGGCGAGCAGCAGCGCGTCCAGATCGCGCGCGTCCTCTGCCAGATCGCGGCCGGAACCGCATCGGAATCGGACGCTCCGGCGGACAGATGGCTGCTCCTCGACGAGCCGACCTCGAGCCTCGACGTCGGCCACCAGCTGCACATACTCGACCTGGCGCAGGCGCACGCCGAGGCGGGCGGCGGCGCCGTCGCCGTCCTCCACGACCTCAACCTCGCGGCTCTCTACGCGGACCGCATCCTGATGTTCTCGCGGGGGAGCCTGGTCGCCGACGGCGCGCCGGACGAGGTCTTCACCGATGCGCGCATCGGCGAGGTCTTCTGCAGCCGGCTCCGAGTGGTCGAGGCGCGCGGCCGGCGGCTGCTGGTTCCGGAGATGTCCCCGGCCGCCCTGAGAGCGGCCGCCGAATAGCAAAGACCCGAAGGCAGTTGTGATGCGTACATCCACGACGGGCGGACAGCCCGTCCAGGCAGGACACCGTCCCCTTCCCCGCGCGCGGACCGCCGCGCGCACGCTCCTCCTGATCTCGGCAATCGCGATCGTGCTTCCGGCGCAGGCTCCGGCACAGGACGCACCGCCGGCGGCGCGCGCCGCGCCGCAATCCGCATCGCCGGCCGAGCCGCCGGCGACGGCCGCTCCCGCTGCGGCGGAGAC
>NZ_SPKJ01000073.1 GCF_009866965.1 Propylenella binzhouense | reverse complement strand
CTGCGCGCCGGCGCCGGCGCGCTCGCCGTGCGGGCGCGCCACAGGCTCCGCCCCGCGGCCGGCGACCGGACCGAGGCGATCGAGCTTCCCGCGCTCGGCCATGCGATCCGGCTCCGCCCGGGCTCGACCGACTGGGACGTGCTGCAGCACATCCTGGTCGAGGAGACCTATGACAGCCGGTCCCCGCTCCACGAGGCCGCTCTCGAGCGCTACTACCGCGCCGCGCTCTGCCGCGGGGACGTGCCGGTGATCGTCGATTGCGGCGCGAATATCGGGCTCGCCTCGATCTGGTACGCCCGCAGGTTTCCGCAGGCGCGGGTCTTCGCGGTGGAGCCGGAGGCTGCGAATTTCGAGCTCCTCGCCGCCAATGCCGCGCATTATCCGAACATCACCGCGCTCCGGTGCGGCATCTCCGACCGGAGCATGCGCATCACGATGAGGCACGGCGACGCGGCGCACTGGGCCTGGCGCGCGGAGGAGGACCCCGGCGGGGCCGTCGAGACGGTGACGATCCCGGGGCTCCTCGCCGGGGTCGCGAAGGCCGTGCCGCTGATCGTCAAGGTGGACGTCGAAGGCAGCGAGGTGGCGCTCTTCCGCTCCAACACGGACTGGACGGCGCGCACGCCGCTGATCGTCTTCGAGAGCCACGACTGGATGATGACGTGGTGCGGCACGGCGCATGCCGTCTTCGCGGTCCTCACGCAGCATCGCCGCGACTACGTTCACCGCGGCGAGAACACCTTCTCCTACGCGCATTTCCTCGCCGCCGAGTCCGGGCCGGGCGCCCCGGAGGGGTGAAGCCCGGGCGGCCCATGCCGGCCCGGCAGGGTGGGCCGGCCTTGCCGTCCGGACGATCCTACGGCGCGCCGGTCCGGCCCAGCTTGCGGTTGAAGAAGGCGATCGAGTCCGCCACCGCGCGGCGTGCGAGCGCGTCGGGCGCATATTCGCCGTCCGGCTCCCGGGCCGGGTAGACGTAGCCGTGGAGGTCGTGGTCGTAGGTCGCCCATTCGGCATCCTTGCCGAGCTCGGCGAGCATTTCGTAGCAGACCCGGAAGATGCCCTGGAGCTCGTCCCGGTCCCGTCCCTGCACGAGGATCGGGGTGTCGATGGTGCTCATGCGCGCGCGGGCGGTCTCCTCCGTGATGCGCGGGCGGACCTTCTCGGCCTCGCGCATCAGCATCCGCTCGACGTTGAGGAGCCCCGTCTCGGGATTGATCCCGGCGGTCTCGTCGGGCCGCAGCCGCAGGAATTCGTGCGCCGCCGGCTCGCTCGCGATCATCGCGTGGATGCCGGAATATTCGGACGCGATCTTCAGCGCCATCTCGCCGCCATGGCTGGAGCCCATGTAGCCGATCCGGTCGGCGTCGATGAAGGGCAGGCCCTTCGCGAACTCGACGACCGAGATCACGTCCTCGTATTCGAGCGGGCCGCGGCTCAGGAGCTGCCGGCCCTGGCGCCGGTCCTCGACGAGCTTGCCGAGCTTGTCGTAGGCGTAGTCGACCTCGGCGCGATAGCGCATCCAGGCGACGGCATAGCCTGCCTTCAGGAACTCTTCCTGGGCCCAGCTCCTGTTCTGGGTGAACCAGCGCAGGAGCTCGATGCCGCCGCCGCCATTGCCGGAGGCGAAGAGGACGAGCGGGAACGGGCCTTCGCCCTTCGGCAGCCTGAGGCCGATCGGGACGTACATGCCGTCGATCGCCTCCACGAGCGTGATGTGGACCGGGATATCGGAGCCGCGGACCGGCTCGACGAAGCTGAGGCCGGCCGGGACGCCCGGCAGGGGCTCCTCGGCGGGAATGGGTTGCGTCTGCACGTTCATGTCTCTCCTCCCCGGATTTTCGGGCGAGCATAGCCGCAGCGGAGGCGCGGGCAATCGTCTGCCGGTGTCCGGCGCGGGATTTCCGCCGTCCGCGGCCGGACGGAGCCGCGCCGTCGCGGCCCGGTTCGGCGCGCCGCCGGCGGTGCGGCCGCATGTGCCCTTTGACCGCCCGCCTCGCCGCGCCACCTTTGCGGCAAGTCTTCCGGATGATCGGAGCTTGAGCCATGGAACAGATCACGATCGGCGACAGCGGAATCCGCGCCTCCCGGATCGGACTCGGCACCTGGGCGATCGGCGGCTGGCAGTGGGGCGGCACCGACGAGGCCGAGTCGATCGCCACCATCCGCTCGGCGGTCGAGCGCGGGGTGACGCTGATCGACACCGCTCCGGTCTATGGCTTCGGCCGCTCGGAGGAGATCGTCGGCAAGGCGATCGCGGAGGCGGGGCTGCGGGAGCGGGTGCAGCTTGCGACCAAGCTCGGCCTCGCGTGGAAGGACGGTCAGGTCTACCGCGATTCCCGGCCGGAGCGGATCCGGCGGGAGGTCGAGGATTCGCTCCGTCGCCTGCGGACCGACGTGATCGATCTCTACCAGGTGCACTGGCCGGACCTCGAGACCGATCTCGCCGCGACGGCGGGCGCGCTCGACGAGCTCCGGCGCGCCGGCAAGATCAGGGCGATCGGCGTCAGCAACTTCTCGCCGGCGCAGATGGACGCCTTCCGCGCCGCCGCCCCGCTCGCCTCGGTGCAGCCGCCCTACAACCTCTTCGAGCGGGGGATGGAGGCCGACGTGCTGCCCTACGCGGAAAGGACGGGCCTGACTATCCTGAGCTACGGCGCGCTCTGCCGCGGCCTCCTCTCCGGGAGGATGCGGCCCGACACGACCTTCGAGGGCGACGACCTGCGGAAATCCGACCCGAAGTTCCGCGCGCCGCGCTTCCAGCATTATCTCGCGGCCGTAGACGAGCTCGGCCGGCTCGCCCGCGAGCGCTTCGGCAAGTCGGTGCTGGCGCTCGCGGTGCGCTGGGTTCTCGACCGCGGCCCGACGATCGCCCTCTGGGGCGCGCGCCATCCGGGACAGCTCGCGCCGGTCGACGACGTCGCGGGCTGGCGGATCGACGCCGAGGCCGAGGCGGAGATCGAGGCGATCCTCGCGCGCTGCGTGAAGGATCCGGTCGCGCCGGACTTCATGGCCCCCCCGGAGCGCCGGCCGGCCGGTGCCTGAGGCGGCCGCCGTCACTCCGGCCCGGCATATTTCCCGGCGGTCTCCGGGAACAGTGACTTCACCACCTTGAACTTCGAGATGTCGGCGGTCGCGTCCATGTGCAGGAAGATCGCGGCGTCGCGGAAGAGCTTCTCGACCCCGAAATCGAGCATCATTCCGTTGCCGCCGTGAAGCTCCACGCAGTGCTGGGCGACCTTCATGATCGCCTCGGACGCGAACACCTTCGCCATGTTGCAGAGCGTGTCGGCATCGCCGGCATTCTCGTCGACGGCGCGGGCGGCGCGCTCCACCATGCCGCGCACCGCCTCGATCAGCGTCGCCATCTCGGCCATCCGCAGCGCGACCGCCTGGTGCTTGATCAGGATGCGCCCGCCCTGGACGTAGGTCTGCACGTAGTCCGAGGCGACCTCGAAGCATCTGACCCCGACGCCGAGATTCTTCGCCGCCTGGATGATCTTGCCGGGCCGGTGATAGACGCCGAGGCGGCCGATCGCGTTTCCCTCGACGAGGAGATGGTCCTCCGGCAGGCGCATGTCCTCGAAGACGAGCTCGCCGTTGTTCATGTAGCGGCAGCCGAGCGTCTCGTTGCAGCGGGCGATTGTGAGGCCCGGCGTGCCGCGCGGGACGAGAAAGCTCGAGGTGCCCTGCAGCATGCCGACGCTCGGGTCGGTGTTGGCGTTCACGACATAGAGGCCCGCATCGTAGCCGTTCGAGATGAACTGCTTGCGCCCGTTGATGACCCAGGCGCCGTCCCGCTTCACGGCGCGCGTCTGCATGCCGGCTTCCGGGACGTTGTAGGGGAGCCAGCGGTCGGACGCGCCGCGCGGCTCGGTGGAGCAGTGGGCCAGCAGGAACTGCGGGTCGGCGAGGAGGCGGGGGAACCATCGCTCCTGCAGGTGCCGCGGCGCCACGTTCCTGAGGAGCACGGCGAGCTTCCAGTTCTGCACGAGCTTGTCGGCGAGGCCGGAATCGCCGCGGGCGATCTCCTCAGCGATGATCGCGAAGGTCCGGGCTTCCGTCGCCGGATCGAGCTCGATCCCGCCGAACTCGGGCGGCACGCCGAGCGTGCGGATTCCGATCGCCTCGCATCCCTCGAGGATCTCCGGCGGCAGCCGGCCCTCCGGCTGCATGTTCCACTCGCGGCGCCAGTCGGCCCGTATGAAGGGCAGCACGACGTCGTCCACGAATGCGCGGCAGCTCCGCCGCATCAGGATCTGCTCTTCCGAGAGCTCGGACACGATCTTCCTCCCCTGGTTCCTGTAGGGATGCCGCGCGCGGCCTCGGCCCCCGCCAGCATCTTGTCTGATCGTAGTACAATCTTGCGGAGGGCAGGAATCTGCCATTTGGACTTTCGTTCAGGTCCGGTTCATCACCCTGTGCCAAACTCGCACAACGGGTACGCCTCGACCGAACACGATCCCGCCGGCGGCCTTATTCCGTCGGACGGCGCAGGGAGGGCGAAATCGGCGATCAAGTCTCGAAGGAAGTCCGGCGCATCGTCGTGGAAGCGCGGGAGCACGGGCAGGGCCTCGACATCAACGAGGCGCTGAAGCGGTTGCGCGCACAATTCGGCGACGAATTCTACCACACGCGCCGTCGCGAGGTGACCAACATGCTGCTCACCGAATCCGTCCGCGCGGACGTTCCGGCCCAGCTCCCCATCGTCTGAGGCGCCGGGCCGGAACGGGATCACTGGGCCGTGTAGCCGCCGTCGATGACGAGCTCCGCGCCGGTGACGAACTTCGCCTCGTCCGACGCCAGGTAGAGAATGCCGTAGGCGATGTCGTCCGGCTCGCCGACATGGCCGATCGGATGCATGGCGTCGAGCGCCTTGCGCCCCTCCTCGAGGTCGCCCGCCTCGCTCAGATAGTGCTCGACCATCGGCGTCCAGATATAGCCCGGATGCACCGAGTTCACCCGGATTCCCAGGCCGGCCTTGGCGCAATAGAGCGCGACCGACTTGGTGTAGAGGCGGACGCCGCCCTTCGAGGCGTTGTAGGCGCCGAGATTGGGATCGCCGACGAGCCCTTCGATCGACGAGAGATTGATGATCGAGCCGCCCGGCTCCGCCTTGCGCTTCATCGCGAGGATGGCGTGCTTGGTGCCGAGGAAGACGCCGTCGAGATTGATGCTCATCAGCCTGCGCCAGCGCTCGAGCGTCTCCTCCTCCGGCGCGCCGCCCCAGCCGACGCCGGCATTGTTCACGAGGACGTCGAGCTTGCCGAAGCGGTCGAGCGTCGCCGCCATGACGCGCTCCCACGCCGCCTCGTCGGAGACGTCGTGCTCGAGATGGATGGCCTCGCCGCCAGCGGCGCAGATGGATTCGGCGACCCGTTCGGCGGTCTCGCCCTTGACGTCGGTGACCACCAGTTTCGCGCCTTCCCGGGCGAGCATGTGCGCGGCGGCCTCGCCGAGCCCCATGGCGCCTCCGGTCACCACCGCGACCTTTCCTTCGACCCTCTTCATCCGCCCGTCTCCGTTCGCATGGCTCATGCGGCCGGACCGTACCGCGCAACCCCGGTCGGGGATTTGACGAAGAGCAAAGCGGCGCCGGCGGCGGAGGGCTGGTCGGCAGCCCTCCGGCAGGGCCGCCTCGTCAGACGCTCAGCCCCTCCGCGAGGCTCGGCATGGCGAGCGCCGCGAAGCCGTAATGGCGGAGCCAGCGGAGGTCCGCCTCGAAAAAGGCGCGCAGGTCCGGAATGCCGTATTTCAGCATGGCGATGCGGTCGATCCCCATGCCGAAGGCGAAGCCCTGGTAGCGGTCCGGGTCGAGACCGCCCGCCCGGATCACGTTCGGGTGCACCATGCCGGATCCGAGGATTTCGAGCCAGCTGTCGCCCGCCCCGATCTTCAGCTCGCCCCCTTCCCACGAGCAGCCGATATCGACCTCCATCGAGGGCTCCGTGAACGGGAAGTGAGACGGGCGGAAGCGCATCTTCACTTCGTCGATCTCGAAGAACGCCTTGCAGAACGCCTCGAGCGTGCCCTTGAGGTGGCCGAGATGGGTGGTCTCGTCGATGACGAGGCCCTCCACCTGGTGGAACATCGGCGTGTGGGTCTGGTCCGAATCCGAGCGGAAGGTGCGTCCCGGCGCTATGATGCGGATCGGCGGCGCCTGGTTCTCCATGGTCCGGATCTGGACCGGCGAGGTGTGCGTCCGGAGCACCATGCGCGTGCCGTCCGCGCGCGGGTTGAAGTAGAAGGTGTCGTGCTCCTGCCGGGCGGGATGCTCCGGCGGGATGTTGAGCGCGCCGAAATTGTACCAGTCGGTCTCGATGTGCGGCCCTTCGGCGACCGAGAAGCCCATGTCGCCGAAGATGGCGATCACCTCCTCCATCACCTGGGTGACGGGATGGATCGTGCCGACCGGCTCGAAGCGGGCGGGCAGCGTCACGTCGACTTTCTCGGTGCGGAGCCGCTCGGCGAGCGCCGCCTCGCGCAGCTCGCCGCGCCGGCGCTCGATCGCCTCGCCGATCCGGTTCTTGAGATCGTTGAGCGCGGGGCCGGCCACCTTGCGCTCCTCGGGGCTCATCGCGCCGAGCGCCTTCAGCCGCTCGGACAGGGAGCCCTTCTTGCCGAGCGCGCCGACGCGCACGGCTTCGAGCGCGCGCTCGTCCGATGCGGCGGAAAGCGCCGCGCGGATTTCGTGTTCGAGGCTGTCGAGATCCTGGGTCATGTCCTGGAGGTCGCTTGGTCCGGTCGAAGCGGCGTTCTAGCCGTCCGGGCGCGGTACGGCCAGTGCACCGCAAGAGAATTCAATCGGAACGTTTGTTCTTGATGAAGACACGCGTCACGTGCATTCTTCCTTCCGGTTTCGCCGGAGGGGGGAATCATGGACGGAACGCAAGCCGCGCGGGGCGGGGGCTTGGCCGGGCGCGATCGCGTCCGGGACTGGCTCGCCGTCATGGTCTTCATCGTCGCGGCCGCGGGCATCCTCGTGCTCGCGGCCGCCACGCTCCTATGGGGTTCCGTGGACGACAAGCGGCAGGTCTTTCCGACCCTCGTTGCCTTGTTCGGCACCTGGGTCGGCACGATCCTCGCCTTCTACTTCTCCCGGGAGAACTTCCAGGCGGCGAACGACAGCCTGCAACGCACGGTCGACCGCCTCACCCCGGATGACCGCCTCCGCAGCACGCCCGTGCGCATCGCGATGATCCCGCGGAGCTCGATCGAAGGCGTCGGGACAGGGGGCGAGCCGGACGATCGGATCCCGCTCAGCGCGATCTGCGGCCTTCTCGCGAAAAAGCCGCGCATTCCCCTCATCGAGCCGGACGGAAGCCTGCGCTACATCGTTCACGACAGCATGGTCTGGAAGTACCTGGCCGACCTGGCGATCGCGGGTCAGCCGAAAAAGCCGGCCGACCTGACGGTCGCCGAGATGCTCGCGCACAGGCTCGACGGCGAGACGATCGGGGCGATGGTGAAGAAGGTCGCCTATGTCGCGGCCGACAGGAGCCTGGCGGAAGCGCGCGACGCCATGCTGGCGGTCAAGGGCGCCAAGGACGTGATCGTGACCCGGACCGGCAGGTCCGGCGAGCCGGTCGAAGGCTGGGTAACCGACGTCGACATTGCCCGCCACGCCCAGGTGCAGTGAGCCGCGGCGGCAGCGCCGCGGAAGCGTCCCCTCGAAACGGGAACGGGCGCACGAGGGCGCCCGCCGGTGATGGTCGCCGCTTCCGGCTCAGGCCGCGACGCGGCCCTTGAGAAGATCTGCGAGGGTCTTGCCGAGGCGCGCCGGCGAGGGGGAGACGCGGATGCCCGCTTCCTCCATCGCCGCGATCTTGTCCTCCGCGCCGCCCTTGCCGCCGGAGATGATGGCGCCCGCATGGCCCATGCGGCGGCCCGGAGGCGCCGTCCGCCCGGCGATGAAGCCGACCATCGGCTTCTTGCGGCCGCGCTTCGCCTCGTCCTTCAGGAACTGCGCCGCATCCTCCTCGGCCGAACCGCCGATCTCGCCGATCATGACGATCGACTCGGTCTCCGGATCGGCGAGGAACATCTCCAGCACGTCGACGAATTCGGTGCCCTTCACGGGGTCGCCGCCGATCCCGACGGCGCTCGTCTGGCCGAGCCCCTCCTGCGAGGTCTGGAACACGGCCTCGTAGGTGAGCGTGCCGGACCGCGACACGATGCCGACGGAGCCCTGCTTGAAGATGTTGGCCGGCATGATGCCGATCTTCGATTCCCCGGCGGTCACGATGCCCGGGCAGTTCGGCCCGATCAGCCGCGACTTGGAGCCGGAGAGCGCGCGCTTCACCTTCACCATGTCGAGAACCGGGATGCCCTCGGTGATGCAGACGATGAGCGGGATCTCGGCGTCGATCGCCTCGCAGATGGCGTCCGCGGCGCCCGGGGGCGGCACGTAGATCACCGAGGCGTCGGCGCCGGTCGCCTCGCGCGCCTCGGCGACGGTGTCGAAGACCGGCAGGCCGAGATGCGTCGAACCGCCCTTGCCGGGCGAGGTGCCGCCGACGACCCTGGTGCCGTAGGCGAGCGCCTGCTCGGAATGGAAGGTGCCGTTCTTGCCGGTGAAGCCCTGGGTGATGACCCGGGTGTTCCTGTCGATGAGAATGGACATCAGCGCGCCTCCCTCACGGCCTTTACGATCTTCTGGGCGGCATCGTCCAGATCGTCGGCGGGAATGACGTTGAGGCCGCTCTCCCGGATGATCGTCTTGCCCTCCTCGACATTGGTGCCCTCGAGGCGCACCACCAGCGGCACCTGCAGCCCGACGGCCTGCACCGCGGCGATCACGCCGCGGGCGATGACGTCGCACTTCATGATGCCGCCGAAGATGTTGACGAGGATGCCCTTCACCTTCGGGTCGGCGGTGATGATCTTGAAGGCCGCCGTCACCTTCTCCTCCGAGGCGCTGCCGCCGACGTCGAGGAAGTTCGCAGGGCTCTCGCCGTAGAGCTGGATGATGTCGAGCGAGGCCATGGCGAGGCCGGCGCCGTTCACCATGCAGCCGATCGTGCCGTCGAGCGCGATATAGGCGAGGTCGTACTTGGAGGCCTCGATCTCCTTCGGGTCCTCCTCGGTCTCGTCGCGCAGCGCCACGATCTCCGGGTGGCGGTAGAGCGCGTTCGAATCGAACGAGACCTTGGCGTCGAGCACGCGCAGGTCGCCCCCTTTGGTCACGATGAGCGGGTTGATCTCGAGCATCGCCATGTCCTTGGCGACGAAGGCGGCGTAGAGCTGCGCGACGAGGCCCGTCGCCTGCTTGGCGGCGGCGCCGGAAAGACCGAGCGCCTTGGCGACGGTGAGGCCGTGATGCGGCATCACGCCGGTCGCCGGATCGACGGAGAAGGTCTTGATCTTCTCGGGCGTGTTGTGGGCGACCTCCTCGATGTCCATGCCGCCCTCGGTGGAGACCACGAAGGCGATCCGCGAGGTCGCGCGGTCGACGAGGATCGAGAGGTAGAATTCCTTCTCGATCTCGGAGCCCTCCTCGATATAGAGGCGGTTGACCTGCTTGCCGGCGGGCCCGGTCTGCAGCGTCACCAGGGTGTTGCCGAGCATCTCGCGGGCGAAGGTCTTCACCTCGTCGACCGACTTGGCGAGGCGCACGCCGCCCTTCTCGCCCGCCGCCGCTTCCTTGAACTTGCCCTTGCCGCGGCCGCCGGCATGGATCTGCGACTTGACGACCCAGATCGGACCGCCGAGCTCGTTCGCCGCCTTCTCGGCCTCTTCCGGCTTGAAGATCGGCACACCGCGCGAGACCGGTGCGCCGAACTCCTTCAGCACGGCCTTGGCCTGGTATTCGTGGATGTTCATGAAGCGAATGCCCTGTCCTAAAGCTTGCCCTGCCGTGGCCGGCCGCTCAGTGCAGCGTCGCGGTTTGCGCCCGCTGCTTGATGAGGGCCAGCACGACGTCGATCGTGGGAGTCGGCACGTCGGCCAGGCGCCCCATTTCCTGAACTGCGGTTACCAGGGGATCAATCTCCATCGGACGGCCGCGTTCGAGATCCTGAAGCATCGACGTCTTGTGCGCGCCGACGGCGCCCGCGCCGTCAATACGACGATCGACGCTCACCCGGAAGTGCACGCCGAGCTTTTCTGCGATTTCCTGGGCCTCGACCATCATCGCGCGTGCAATGGACCTGGTACCCGGGTCGCCGGCGATCGTCTCGAGCGTCGCATGCGTGAGGGCACTGATCGGGTTGAAGCAGAGATTGCCCCAGAGCTTCAGCCAGAGCTCGTCCCGGATGTTCTCCATGACCGGTGCCCGCAGGCCGGCCGCGGTCATCAGCGCGCTCAGCCGCTCGACCCGCTCCGAGTGCTCGCCGGAAGGCTCGCCGAGCGGGAACTTGTCGCCGTAGACGTGCTCGATGACGCCGGGCTCGACCACTTCGGCGGCCGGATAGACGATGCAGCCGATCGCCCGCTCTGGCCGCAGCACCTCCCACTGGCGGCCGCCCGGATCGATGCTCTCGAGCGTCCGGTTCTCGAGCGCGCCGCCATGCCGGTAGAAGTACCAGTAGGGCACGCCGTTCACTGCGGTGACGATGCTCGAATGGTTGCCGAGGAGCGGCAGCATGCGGTCGACCACGCCGGGCACCGAATGCGCCTTCAGCGCGACGATCACGTAGTCCTGCGGTCCGAGCTCGGAAGGATCGTCGGTGCAGCGGAGCGCGGCGACCCGCTCCTCGCCGCCGATCCGGAGCCTGAGGCCGTTGCGGCGCATCGCCTCGAGATGGGCGCCGCGCGCCACGAGGCTGACCTCCGCGCCGGCCTGGGCGAGCTGGACGCCGAGATAGCCGCCGATCGCGCCGGCGCCGTAGACGCATATCTTCATGCTCTTCCTCCCCGAATAGCATGAGCCACCGCTGCAGGTTCAGGTATGCAGTATGTGGTATGCCAGAGAGAGTGACGGACTCCGGCGCGCCGTGTCAATGCCGCCGTTCGATGATGTCGGGAGGATGCCTCGCGGGCGGCCGCGCGATTCGAAGCCGGCTCGGCATCGGATCGCGCCGGGCGACAAAATGCCGCCGCCCAGGATCAGCCGAGCGCGGCCTTCAGCGCGGCCTCGATATGCTCGGGCAGGCAGGGCTTCTGCAGGATTGCGACCGGCTTCAGCGCCTGCACGTCCGGGTCCCGCTCAAGGTCGGCGTAGCCGGAAAGGAAGATCACGGCGGTGCCGTGGCGGTCGGCCAGCTCGCGGGCGACGTCAAGTCCGCTCGCGCCGCGATTGCCGAGGCCCACGTCCACGATCGCGGCCTGGGGCTTGTGCGTCTCCGCCGCCGCGATCGCCCCTTCGACGTCGCGCACCGGGCCGATGACCTGAAATCCGAGATCCTCGACGACGTCGGCGACGAAGAGGGCGACGAGCGCCTCGTCGTCCACGATCATCACGCCCGGTCTTCCTGCCCCGCCTGCTGTCGCCATGGCCGCACCTGATTTCCACAGCCATAGCGGGTTCGTCGACCAGTGTCACCTTGCCCGCCCGGCGATTGCAGGAATCCTGTGCGGTCGAAGACGGGCATGGAAATCGGAAACTGAATCAAGGCGGAGGGCCGGTCGGCGCCGCTCGTCGATTGCGCGCGGCCCGCCGTTGCCAAGCCGGCTCCGCCGTCTTGCGCGCCGCGTTCTGCGTCGGCCGGGCTAGGCCTCGGTGATGAGCAGGATCTTGCCGACGTGCTGGGCGTTCTCCATGGCCGCGTGCGCCCTGGCCGCTTCGGCGAGCGGCAGCGCCTCGCGCGTGACGGGCCTCAGCTTGCCCGCGGCGAAGAGCGGCCAGACATGCTCCCGGAGCTCGCGCGCGACCTCGGCCTTGAAGCCGTCGGAGCGGGAGCGGAGGGTCGAGCCGGTATAGACGAGCCGCTTGAGCATGACCGGCATGAGATTGATGTCGACCTTGGAGCCGAGGGCGAAGGCGAGCTGGACGATCCGCCCGTCGTGGTTCGCCGCCTTTATGTTGCGCTCCACGTAGGGCCCGCCGACGATGTCGAGGATGACGTCGGCGCCGCCGGCGGCCCGCACGATCTCGACGAAGTCCTCCTCGCGGTAGTCGATGACGCGGTCGGCGCCAAGCTCCGCCGCGATCGCGCAGCGCGCCGCCGGGCTGTCGGTCGCGAAGACGCGCGCGCCGAACGCCTTGCCGAGCTGGATCGCGGTCGTGCCGATGCCGCCGGCCGCGCCGTGGACGAGCAGGAGCTCGCCGGCCTTCAGCTTCGCGCCCATGAAGACGTTGCTCCAGACGGTGAAGAACGTCTCGGGCAGACCGGCCGCATCGACGAGCGAGACCCCCTCGGGCACCGGAAGGCAGTGCGACGCCTCGACCGCGCAGTACTCGGCATAGCCGCCGCCATTGGTGAGGGCGCAGACGGCGTCGCCCACCCGCCACCCCGAGACTTCGGCGCCCATGGCCGCCAGTTCGCCCGAAATCTCGAGCCCGAGCAGGTCCGATGCCCCCTTCGGCGGCGGGTAGAGGCCCTTCCTCTGCATGAGGTCCGGGCCGTTCACCCCGGCCGCGCGCACCCTGACCAGCACCTCCGTCGGTCCCGGCTGCGGCACCGGCCGGCGGCCGGGCACGAGAACGTCGGGTCCGCCTGCGCCGCTCATTTCGATGACGGTCATTTCCTGCGGGAGAGTGGCCATCCGTGCGCTTCCTCCGTTTCGCCAGAGCCGCCGGTCTCTTAGCGTCGCGGGCCTTCCCCGTCCACGCTTCGGGGCCTGCGGCGCGGCCGGCGCGGGGGCGGCGCGATCGCTCCACTTGCCAGCCCGCCTGCAATCCGCCATCCAGATAAGCCGTCGCGCCATGCGGAAGCGAAGGAGATCGCCATGACCATGCCGCTCGCGGGCATCTACGCTCCGGTCGTCACGCCGTTCCGTCCCGATCTCACGCCGGATCCCGAGCGCTTCATGCGCCATTGCCGCTGGCTGGTGAGCCAGAACTGCCGGCTTGCCGTATTCGGCACGAACAGCGAGGCGAACTCGCTCTCCGTCGGAGAGCGGAAGGCGCTCCTGGAAGGCCTGGTCGAGGGCGGTGTCCCCGCCGGCAGGATGATGCCCGGCACCGGCTGCTGCTCGATTCCGGAGACGGTCGACCTCACCTGCCATGCGGTCGATCTCGGCGTCGCCGCGGTGCTGATGCTGCCGCCCTTCTATTACAAGGGCGTGAGCGAGGACGGCCTCTTCCGGCACTATTCGGAGGTCGTCCAGCAGGTCGGCGACGAGCGGCTGAGGATCTGCCTCTACCATATCCCGCAGGTCTCCGGGGTGCCGATCCCGCTCGGCCTGATCGAGCGGCTGATCAAGGCCTATCCGGACAGCGTCGTCGGCATCAAGGACAGTTCCGGCGACTGGGCGAACCTCGCCGCGATGCTCGACGCCTTTCCCGGCTTCCAGATCTTCCCGGCGAGCGAGGGCTTGCTCTCGCGCAGCCTGCCGCTCGGCGCGGCCGGTTGCATCAGCGCGACCGCGAACGTGAACCCGGCCGGCATCCACCGGCTGTGGGCGGATTGGCAATCCGAGGCGGGCCCCGGGCTCCAGGCCGATGCCGACCGGATCAGGACGATCTTCGCGCGCTTCCCGATGATGATCGCCGCCATGAAGGCGGTCGTCGCGCACTACGCCTGCGACCCGGACTGGCGGATCGTGCGGCCGCCGCTCGACCAGCTCCCGGCCGACCAGACCGAAGCCCTGATCGGCGAGCTCGATCGGGCCGGCTTCGCCATGCCCGGGCTGGTCGCCGAGCCGGCCTGAAGGCCGCCCGGCCGGAGATCGGTCCGTGAGCCGGCTCGACCGCGTCCTCGGCCTGATCGATGCGGCCAATTCGGCCGATCCGAACCGCATCGCCGTCGACGGCGACCTGTTGCCGGCGGAGCTCGTCTACGGGCTGCGCATGTCGGCCCGGCTCGCCGCGCTGCGTCCGGGCGCCTCGGAGCATCTGAGAATAGCGGCGCGCGCGCAGCATCTCGAGCGCTGGACGCTGCCGCGCGCGAGCTACCCGATGGACAGGCCCGGCTATCTCCGCTGGCGCAACGAGCAGAAGCGCCGCCACGCCGCCCGCATCTCGGAGCTGATGACGGAAGCGGGCTACGATCCGGCGGATTGCGCCCGCGTCGCGGGTCTCGTTCAGAAGCGGGATCTGCGAAGCGACCCGGAGGCGCAGACGCTGGAGGACGTGGCCTGCCTGGTGTTCATCGAGCACTACCTGGCAGGCTTCGCCGCCGGCCGGGATCCTGCCCATCTCGCCGACATCGTCGCCAAGACCTGGCGGAAGATGTCGGAGGAGGGCCATGCCGCCGCGCTGCCGCTCGCCGGCCGATTGCCGCCCGGGCTCCGGGAGATCGTGACGGACGGCGTGCGGATCGCCTCCGGCGCGCCGGATGCTATTCCGCCGCTGCCGCCTGGATGAGGCCAGCACGCGGCCAGACGTCCAGCAAGGCGTCCACGAGATGCTCGATCATGGCATCGTCGTGCACGGGCGTCGGCGTCAGCCGGAGCCGCTCCGTTCCGCGCGGCACGGTCGGGAAGTTGATCGGCTGGACGTAGATTCCGTGGTCCGAAAGGAGCAGGTCCGTGACGGTCTTCGCCCTGACCGGGCACCCGACGAGCACCGGGACGATGTGGCTCGCGCTCGGCATGACCGGCAGGCCGGCCGAGGTCAGCACGCGCTTCAGCCGGTGGGCGCGCTCCTGGTGCTTCGCCCGGAGCTCCGGATGGGCCTTCACCCAGCGCACGCTCGCGAGCGCCGAGCCGAGCAGGACCGGCGGCAGCGACGTCGTGAAGATGAAGCCGGCGGCATGGCTCCGGATCGCGTCGATCACGTCGCCATCGGCCGCGATGTAGCCGCCCATGCAGCCGAATCCCTTGGCGAGCGTGCCCTCGATGATCGTGATGCGGTCCGCCAGGCCGTCGCGCTCGGAAACGCCGCCGCCGCGCGCGCCGTAGAGCCCGACGGCGTGGACCTCGTCGAGATAGGTCATCGCGCCGTAGCGGTCCGCCAGGTCGCAGATCGCCCGGATCGGGGCGATGTCGCCGTCCATCGAATAGACGGATTCGAAGGCGATTAGCTTCGGCCGGTCCGGACCGGCCGCCGAAAGTTTCGCCTCCAGATCGGCGAGGTCGTTGTGCCGGAAGATCTGCCGTTCGCAGCCGGAATGCCGGATGCCCTCGATCATCGAGGCGTGGTTGAGCGCGTCGGAAAGGATGAGGAGATCCGGAACGATCTTGCCGAGCGTGGCGAGCGTCGCCGCGTTCGAGACGTAGCCGGAGGTGAAGAGGAGCGCTGCCTCCTTTCCGTGCAGGTCAGCGAGCTCCCGCTCGAGGAGCACGTGCAGATGGCTCGTCCCGGAAATGTTGCGCGTGCCCCCGGAGCCGGCGCCCATGCCCTCGAGCGCCGCCCGTCCGGCCTCGATCACTGCGGGATTCTGGCTCTGGCCGAGATAGTCGTTCGAGCACCAGACGACGACCTCGCCGGGGCCGTCGCCGTGGTTGCGCGCGACGGGGAAGCGGCCGGCGATCCGCTCGAGATCGGCGAAGACGCGATACCGGCCCTCGTCCCGTACCCGTTCGACGGCATCACGGAAGTAGTGGACGGCGGCCATGCCCTGGGATCCCCCTCTGACTGGCACCCGTGATCGCGCCGGCCGCAAGGACCCGCATTGATCGAGGTCAAGCGGGGACCGCCGCCCCCGCCGCCCCCGCCGTCAGTGCCGGAAGTGGCGCATGCCCGTGAACACCATCGCGATTCCCGCCTCGTCGGCGGCCGCGATCACGGCGTCGTCGCGCAGCGAGCCGCCCGGCTGGATGGCAGCGGTGGCGCCGGCCTCCACGGCGGCGAGGAGCCCGTCCGGGAAGGGGAAGAAGGCGTCGGAGGCGACCACCGAGCCGGTGGTCAGCGGCTGCGCCAGCCCCGCCGCGGCCGCCGCCTCGGCCGCCTTGATCGCCGCGATCCGGGCGGAATCGAGCCGGCTCATCTGGCCGGCGCCGATGCCGACGGTCGCGCCGTCTTTGGCATAGACGATGGCGTTCGACTTGACGTGCTTGGCGACCCGGAAGGCGAAGAGGAGGTCGGCGAGCTCCGCTTCGCTCGGGGCGCGCCGGGTCACGACCCGCAACTCGTTCGGGCTCACCGCGCCGGCGTCGCGGCTCTGCACCAGGAGCCCGCCCGCGACCGTGCGCACCATGTGGCCCGGTCCCCGCGGGTCGGGCAGGCCGCCGGTGAGAAGCAGCCGGAGATTGACCTTCTCGGCGAAGACGGCCTTCGCGGCCTCGTCCGCGCCCGGGGCGATCACGACCTCGGTGAAGATCGAGGTGATCGCGCGCGCCGCGGTCTCGTCGAGTGGCCGGTTGAGCGCCACGATCCCGCCATAGGCGGAAACGGGATCGCAGCGGAGCGCCTTCTCGTAGGCCGTGACGAGATCGTCGGCGAGCGCCACGCCGCAGGGATTGGCATGCTTGATGATGGCGACCGCGGCGCTTTCCTCGGGGCGGAACTCGGCGACGGCCTCGAAGGCCGCGTCGGCGTCGCTGATGTTGTTGTAGGAGAGCGCCTTGCCCTGGACCTTCCGGGCCGCCGCCACGCCCGGCCGGCGTTCGCCGGTGACGTAGAGGGCGGCCTCCTGGTGCGGGTTCTCGCCGTAGCGCAGGCGCTCCTCCAGCGTGCCGGCGACGACGATGCGGGACGGCAGCGTCTCGCCGAGCGTGCCGGCATACCAGGTCGCGATCGCCGCATCGTAGGCGGCCGTGCGGGCGAACGCCTTGGCGGCCAGGCTCCGCCGCATCGCGCGCGGAAGGCCGCCATGCGTCGCTATCGCCTCGAGCACGGCGCCATAATCGGCGACGTCGACCACCACGCCGACATGGGCCGCGTTCTTGGCGGCCGCGCGGATCATGGCCGGGCCGCCTATGTCGATGTTCTCGACCGCCACCCCGAACGGCGCCTCGCCCGCGACGGTCTCCTCGAAGGGATAGAGGTTCACGACCAGGAGATCGATGCCGGCTATGCCGTGCTCATCCATGGCGCGCCTGTGCTCCGGGTCGTCGCGGAGCGCGAGCAGCCCGCCATGGATCTTCGGATGGAGCGTCTTCACCCGGCCGTCCATCATCTCGGCCATGCCGGTGACGGCGCTGACCTCGGTGACGGCGAGGCCCGCCTCGGCGATCGCCTTCGCGGTCCCCCCGGTCGAGACGAGTTCGACCCCGCTCGCGGCGAGGCCGCGGGCGAGCTCGAGCAGGCCCTCCTTGTCCGAGACGGAGAGGAGCGCCCGTCGGATCGGGGTGAAGTCGGGGCCGTCTGGTGCGGGTTGCGCGGACGAAGCCATCTGGAAGTCCCGTGCGGTATCGGAGAGAGGGTGCAGCTAGCACGCTCTCCCGCCGGCACGCAAAGGCTCAGCCGACCCGCTGGAAGCGCCAGCCGACCGCCGGGTTCTGCTGCACGATGTCCCTGAGCACGAGCTGACGCGTGCGGATCGCGCCGACCACGTCGGACAGGAGCACGCTCTCCTCGATCGTCACCGGCGCGCTGGCCTCGAACAGCCAGCGCCCGCCGCCGGGCAGGACGAGATCGATGCCGTTCGGAGTCTCGCCGGCGTCGACGCGCACGCTCGGATGCAGGTGGAACCGGATCGCATAGTGGATCGCCGGCCTCAGCGGCTCGCCGGGAAAGAGGTCGCTGCCGTGGAGGCCGGTGCCGTCCGCCGTCAAGATCAGGCGGCGCTGATGGTTGAGCCCGAGCCTGCGCTGGTAGCCGTCGTGATCGAGATCGAGCAGCACGCGCCCGTCCTCGAGCGTCTGCCGGGCGACGCTGACGCTGTGCGGGCCCGCCACGATATGGGCGTTCGCCTCCGGTCCCTCGAAGCGGCAGGAGGAGAGATCCTCCAGGACGGCGGTGGTATGGGCGGCGGTGAGGCGGGAGGCGCGCCGGAGCTCGCGGTGGCGCGCGGCCGGCGCGCCGCAATTGATGACGATCCGGTTCGCCCCGCAGGAGAGCTCGAAGGCGAGCGCGCCGGCATGGGCCTCGCTCGAATAGGCGATCGGCGGCGGGCGCCCGGTGTCGACGAGGAGCAGCATGTCCTCGACGGCGACCCGCTCGTAGCCGGAATAGGCGGCGCTCGAGATCGGCGCGCCGAGATTGTCGTCATAGGCGAGAAGGACGGGAACGAGGCTCGATGCCGCCGCCGAAGCGCCGTTGAAATGGGCGAACGAGCCGTCGGCGTGGCGGAAGAAGCGCAGCATCGGCGTCATGCGGTCGATGGCGTTCATCAGCAGTCCCGAGGGGCTCTGGCCGCGGGCGATGAGCGACTGCCGGAGCGGCAGGAGGTCGATCAGCACGTCGACGAGCGCGGTCGGGTTCCGCGAAACATGCCCGCCGTCCGGGAGGATCTGCACCTCGAGCTCGCGGTCGAGCCGCTCGAGCCCGGCGCGGGCAATCCGCTCCTGCCCGGAGAAGGAGAGCCCGATCGCCGCCACCGCGATGGCCGCCTTGAGCCGCGACAGCCCCGGCTCGCAGGTGGAGATGCTCGACTTGAGGAAGGCCGCGTGGCCGAGCAGGCCGCGGGCGAAGCGGCGGTAGGCGGCGTGATCGGCGTCGGAAAGGATGAGCGGCGACTGGGCGAGCAGCGAAAGCGCCCGGCGGGCGGCGACGTCGGTCTCCCAGGGGATCGACAGGGTCGGCTTGCCGTAGAGCTTCTGCCAGTCCCTCAGGATCGCGCGCGCATTGGAGCGGGCGAGCGGCGTGTCGGCGGCCCTGAGATGCCGGAGCCAGCCGAAGCCATGGAGCTCGCGGAGCCAGTCCTCGGAGGGGGGCACCGCCTCGAAGGGGGACTGGCCCTCCGCCTCGAGCACCTGGCCCGCGAAGACGAAGCGGCCGCCATAGATGTCGAGCGCGACGGTCGGATCGGCCGTCCTCAGGTCCGGCGGGGCGATCAGGAGCTCGAAGGCGCCGCCGCGGCCGCCCCGCCACCGTCGCACCGTACCGGCGACGGCGCCCTGGCGGATGCGCCGTCCGAGGCGACCGGCGCGGTGAAGCGCGAGCCGAACCCGATCGCCCGGTGCGATCGCCGTCATGGTCTGCGTTGGGTTCGCTGCGTCATCCGGTCCCGAGCATATCCGAATCGGCCGTGTTCACGAAACGTGCAGCGAAAAAGCCGTCGAGCCCGCCGGCCGGAGAGGATTCGCCGAAATTCATGCTGGGCAGCGTGCGCAGCGTTCCCGCCGGGGAGAGGAAATGCGCCATGCCCCCGACCTCGTCGGCTGTCGCGGGCTCGAGGCGGAATCCAGGATTGGCCTCCAGGAACCGGTCGGCCTGTCGCTCGCCCTCCTCCGGCTCGAGCGAGCAGGTGCAATAGACGAGCCTGCCGCCGGGCGCGACAAAGCGCGCGGCGCGCGCCAGCATGCGCGCCTGGAGGTCCGCCAGGGAGACCATGTCCGCCGGGCTCTTCAGCCAGGGAATGTCCGGGTGGCGCCGGATCGTGCCGGTCGCGGAACAGGGCGCATCGAGAAGCACGGCGTCGAAGGTCCGCTCCGGCTCCCAGGCGAGCAGGTCGGCGGCGACGAGCTCGGCGTCGAGCCGGAGCCGCGCGAGGTTGCCGGCAAGCCGGCGAAGCCGGCCCGGCGAAAGGTCGACGGCGGTGACGAGCGCGCCGGCCGCGGCGAGCTGGGCCGTCTTGCCGCCGGGTGCGGCGCAGAGATCGGCGACGCGCCTGCCCGCAAGGTCCGGGAGAAGCCGGGCCGGCAGAGCCGCCGCCGCGTCCTGCACCCACCAGGCGCCGGCGTCGTAGCCGGGGAGCGTGGAAACGCGCGGCATCGTCTCGACCCGCACGGAGCCGGTGGGCAGGATCGTGCCGCCGGTCGCGGCTGCCACCGCCTCCGGGTCGATGCGCGGGGTCAGGTCGAGCGGCGCGCGGACGAGATGCGCGGCCGCGATCGCCTCGGCGGCCGCTTCGCCGTAGCTCGCCGACCAGCGCTCGAACAGCCAGTCCGGCGTGTCGAGCCGGGCGGCATCCGGGCGATGAGCGAGTTCGCCGCGCTCGCGCGCGATCCGGCGGAGCACGCTGTTGACGAGCCCCTTCGCCGCCCGGGTCTGGCGGTCGTTGCCGGCCTGCGTGACGGCGAGGCTGACGGCGGCGTGGTCCGCCACCTCGAGGAAGAGAATCTGCGCCGCACCGACCGCGAGGATCGCATAGAGGCGGACGGCGCCGCGATCGAGCGGACGGTCCAGGCAGCGCGCGACGGCCGCGTCGATTTCCCCCCTGCGGCGGAGCGCCGTCGCGACGATCTGGCGGACGAGCGCCCTGTCGCGCGGCGGAAGATCGCGGAAGCCGGGAAGGCCGGAGCGGTCGTCGACGAGCGCGTCGAGGGCCACGCCGCGGCCGAGCACCTTCTCGAGGATGGAGACCGCGGTGAGGCGGACGGGAAGGCCCGGGACGCCTCCCGCGTTGGCCGGCCGCGGCTGTGCGGCTTCCCTGCGCCGGGGGGAGCGGCTCACCCCCACGGACCGCGCGCGGTCCTGCGGCCGGCATTGCCCCAGGGCCCGCTCGGGGCGGGCGAGGCGGGGGGCGGCGTTGCAGGCTCGAAGCTCCGGCCTCCGCCGGCCCCCATCTCGCGGGCGATTTCCTGCAGCGCCGCGATGCGGTTCTCGGTCGCCGGGTGCGTGGAGAACAGGTTGTCCATCCGCTCCCCCGACAGCGGGTTGATGATGAAGAGCGGCGCCGTCGCGGGATTCCGCTCGGCCGAGTACATCGGGATGCGGTGCGCGGCGTTCGCGATCTTGGCAAGGGCGGAGGCAAGCCAGAGCGGCTGGCCGCAGATCTCGGCGCCGCGGCGGTCCGCCGAATATTCCCGCGTCCTGCTGATGGCCATCTGGACCAGCATGGCCGCGATCGGCGCGGTGATGGCGGCGAGGAGCACCGCGATCGGGCCGAGCGGGCTGTTGTTGTCGCGGTTGCCGCCGAAGAAGAAGGCGAAGTTCGCGAGCATCGAGATCGCGCCGGCGATGGTCGCCGTGATCGTCATCGTCAGGGTGTCACGGTTCTGCACATGGGCGAGCTCGTGTGCCATGACGCCGGCGACCTCCTCCGGCGTCAGCCGCTCGAGCAGCCCGGTGGTGGCCGCGACCGCGGCGTTCTGCGGGTTGCGGCCGGTCGCGAACGCGTTCGGCTGCGCGTCGTCGATGACGTAGACCCGCGGCATCGGCAGGCCGGCACGCGCGGCGAGGCGCTCGATGATGCGGAAATATTCCGGTGCGGAGCGCGCGTCGACCTCGTGCGCGTTGTGCATCCTCAGCACGATCTTGTCGGCGTTCCAGTAGCTGAAGAGGTTCATCGCCGCGGCGACCAGGAAGGCGAT
Organism: Propylenella binzhouense; assembly: GCF_009866965.1. Classification (GTDB taxonomy): domain Bacteria; phylum Pseudomonadota; class Alphaproteobacteria; order Rhizobiales; family Afifellaceae; genus Propylenella; species Propylenella binzhouense. Next base: position 311 of record NZ_SPKJ01000073.1, on the reverse strand, counting down.
GAACGCGCCGTTGCCGCCGCCGATCAGATATCCGACGCCCATGAAGATCGCGGTGAGCGTCGCAAGCAGCATCGCCGTCTTCATCAGGTTCATGTGTCGAACACCCCCGCTGCCTCTCCGGTCCGCCTTTCTGGCAGGACCTGCGCCCATATATGATGGGCTGCCGGCAAGGCATCAATGGAAGCTGCGATGGCGAGGATGGACGAGAACACGCGCGAAGGGACGCAGGAGAGCCTGCCCGCGGCGGCGCGGCGGGCACTGGCTGAGGCCGCCGAGCGGCGCCGGCTCGCGGAGGCGGCGGCCGCGGCCGC
>NZ_SPKJ01000072.1 GCF_009866965.1 Propylenella binzhouense | reverse complement strand
CGGCGCCTGCGGCCGCGGCGGCGCGCCGCCGGGCGGCCCGAAGCCGAACACGGTCCTGTCCGGCGGTGCCTGCGGCGCCGGCTGCCCAGGCACCGCGCCTGGTGTCGGGCGCACCGGATCGGCACGGAAGGCCCCGCCTGGGTTGGGCCGGATGACGGTCTTGCCGCCCGACCCGAACGGATCGTCGCCACCGCTCATCGCCGGTCTTCCATGATGGCCCAGAGATCGAGCTCGAGGCCCGGCCAGTCGCCGGCGAAATGCAGCCCGACGCTGCTCGCGACGCTGAACTCCGGCCAGAGCGGCGACGACTTGTCGAGATAGAAGTAGACGTGGTCCGAGATCGCCCGGATCTGCCGCGGCGGCGTCGGCATGTGGACGAGCTCGATGCCGGGCAGGTGCGTCTGCACGATCTCGTTCATGCGGGTGTTCGGCCCGACCTTGCAGAGCGCCGGGAACTGCTGCTGGATCTGCGTCAGCGGCTTCGCCGCCGCCACCTCGATGACGAAGGTCGCGCGGCTGAACAGGGTGCGGTCCGTGATCGCGGCGAGGAAGGCATTGGGCGCCCGCTCGATGAGGTCGAGCCGTATTGCGCGGCCGACGTCGAGGCTGAGCAGCCGCTGGATGTCGGAAAGCAGCGGCTCGAAGATCGTCTCGAGCGCGTCATGGTCGTAGACGGCGTATTCGGGCGCGAGCCGCCGCGGCGAGAAGGTCGCGAGCTCGCCGGCGATCCGCAGGAACTCCTCGTAGACCTGCACCGGATGGACGTATTTCGAGCTGCGCAGGTGCTTGAGGACGTTGATCTCCCGGTTGAGCAGCTGGAGCATGAAATAGTCGAACGTCTGCAGGCCGCCGCCCGAGCTCGGATCCGCCGCGTAGCGCGCGAGCGTCTCGAGCTTGGTGCCGACCCAACCGATCACCCTGTCGAGCCAGCCGGAGACCACCGGGTGGGCATGACAGGCGAGGACTGGCGGCGCGAAGGTCTCGTCGAAGAGGATGGTGCGGTCGCGGACCTCGAGGATTCGCGCCACCTTCAGGCAATGGAAGCCGCTCTTCGCCGTGCTGCGGATCTCGAACCCGGCGCGCGGATGCGCCACCTCGATCTCCTGCTCGACATGCGTTCCCGAGGCGGAATCGACCACCGTCTCCAGGTCGCGCACATAGCGGCTGCCGCTCGCCGCCTCCGCCATGTCGACCTCGCGGCCGTTCGCCACCGCGGCCGGGATGGTCAGCCAGACGAGCTGCCGGTCGGCGCCTTCCGGCACGTCCACCGGCAGCGGCAGCGGGCTCGTGCCGGGCATGTCGAACGGCGTTCCGTCCTGGAACAGGCCGCGCGCCGAACGGAGCGCGAACTTGTTCTGCTGCGCCAGGTCCCGGTCGATCTCGATCTGCGAGAAACCCCAGGGATACGGGCTGATGCTGCCGACCCGGTTCTCGATCAGCCGTTCGACGTAGCGGTCGTTCTGCTGGAGATGGTGCTGTCTTAGGAACAGGCCCTCCGACCACGCAACCTTGCTGTACCAAGACATGAACGGCACTCGCCTCCGCCGGCCGATCGCCAGTTGCCTGGTCTTCTGGAAGGGATGCTACTTCAACAGTTGACCGATTGAAACCGCTGCCCTTTACCCGCAGCCCGCAAGCTTTCGCGCTGCATTCCGGGCGGCCGCGCCGGTCCTCAGAGCTTGTCGAAGGCGGCCGTGAAGCCATCCAGGGAAAGCTGGAAGGCGGCCTCCTCGCCCCGCACCGACGTGACGGCGACCGAAAGCATATGGCCGCGCTTCAATGCGGCGAGGAAATCGCCCGCGACCGGAATGTTCGCGTAGCTGCCGTTCTGGTCCGCGGTCTCGATCGGGACGGTGGTCCGCTTGCCGTCGTCGATCGAGACCCGGACGCCATCCGGCAGCCTCAGCCCGTGCGGGAGGCTGAGGCGGAGGATGATGGCACCGCGGTCGCCCGTCCTGAAGATCGCGGCGCCGACCACGCGCTGCCCGGTGTTCTTGGCGATCAGCACCTGCGTCATCGCGCAGTTCAGACCGCCGGCGAGCCCCCTGTCGGAGCAGCTGACGACCCACGGCTTCGCCGGCGCGGGGGTACCCTGCGCTCGAGCCCCCATGCCCGGCGCCTGCCCCGCAAGGAGAATCGCGGCGAGCGCTGCAGAGGCGAGCGGGCGGCGGATCTTCGTCACCGACCTCGCCTCTCCGGGCCGCACGTCGCCCGCGCCACTAGAATTGCAGCCGGACCTGGGCGTTGAGGCCCCAGCCGAACAGGTCGTCGCTGAACTTGAAGTCGCTCCTCAGATTTGCGTCGATCTGCCGGAACGGCGAGGTCTTCTTGTCGAACACGTGGGTGTAGTTCGCCCCCAGCGACAGTTCGCCGAAGGTCCCGAGATTCTCCGACGTGATGGTCTGGCTGTTTCCGGTGGAGAGATCGGCGAAGACCATCTGCGGATCGTCGCCGAAATCGTTGTAGAGCGTCGCCGACACGAACGGCCGCAACGCCGAGACGTCGTCGAGCAGAACCGTCCGCGTCGCCGTCACGCCGGCGAAGCCGATGATGCTCTGATAGTCCTTCGGATCGAGGGTCGAGCCTGGCACAAGCGTCATGTCGCTCGTGGAGATCCACGAATAGCTGACGCCCGTCTGCGGCACGAGGCTGAAATTGTTGCCGAGGTCGAGCGCGTAGCCGACCGACGAGATGATCGACACGCGGTCGGTGTTCACGTCGAGGTCGTTGATGCCGACGGCGGAATTGTTGAACGTGAAGTCCGTGTAGTCGTAGCGAAGCTGGATGTCGCCGAACAGGCGCTCGCGCGCCAGCGTGACGTAGCCGCCGACATAGCCGGAGTCGAAGTCGCCGGAGGTCCGGCTCGTCGTGCCTGCGCCGCCGAAGGTCGAGGAGACGTCCTGCCGGGTGTTGCCGCGATTGTAGCCGGCGGTGATGCCGGCATTGATCGAGAGCGCGCTTTCGCCGAGGTTGAACCAGCCGATGTCGAAGCCGCCCTGGACGCCGAGATAGTCGAGATCGACCTCGGCATTGCCCGCGAAGCCGCCGCTGCCGCTGATGCCGGATTCGGCGTTCGCCGTGCCGCCGACAGAGCGGAACCAGAGACCCGGCGCGACGGTGTAGTCGGTGGTCGAGGCGAGGCCGCTCACATAGGGGCTCGAAGGCCGGTTCACGACCGTCCCGATGATCGACTGGGCGAGCGAGATGTTCGCCACGATGCCGCCGATCAGCGACAGGTTCGCGCTCGACGCGACGAACCAGTCCTCGTCCTGCTGCACGAGGCCGTATTCGACCAGGCCGCCCGCGAGGGGCAGGTTCGTCGCGGTGACGGTGCCGGTGTTCGTCCCCGTCGGATCGAGGTCCACGACCTTGATCGGATCCTGCAGGCCGAGGGCTCCGAGGCTCGTGAAGTCGATCACCGTATTGCCGGTGAAATCGCCGCCCGTGACAACGAGCTGGTCGCCGAGGACGCCGCTCGACGCACCGAGGTCGATGTCCATCGTGACCGTGCCGCCGGCGCCGGCATAGTTGCCGTTCACCGCCAGCGCGTCGCCGAGGACGCCGTCACCCATCATGACCATGCCGGAATTGGTGAAGGTTCCGGCGCCTGCGAGCGTCATGGTGCCCGCCGCGCCGCCTGTCCCCGAGACGACCAGCATCCCGGAATTGTCGAACGCCTCGACGCCCGTCAGCGTGGTCGACCCGAAGGAATTGAACGTGCCGGAATTGGCGATCGTATCCGCGCCGCCGGCAAGCACCGAGCTGCCGTTCGTCAGCAGCGTCCACGAGCCCGCGTTCTCGACTGTCGCGGCGGCGCCCGCCGAGGAGGCGATCATGCCGGTCACCGTGCCGGCGTTGGAGAGCGTTGCCGATCCTGCGGTCACGTTGAAGGCGTTTGCGGCCGACATCAGGCTGGCGCCGGCGGCAACCGAGCCGGCGAACGTCCCGCCGGTGCTGAGAATGGCGTCGGTCGTGCCCGTGACGGTGACGCCGTCGGCGACGGTGAGCGTCGTCGTTCCCGCGCTGCCGACGCTGATCCCCGCCCCTGCCGTGCCGGTCACGTCCGCGTCGACCTCGATCGTGGCGTTGCCGCCCGAGGTCGCCACGATGCCTGTCGTACCGGCGACCGTGCCCGCGGTGGTGATCGTGACGTTGCCGGCGCCTGCGCTGGTATCGGCCGCGATGCCGGATCCGGCGGCATTGGCGATGTCGCCCGCCGCCGTGGTCGTGATCGCGATGTCGCCGGCGGCATTGGACGCCGCCACCCCGTCATCCGAGATCGCGGTGATGGTGCCCCCGATCGCGATCGCGATGATCTCGGAGTTCAGGGTGCCGGTGACGCTGCCGCCGGTCTGTCCGAACCACCGGGAATCGATCGTGCCCGCAACGGTGCCGCCCGAGAGCAGGTATGTGTCGCCGTCGACGGTGCCGCCCATGGTCCCGCCCGACTGATCGTAGGTCGTGGCGGTCGCCGCGCCGTCCATCGCCCCGCCCGTCTGGTTCACCGTTGCGGTATCGATCGTCGCGGTGCCGGTAACCGTCCCGCCGGCGAGCGTGTAGGTCGTCGCGACCGTCGCGTCGCCGCCCATATTGCCGCCCGACTGGCTGTAGGCGTTCGCATCGACGGTGGCGCCGTCGGCGACCGTCCCGCCGGTCTGCGTCACCGTGCCGGCGGCGTCGACCGTCGCCGTCCCGGTCACCGTACCGGCGCCGGACAGGGCATAATCGGTGACGGTGGCGTCCCCGCCCATGGCGCCGCCCGACTGATCGTAGGTGGTGGCGGTGACCGCCGCCCCGTCGGCAACGGTGCCGCCCGTCTGCGTCACCGTCGCGGCGCCGATGGTCGAGGTGCCGGTGACCGTCCCGCCGGCGAGCGTGTAGGTCGTCGCGACCGTCGCGGCGCCGCCCATGTTGCCGCCGGACTGGCTGTAGGCGTTCGCCGTCACCGCCGCGCCGTCGGCGACCGTCCCGCCGGTCTGCGTCACCGTGCCGGCGGCATTGATCGTCGCCGTCCCGGTCACCGTCCCCGTGCCGGAGAGATTGTACGCTGTCACGGTGGCGTCGCCGCCCATGGCGCCGCCCGACTGGTCGTAGGTGGTGGCGGTGACCGCCGCGCCCGCGGCGACGGTGCCGCCCGTCTGCGTCACCGTCGCGGCGCCGATGGTCGCGGTGCCGGTGACCGTCCCGCCGGCGAGCGTATAGGTCGTCGCGATCGTCGCGGCGCCGCCCATATTGCCGCCGGACTGGCTGTAGGCGTTCGCCGTCACCGCCGCGCCGTCGGCGACCGTGCCGCCGGTCTGGGTCACCGTGCCGGCGGCATTGATCGTCGCCGTCCCGGTTACCGTCCCGGTGCCGGAGAGATTGTAGGCGGTGACGGTGGCGTCGCCGCCCATGTCGCCGCCCGACTGGTCGTAGGTGGTGGCAGTGACCGCCGCGCCGTCGGCAACCGTCCCGCCCGTCTGCGTCACCGTCGCGGCGCCGATGGTCGCGGTGCCGGTCACCGTCCCGCCCGCAAGCGCATAGGTCGTCGCGACCGTCGCGTCGCCGCCCATATTGCCGCCGGACTGGCTGTAGGCGTTCGCCGTCACCGCCGCGCCGTCGGCCACCGTTCCGCCGGTCTGCGTCACCGTGCCGGCGGCATTGATCGTCGCCGTCCCGGTCACCGTCCCGGTGCCGGAGAGATTGTAGGCGGTGACCGTGGCATCGCCGCCCATGGCGCCGCCCGACTGGTCGTAGGTCGTCGCCGTGACCGTCGCGCCCGCGGCGACGGTGCCGCCCGTCTGCGTCACCGTGCCGGTGGCGTTGATCGTGCCCGTTCCGGCAATTGTCCCCGTGCCGGAGAGATCGTAGCCGTCGACGTTTGCCGTCCCGGCCATCGTTCCGCCGGACTGCGCATAGCTCGGCGTCGCGACCGTCGTTCCCGCAGCGACCGTCCCGCCCGTCTGCAGGACGTCGCTGGCCGCGGCCATGGTCCCGCCGCCGTCGAGCGTTCCGCCGTTCAGGATGAAGCGGTCCTGGTCCTGCGTGGTGCCGCCAAGGTCGAGCGTGCCGCCATTGACCGTGGTCGTTCCACCGGTGTCGCCGAGCGTCCCGGCCCCGGAAAGGCTGAGGACGCCCGTCTCGACGATTGTCCCGCCGGAATAGGTGTTCGCTCCCGTGAGCCCGAGATCGCCCGGTCCCGTCTTCACCAGCGTGCCGCCGCCGGAAACCACGCCGGACTGCTCGGCCGCCCCGCCGTCCTGGTTGAAGTCGACCGAGCCGTCGATCGCCACCGGATTGGCGATCGTCACGCCCGACGCGTAGTCGATCGTTGTGCCGTCCGCAGCGGTCAGGCCGCCCGTCCCGAGCGCCTGGTCGCTGCCGAGCACGAGCGTCCCGCCCGAAAGCGTCGTGCCGCCCGTATAGGTGTTCGTGCCCGACAGAACGAGCGTGCCGTCGGTCTGGGTGACGCTCGCCGCCGCCCCGGCCTCTCCGATGTCGACCGTGACCGTCTGGACCGCGGTCGATGTGTTCGTCAGGCCGCCGCCATTGGAGAAGGTGACCGTGCCGTTCTGGATCGTGTACGCGGCCGCGCCGCTGATCGTCCAGGAATCCGGGGAAAAGGCGGCCGCACCGAGATCGACCGTCGTAAGCCCGCCACCCGCGAAGGCCGCGGTATCGCCGGCATTGGCGGGGACGGTCGCCGGGTTCCAGTTGCCGTTCGTTCCGTAGTCGCTGGTGGCGCCGATCCATTCGGAATCGACGGCGAGGGCACGATCGGCACCGAGGAGCGGAGCCGTTCCGACCAGGCCGGCGACAAGTGTCGCGGTCGTGAGCGAAGTCGTCGAAAGAAGTCCTGCGCGACGGAGCGGCTGCGGTTTCACCGCGGAAACAGGCGGAACCTGGTTCGCCTTACTCGCGAAGCGCATAACTCTCCCTCCCCCGCGAAGCACGCAGGCCCGCAAATCAACATCTTCGTCGAAGCTACCTGCACCGTAGGGGCAACTCAAGCTGGCGGCGCCCCCCGCTTCTGCTGGTCCGCCAAGCATTTTCAGGTATTTAGTGCGTTGCCGGCCGAGTGTTGCCGATCTGCAACTCGCATTCGGCCGCTCAATTGCCCCGTCGCATGCCGGAAGGCGGCGTTCGACAGGATTTCTCCGTCGTTTATCTGATCGGCTGCAGTTGAACGAATCGGCCCGTGGCCGGAAGGGGCGTGGGCGGAGGGCGGCCGGCGCAGTCCCAGGCCACCGGACCCCTCCGGATGGCGGGCGCGCCGCGCGATCTGGCGGAACCTCCGTTCCGGCCCGCCTGCGGCGGTCGCCGGGAGCGTCCGCGCCGTCCGGCGACCGCCCATCCCCGTTCAGTCGCCTTCAGATCTAGGAATTGTGGTTGCCTTGCGTAAACCAAGCTCGCTTTCGGCGAGAACCATGCGGTCTTTCTCGGGTTTCTGCCCAAGATGACGCCAACCGTCATCGTGGAAACAGCGGAGACTGACATGACTTGCTTCAACAAGTCCCTCACCGTGACTTCGGCTGCAGCCGTTCTTTCTGTCGGCATGCTTTTCGGGACGTCCGCCCAGGCGGGTGACGACGCCGTCAAGGCCCGGGCCGATGTCGGCGCGATCGGGGTCGGCGCGCATGTCGACGACAGCCATGCGCATGCCGCGGTGGCAATCGGCAATACGCGCGCGCTCGGCGCGAAGGTCGGCAAGAGCGACGAGGCGGGCGGAGCCGTTGCGGAGAACGGCAAGAATGTCGGTCTCGGCGGGGTCGTCGGCGCAGGCGCCGGCGGCACCTACAAATAGGCGCCGCGCTTCCGGCGCGGATGCTCGGGCTTCGAGCGGCGATCTGGCCGGCCCGGAACGACGAAACCGAGACCTGCGTCCGCGCGATATGACGACGTAGGTCCGGAACGCTGGGCGACCGGCCGCCATGCCTCGGGAGGGAGGCATGGCGGTCCGGGCTTGCGCCACCGGCATCGGGCCTGGGCGTCGTCCGTGAACTCGACCGGATCATCGCCGGGCGAGGCCGGCGGGCGATGTGCGCTTCCGACGACGGCACCGAGCTGACCAGCATGGCGATCCTGCGCTGGTCTCAAGAGACGCGCATCGGCTGGCACTATATCGCGCCTCCGCGCCCCATCCCGTTGCACCGCTGAGCCTGAATGTGAGCCTGAATGGCTCAAAGGATGAGGGGGCTGCTCGAACTCGGATGAAAGAGCGGGCTCAGGTCACGATCTGTGCGTCAGCTCGAAATTGCTTCAGCAATCGGTAGCACTCATTTGAACAACGCTTCAATGTCCGCCAAGGGCCGGAACAGTTTCATCGGCTGATCCGGAAGCGGCAGAAAACTCTCGCGCTCATAGAAACGCTTCGCACTCTCGTCCTTGGCATCCACGATCACCGCAAAAGACGCAATCTCGCTGCGCACAGCCCGATAGAGCGCCGCGCGTCGCGCCGCATCCTGGAGGCTCGACAGAACGAAATCCGTCATGGAGCGGCCCTGCAAGGCGGCGGCGTATTCGATCAGCCGCTTCTGATCAGCGGTTACGCGCGTCTCAAGGCGTTCGCTCCGGACGCGAGCGGACCTGGACCTCTTCGCTGCTTCGGTCATCTTCGATGTCGAACGTTCGTCAAAACGTACGGCCAGCGGCCGGATACCTCAAGGCCGGTCGCCGAACAGAACGTAGCTTTGACCTCGTGGGAGGGGCTTCCCTGGGTCGGCACTGGCATTGCGAACGCGCCCCGTCAGGAGGGGGCAACGCCCCCGCGAGACATAGAGCGAGGGCGGATTCAGGGCTGGAGAAGAGGCTGCACAGAGCCATTTCGACCACCCGATTTCCGGCAGTAGATCGTTAGTAGATTTTCCGAAATCGAAAAAAGTTTCAATAAAACCAATGCGTAATGGCGGGCCGTGAACGATGAAACGGAGAACTACGTCTACGCTATAGCCCTCCATGACCCTCCATAATGTGGATGGTTCCGACAACCTTAGGCGTTTCGGAGCTAGGCCCCGGCCTTGTTCAACTCCACCGGCACCGGGCAATGATGGCGTCCACTTGGGCAAAGGAATGTGGCGCTGTGCAAAAACAGAATTCTTGTAGATTGACTGAAACTGCTCCAAAATTGCGCAATCATCAGCTCACGCTGGGGGGCGTCAGTGGCTACCGAATTTAACCTACCGGGTTCCTCATTCGAGGAAGTCCAAAAAATTATGAAGGGGTACAGCAGTGCTCCTGACCAAGCATCTCTGGATAACTTGGCTAGGCTTACAGGAATTCATAAGACGATCATTAGCAGGAACAACAAATTTCTGACCGACATCGGCCTCATCACAGGTGGAATGAAAAAGAGTGCCACCGAGTTGGGTAGGAAACTTGGCCGCGCGCTCGACCACAAGCAAATAGAAGATGCTCAGAATTACTGGAAGGAAGCTATCCAGGGCAACGAAAAAGTATCCGGGCTCGTTACCACTGTCCGCATTAAAGGCGGCATGACTGAGAAAGATTTCTCCGATCATGTGCTGTATGTATCTGGTCAGAAAAACACCTCTGGCAATAAGACGGGGGCTCGCTGCGTTGTTGATGTATTGCTGGCAGCAAAGCTGCTTGAGGAGGAGAATGGCAAGCTGGTGGTGTCCGCTGCCCCAACTAAGGAATTGCTTGCGGACACCAAGCCGACAGCCGTGTCCTCGGACGCCTCTACAACAGAGGAAGCCGAGGACGGGAATGGGCTGGGCACGCTCCCTCCCACCTTGCCACCAATTCCCAATAACGCGAATCTCACCCCACAGATTGCGATCCATATTCAGCTACACCTTCCGGAAACCGAGAATGCGGAGGTGTACGAGAAATTGTTTAAGGCTCTCCGCGAACATCTCCTCAGTCCGAGGGATTGACCGATGGGGCTTGAGGATTGGGCTACCCGGGTCAGCGGGGCGCGGCGGGCGGCGCACAATGTTCTGGCAAAGCATGAAAGCGCAGCATCGCGCATAGTGCTTTTGGAGGATCTCTCAAAACATCTTTCCGGGACCCCTGTGGACGTGCAGGATTATTTCAGCGAAGCAATTTCATGCCTCGAAAACGAACTATACCGGTCTGGCATCGTTTTAGCTTGGGCAGGGCACTTCAATGTGTTTTCCGAAGTGTGTTTTCAAAAGCATGAAGCGGACATCCGGGCCGCGCGCCCGAAGTGGGCATTCAAAGACCTCGCGGAACTGAAGGAATTAGTTGCGGAGTCGCAATTTCTGACTGTTGCGAAGGATGTGAAATTCACAACCAAGGCCAAGCTCCGAATTCTTGACGGACAGCTATCGCAGCGCAACCAGTGCGCCCATCCGACTCTCTACCGTCCAAGCATGAACGCGGCCATTGGGTATGTTGATGACATGATCCGGCAGACGCTTGTATATCTTCCGCCGCCCTCGCCCTAAACAACAGAGTCGCCTCGAAGACGGCTCCTTGCCGTTTCAGAACATCTCATCCCGCCGCATTCTGTTATTTAAAGAAAGACAGGTATCCTGAAAGCCATGCAGAGGTTCCGCAAAATGGCGAAAATGGCGGATGGGGTGGGATTCGAACCCACGAGACGGTCGCCCGCCTGCCGGTTTTCAAGACCGGTGCCTTCAACCGCTCGGCCACCCATCCCGCCGCCGCTAGATGGCTCAGGAAGGCCCCCGGCGCAAGCCGGCGCGGGAAGCCGCGCGGGCTTGCGGCGGGGATGGCCGCGCGCCGGGCGGCGCGCGGCCGGTGGTTCCGTGCGCGCTGCCCGCTATTTCGGCAGGTCGCCTTCGACGCCTTCGACGTAGTAGTTCATGCCGAGCAGCTCGGAATCCGGGATCGTCTTGCCGGCCTCGGCCGCGACGCTGCCGTCCTGCTTCTTGATCGGGCCGGCGAAGGGGTGGAGTTGTCCGGTGCGGATCTTCTCCTCCGTCTCCTCGGCCATCTTCTTCACGTCGTCGGGCATGTTCGTGTAGGGCGCCATCTGCACCATCCCTTCGGGGATGCCGTACCAGACGTCGTGCGACTTCCAGGTGCCGTCGAGGACCGCCTTCACGCGCTCGATGTAATAGGGCCCCCAATTGTCGATGATCGCGGTGAGCTGGTTCTTCGGCGCGAACTCGATCATGTCGGAGGCCTGGCCGAAGCCGTAGGCGCCCCGCTCGGCGGCGATCTGGAGCGGCGCCGGGGAATCGGTGTGCTGCGCGATGATGTCGGCGCCCTGGTCGAGCAGCACCTTCGCCGCATCGGCCTCCTTGCCGGGATCGTGCCAGGTGTTCGCCCAGACGACCTTGATCTTGAAGTCCGGATTGATGGAACGCGCGCCGAGCGCGTAGGCGTTGATGCCCATCACCACTTCGGGGATCGGGAAGGAGCCGATATAGCCGGCGACGCCGGTCTTCGACATCTTCGCCGCGATCTGGCCGAGAATGTAGCGGCCCTCGTAGAAGCGCGCATTGTAGGTCGCCACATTCGCAGCCTGCTTGAAGCCCGTGGCATGCTCGAACTTCACGTCCTTGAAGCGCTGCGCGACCTTCAGCGTCGGGTTCATGAAGCCGAAGGAGGTGGTGAAGATCAGCTTGTTGCCGGCGCGGGCGAGCTGCTCGATGACGCGCTCCGCGTCGGGCCCCTCCGAGACGTTCTCGACATAGGTCGTCTCGACCTTGTCGCCGAGCGCCTTCTCGATCTCCTGCCGCGCGACGTCGTGGCGCTGCGACCAGCCGCCGTCATTGTGCGGGCCGACATAGATGAAGCCCACCTTGAGCTTCTCCTGCGCACCGGCCCCGCCCGCTGCGAGCACCAGCGCCGCCGCAGCCGCGGCGATCCTCAACCAGATTCGCATTTCCCTCCTCCGAGAGTCTGGAACAGCCTGCAATCCTCCCAGGTCGGCGGCCGGACTGACCTGGTCCCTCCCCTTCTAGCGGGCCGGCACGAACGGCCTGCCGAGGCAGGCGGGCGTGTTCGCGCGCAGGACCAGCTTGTTGCGGGATATGACGACGAGAACGGCGATCGTCGCAAGATAGGGCAGCATTGAAATGAATTGCGAGGAAACCCGTACCCCGAGGCCCTGGGCGTGGAAGCCCAGGATGGCGACCGCGCCGAAGAGATACGCGCCGACAACGAGGCGCCAGGGCAGCCAGCTCGCGAACACGACGAGCGCGAGCGCGATCCAGCCCCGCCCGGCCGTCATGTTCTCCGTCCAGAGCGGCGTGTAGGCGAGCGAGAGATAGCCGCCGCCGAGGCCGGCGCAGCAGCCGCCGAAGAGCACCGCCGCCCAGCGCACGGCATAGACCGGAATGCCGAGATTGTGCGCCGAATCGTGGCTGTCACCGACCGCGCGCAGCATCAGCCCGGCCCGCGTGCGGAACAGGAACCAGGAGATTGCGGCGACGAGCAGGAAGGAGATGTAGACGAGCGCGTCCTGCCCGAAGACGATCCGCCCGACGACGGGGATCGAAGTCAGCCCCGGAATGTCGAGCGCCGGGAGCTTCAGGCCAGGCTTGCCGATGAAGCTCTCGCCGAACATTGCCGACGCCCCCAGGCCGAGCAGCGTCAAAGCGAGGCCGGTCGCCACCTGGTTCGCCGCGAGGTTGATGACGAGGAAGGCGAACGGAACGGCGAGCAGCAGCCCGGCGAGCCCGGCCGAGACGATGCCGACCGTAGTCGAGCCGGTGAGCGCGGCGCCGGCGAAGCCGCCCACGGCGCCAACCGCCATCATGCCCTCGAGCCCGAGATTGAGCACGCCGGCGCGCTCGGCCACCAGTTCGCCGATGCCGGCGAGGAGGAGCGGCGTCGCCGCCGTGATCACCGTCAGCACGATGGCCGTGACGATGGCGAAGTCAGCCACGGGAAGCCTCCCCCGCGGCAGGCCTGCCGCGCCGTTCGAAGCGGATCCGATAGGCGATCAGCGTGTCGCAGCCGAGCAGGATGACGAGGAGCAGCCCCTGGAAGAGCCGCGTCACGTTCGCCGACAGGCCGAGCGTCACCTGCGCCCCCTCGCCGCCGAGATAGGTGAGGGCGAGGAGCAGCGCCGCGACCAGGATCCCGAGCGGGTGGAGCCGTCCGACGAAGGCGACGATGATCGCGGCGAAGCCGTAGCCCGGCGAGATGGTCGGCCTCAGCTGGCCGATCGTGCCGGCCACCTCCACGATGCCGGCGAGCCCGGCGAGCGCGCCGGAGACGACGAACACCCCGAGCGTCACGGCGCCGCCGGAGAAGCCGGAGAAGCGCGCCGCGCGCGGGGCCGCGCCGGTGACCTTGATCGCGAAGCCCTGGACGGAGGTTCCGAGCCGGAGATAGGCGAGCAACGCGGCGAGCGGCGCGAAGAGGACGCCCCAGTGGAGACGGCTGCCCTCGCCCATGACCGGCATCGTGGCCGCGCTCGAGAAGAGCACCGATTCCGGGAAGTTGTAGCTGCCGGGATCGCGCCAGGGCCCGCGCACGAGCCAGTCCAGCAGCAGCAGCGCGACATAGGTGAGCATCAGGCTCGTGAGGATCTCGCTCGCGCCGAAGCGGTTCTTGAGGACGGCCGGGACCGCGCCGTAGAGCGCCCCGCCGAGAAGGCCGAGGAGCAGCATCAGCGGCAGCACGGCCGGGGACTGCCAGTCCGGCAGCAGGACCGGGATCGCCGAGCCGCAGACCGCGCCGATCGTGAACTGCCCCTCCGCGCCGATGTTCCAGACATTGGCGCGGAAGCAGAGCGCCAGGCCGACGGCGATCAGCGCGAGCGGCGCGGCCTTGACGACGAGTTCCACCAGCGACCAGCCGGCCGTCAGCGGCTCGACGAAATAGACGTAGAGCCCGCGCGCCGGGTCGACCCCGAGGACGAGGAAGAGGGCCGCCCCGATCGCGAGCGTCAGGACCGTCGCGATGACCGGCGACAGGAGCGCCATGCGCCCCGACGGTTCCGGGCGTGGAACGAGGTCAAGCCGCATGGCCGGCCTCCCCGTCGGAAGTGCCGTCGTGCTGGTGATGGACCCCGCCCATCAGCAGGCCGATGCGCTCGGGGCTCAGGGAGCCCGCCGGAAAGGCCTCCGAAAGCCGGCCGTCCGACATGACCGCGATGCGGTCCGCGACCTCGAAGATCTCGTCGAGGTCCTGGCTGATGACGAGGATGGCGGCGCCGGCTTCCGCAAGCCCGATCAGCGCGCCGCGGATGATGCGGGCGGCGCCGGCGTCCACGCCCCAGGTCGGCTGGCTGACGACGAGCAGCGTCGGCGCCCTGTCGATCTCGCGTCCGACCACGAACTTCTGGAGATTGCCGCCCGAGAGCGACGAGGCGCGTGGATCGGGGCTTGCGCGCCGGACGTCGAAGCGCTCCGCCACGCGGCCCTCAACGTCCGTCGCGGCCTTCTTGTCGATCAGCCCGTGCCGGGCGATGGCGTCGCGCGTCGCATGGCGCGTGAGCACGACATTGTCGGAGAGCCGGAAGCTCGCGACGGCGCCGTGCCCGAGCCGCTCCTCCGGAACGAAGGCGGCCCCGAGCCGCCGCCGCTCGTTGACCCCCTTGCGGCCGACCGGCCTGCCCTCGATCAGGATTGCGTCGTCGGAGGCGGCCAACCTTTCGCCGGAAATCGCGTCGAAGAGTTCCTGCTGCCCGTTGCCTGCGACGCCGGCGATCGCGACGATCTCGCCGGAGCGGACGCCGAGCGTCACGTCCTGGAGCCCGATCCCGAACGGCCGGTCGGCCGCAAGCGTCAGTCCCTGCAGGCGCAGCCGCTCCGCCCCGGTCATGCGGGCTTCCGGCTTGTCCACCGCGCCGATGTCGCTTCCGACCATCATGCCGGCGAGCGTGCGCGCGCTTTCCGCCCTCGGATCGGCTGTCCCGACCACCCGGCCCCGGCGCAGGATCGTCGCCCGCGAGGCGATCTCCACGACCTCGACCAGCCTGTGCGTGATGTAGAGGATCGCCACGCCCTCCTGCGAGAGCCGCTTCAGCGTCTCGAACAGAACCTCGCTCTCCTGCGGGGTCAGCACCGATGTCGGCTCGTCCATGATGATGAGCCGCGGCTCCTGCAGCAGGCAGCGCACGATCTCGACGCGCTGGCGCTCGCCGACGGAGAGGTCGGCGATCCGCGCATGCGGATCGAGCGGCAGCCCGTATTGCCGCGAGACGGTGCGGATGGTCCCGTCGAGGCCGTGCGTCACGGCCTTCTTCGGCAGCGCGAGCGCGATGTTCTCGCCGACCGTCAGCGCCTCGAAGAGCGAGAAGTGCTGGAATACCATGCCGATGCCGAGGCGGCGCGCCGCCGCCGGCGATGCGATCGAGACCGCTTCTCCCCGCCAGCGGATCTCGCCCGCATCCGGGGCAAGCGCCCCGTAGAGCATCTTGACCAGGGTGGACTTGCCGGCGCCGTTCTCGCCGAGGAGAGCGTGGATCTCGCCGGACGCGATCCGCAGATCGATCGCATCGCATGCGGTGAGCGAACCGAATCGCTTGGTCAGACCGGCCGTCTCGAGCAGTGGCGGGCTATCGGACACGGCCCGCCCGGGTGGTGCAACGTCCATCGGGTCCCTCGAACGGCCGGCACGTTAGGATCGCGGCCCAAGCCGCGCCAGCCCAAATCGCATGCAGGCGGAGCCGCTTCCGCAATCAGGGCAGGAGCACGGAAGCGCCGGTCGTCGCGCGCCCCTCGAGCGCCCTGTGCGCCTCGGCTGCCTCGGAAAGGGGGAAGCGCTGGTTCACCGGGATCTCGACCATGCCGGTCCGGACCGCCTCGAAGAGCTCGTCGGCCATCGCCTGCATCACCGCGCGGTCGGCGATATGCGTGAAGATCGTCGGGCGCGTCGCGTAGAGCGAGCCCTTCCGCGCGAGGAGGTTCAGGTCGAAGCCTTCGATCACGCCGGACGACTGCCCGAACAGCACCCACATGCCGAACGGCTTCAGGCAGTCGAGCGACCCGGGGAAGGTGTCCTTGCCGATCGAATCGTAGACGACGTCGCACTTGCCGCCCCCGGTGATCTCCAGGACCCGCTCGACGAAGTTCTCGCGCCGGTAGTCGATGACGTGGTCGCAGCCATTCGCCTCGGCGAGCGCGATCTTCTCCGCGGAGCCGGCGGTGCCGATCACCGTCGCGCCGAGCGCCTTCGCCCAGCGGCAGGCGATGAGACCGACGCCGCCGGCGGCGGCGTGGAACAGGATCGTCTGGCCGGGTTCCACCTTGTAGGTGCGCCGCAGCAGATATTGCGCGGTGAGCCCCTTCAGCATCATCGCCGCGCCGGTCTCGAACGGGATCCCGTCCGGCAGCCTGACGAGGCTCGCGGCCGGGATCAGCCGCTCGGTGGCGTAGGCGCCGAGCGGCCCGGTATAGGCGACGCGGTCGCCGGGCGCGAACTCGGCCACGCCGGGGCCCGTCGCGACGACGACGCCCGCCCCCTCGTTGCCCGGGATGAAGGGAAAGCCGTTCGGCGGCTGGTACACGCCGGTCCGGTAGTAGACGTCGATGAAATTGAGCCCGACCGCCTCGTGCCGCAACTTCACCTCGCCCGGGCCGGGATCGCCGATCGCGCCGATCTCCTCGTACCGGAGCACTTCCGGCCCGCCGAACTGCCCGATCCTGATCGCCTGTGCCATGTCCTTCTCCCGGTCGTTGCGCAGTCCGGTGGCCGGCGCCCGCGGATCGGCGGGCCGGCTCCGGTCCGCGAGGTCAGAATCCCGCCTTCGGCCGCCGCGGCAGCATCTGCTGCACCCCCGACACGCAGAGCAGATAGAGGCTCGTGACGATCAGCAGCGTCTTGATGCCGGCGGAGAGCGGAGGCTCGGTGAGCAGGAACCAGGACGAGGCGACGAGCCATCCGGCGAGCATTGCGAGCGTCAGCGGGCGCCAGCGCACGACCCGGACGGGATGGACGAAATTGACCGGCAGGAAGGTGAGCGCCGCCAGCGCGATCACCACGATCGTGATGACGGCCGGGGACGGCATCAGCGCGAACATCACGAAGGCGGCCATGTTCCAGACGGCCGGAAAGCCGCGGAAGGAATTGTCCGGCTGCTTCATCCGCGTATCGGCGAAATAGAGCGCGCCCGTCACGGCCACGATCACGCCGAGCACGGCGCCGAGCAGCGTCGAAAGATGCAGGCCGAGCGCGATGACGAGCGCCGGGATGAACACGTAGGTGGCGTAGTCGATGACGAAATCGAGCGCCGCGCCGTCCCATTTCGGCAGCCGCTCGCGCACCTTGAAGCGCCGGGCGATCGGCCCGTCTATGCCGTCGACGATGAGCGCGATCCCGAGCCAGACGAAGGTCGCGCGCCAGTCCCCCTGCCAGGCGGCAAGCACCGAGAGCAGCGCGAGCGCTGCGCCGGTCGCCGTGAAGAGATGGATCGCGAAGAGGCGCCGCGAGCCGATCACCGCCGCCTCGCCTCCGAAGGAGATCCCTTCCAGGCCGCCGGACCGGAACCGCATCCGGCCGGCCGCGCGCGCAGGGGGCAAGCGCCTCGAATAGCGGTGCGATGCCGCACGACGTCCCTCCATTTCCCGCACACTCATGCCTTGCGGATCGCGGGAAGTGCAAGGGCCGGCAACAGGCTGCGGTGCAATTGGGCGGGCCCTGGCCTCGGTTCCCGTGGCAGAGACGAAGCGCCGATTGCCGGCAGACCTCGCCTGCGCCATGTTCCCGGCCATGTCCAGTCCGACCCCACATAGCTTCGACGTCGCCGTCATCGGCGGCGGGGCGACCGGCTATGCCGCCGCGCTCGCGGCCGCACGCGCCGGTCTCGAGACCATCCTCTGTGCCCCGCCCGCCAGCTTTCCGCCCGGGCGCACGGCCGCACTCCTGCGCGGCTCTGTCGACCTTCTCGAGAGCCTCGGCGCCTGGCAGCACGTTGAACGCTACGGCGAGCCGATCACAGCGATTCGCATGGCGGACGCCACCAAGCGGCTGATCCGCGCGCCCGAGGTCACCTTCTATGCCTCCGAGATCGGCCTTCCCGCCTTCGGCTACAACGTTCCCAACGCCGATCTGGTCGCCGGCCTGGCGGAGGCGGCCGGGGACGTGGAAGGACTGACGGTCCGGCGCGAGCCGGTCGACGCGGTTCTTCCCGGCTCCGATGCCGTGACGCTCCGGTCCGGCTCGGGCGAGGTGGAGGCCAGGCTGGTCGTCGGTGCCGACGGCGGCCGCTCGCTTGCAAGGCGTGCCGCCGACATCGAATCGCGGACCTGGTCCTACCGGCAGGCCGCGATCGTGGCGACCTTCGGGATCGAGTCGCCCCATCGCGGCGTCTCGACCGAGTTCCACACCGAGGCCGGGCCCTTCACGCTGGTCCCCCTGCCCGGCCACCGTGTCAGCCTCGTCTGGGTCGACCGGCCGGACCGCGCGGAAATGGCAGCCCTCCTCGCCGGCCCGGCCTTCGCGCGCGTCGTGGAGGAGCGCGCCGCCTCGATCCACGGCGCCATGACGGCGGAAAGCGCGCCGGCGCTCGTGCCGCTCCACGGCGCGCTCGCCAAGGAGGTCGCGCGCGGCCGGATCGTGCTTGTCGGGGAGGCCGCCCACACGTTCCCGCCGATCGGCGCGCAGGGCCTCAATCTCGGCTTCCGCGACGTGGAGGCGCTCGTCCACCTCTTCGCAAGGCACCGCGCCGATCCGGGCGCGGAGACGGCGGTCGCGTCCTACGGCCGCGCCCGCCGTTTCGACATAGCGAGCCGGACGCTGATGGTCGATCTCCTCAACCGCTCGCTCCTCACCGATTTCCTGCCGGTCCAGGCGCTGCGGAGTGCCGGGCTGGCGGCTGCCGCCGGCATCCCCTTCGCCCGCCAGTTCCTGATGCGCCGCGGCCTCGGGGCGCGGCTGCCGTCTCCGGGCTGACCGCCTTCGGCCCTGCTCCCTTCACGGTTCGAAGAGGCCGAACGGCAAGAGGTCGTGGGTGATGAGATAGAGCACGCCCGTGACGGTGAAGACGGAGATTGCGGTCCCGATCATGATCGCCGACGAACTGCGGTAGACGTAGGTATCGTACTGGACGGCAAGCACGTAGATCGTCGCCGCCGGCGGCAGCGATGCCATCAGCACCGCCGTCTCGATCCAGATCCTGTCGAAGCCGCCGATCCAGGCGAGCAGGCCGAAGACGATGACCGGGTGGAGCACGAGCTTCACCGCGATCAGCACCGGCAGCTCCGCCCCGATCCGCTTGAGCGGCCGCAGCGCCACCGTCACGCCGAGCGCGAAAAGCGCGCACGGCGCGGCGGCGTTGGAGAGGAGCTCCAGGAGCCGCGCCACCGGCGCCGGGGGCTCGTAGCGGAGTGCTGCGGCCGCGACCCCGATCAGGGTCGAGGCGATGAACGGGTGGAGCAGGACCCGCCGGGGAATATCGAACAGCAGCCGCACCGGCGACGCGCCGCCATGCCCGGCGATCGCCATCATCAGCGGCGCGAGCGTGAAGACGAGCGCGACGTCGAAGCAGAAGACGAGCGCGGCGGGAACGGCGGCGCTCGGACCGAGCGCGACGAGCGCGAGCGGCGGTCCCATGTAGCCGACATTGCCGTAGCCGCCGACCATCCCCTGCAACGTCGCCTCGGCGAGATCGCCGCGGCTCCTCACGGCGGCGAACGCGAAGGCGACCGCGAAGGCGGTATAGGTCGCAAGGCTGGTCGCGAACACGAAGGACCAGTTCGCGAGCTCATCGATGGGCGTCGCAGCGACGAGCCGGATGAAGAGCGCCGGCAGGGCGAAGTAGATCACGAAGACGTTGAGCCAGGAGAGCTCGCTCTCGGCCTTCCGCCAGATCCGCCCGGCGAGGAAGCCGATGAAGATGAGCCCGAAGAAGGGCAGCGCGAGGCCGGCGACCTTGGTCATGGCGGGGTCGGCGCCGGTCGGATGCCGGCCTTGGTTGCATGAGCCTGCCGCCTCGCTTAACTCGGCGGCAGTCCGATCCGGCTAGAGTGATTGCGGCGTGAGGTCAATGAAGGCACGGCCTTGGGCGAGCCGAACAGCGTGAAAGGTCGTCGCCGGCGCCGCGCCGGTCTCTTCCGCCGTGCCGGCGAGATCGTGGAATATGCCGGCCTGCGCACGGTCGCCGCGCTCGTCCGCGCTCTCCCGGTCGATTCGAGCTCCAGCCTCATGGGCGCGGCGTGGGAATGCGTGGCGCCGCGCACCCGCCGGCATCGCCGGGTGCTCGAGAATCTCCGGCGCGCCTTCCCGGACAAGACCGAGGCCGAACGCGAGGCGATCGCCCGGGCGCAGTGGAACAATCTCGGCCGCACCTTCGCCGAAACCTTCCAGATCGACCGGATTCTCGCCGATGGCAGCCGCTTCGAGGTGGTCCTTCCCGACGCGGTGCGGGCGCGGATCGCGGATTGTCCGACCGGCGCCGTTTTCGTCGCGCTCCATTCGGCCAACTGGGAGGTGGCCGCGTGGCCGCTGCGGTCCCGCTATTCCCTCGCCGGCATCTACCAGAAGCTCTCGAACCCGCGCTCCGACCGGTACGTCACCGGACTGAGGAGCGAATTGTTCGACGGCGGGCTCTTCTCGAAGGGGCACACGACGCCCGGCCGGGTGATGCGCTGGGTGCGGAGCGGTAACGCGATCGGCCTTCTCGGCGACCACCGCGAGACGAACGGCGTGCCGGTCACGTTCTTCGGTCGCGAGGCGACCGCCAACCCGTTTCCGGCGATGCTGGCCCGCCGCTTGCATGTGCCGCTCTTCGCAGGGCGCGTGGTTCGCCTTGCCGGAAGCAGGTTCCGGATCGACGGAGTTGAGATTCCGGTGCCGGAGACGAATGATCCGACGGCGGACGTGCTCGCGGCGACCCAGTCGCTCCAGGCGCAGTTCGAGGCCTGGATCAGGGAGCGCCCGCAGGAATGGATGTGGGTCCACGACCGCTGGCGGATCGGGCGGCGGCGGAAGCAGGCGGGCGAACTCGGGATCGCGGCGGCGAAGCGGACGTGAAGAGGCGTGGTCGATGGTCAGGATACTGGAAGCGAAATACCGGGTCGGTCAGGTCGTGCGCCACCGCGTGTTCCCGTTCCGCGGGGTGATCTTCGACGTCGATCCCACCTTCTCCAACACCGAGGAATGGTACCAGGCGATTCCCGAGGAGATCCGCCCGTCGAAGGATCAGCCCTATTACCACCTGCTCGCCGAGAACGCGGAAAGCGAATACGTCGCCTATGTCTCGGAGCAGAACCTGATGCCGGACGACAGCGGCGATCCGGTCCGCCACCCGCAGGTGCGCGAGTTCTTCGCCGCCTTCGAGCAGGGCGGCTACAGGAGCCGCGGCTCGGCGAACTGAACCCGGCCGCCGGGGCCGGGTTCCCTTCTGGGCTCGAGGCCGGGCGGCGCTACTGGCCGGCCGGCGCGGTCTCCTGGCGCTGGCGCTCGATGAGCTGCTGGCGCGCCTCCTCGGCCTTCTTCTTCAGCTCGTCCTGGAGCTTCGCCTGCTCGGCCTGGAGCTGCGCCGGGTCGACCGCCGGGCCGTCATAGGCGGCCGTGAAGCCGGCGAGGCTGATGTCGAAATTGACCGGCTTCGCCTGCTGATTGAGCGAGGTGATGACGAGCTGCTTGCCGCGCTTCAGGCTGCTCACGTAGTCGGCGTTCACCTCGTTCTCCGCGAAGCAGAGATTGGGGAAGCAGATGGTGTACTGGCCCTTCTGCGTCTTGCCGCCGTCGATCTGGATCTGCAGACCCGGCCGCAGGAGCATGCCGGGCGGCACCGCGGTCACCAGGATCTTCTTGTCCTGGACCTCGCGCAGGGAGACGGCCGCGAGCAGCTGGCCGGTGGCCGCGCGCCGCTCGCGCGTGATGACGCAGACCTGCTGCTTCGTCTCGGGATGCTGGCTGCAGAGCTTCATCCAGTCCGGCTGCGGCGCCTGCGCCTGCTCGCCGGCCGCCGGAGCGGCGGCGCCCGCCGCGGGCGCGCCCTGCGCCAAC
>NZ_SPKJ01000071.1 GCF_009866965.1 Propylenella binzhouense | reverse complement strand
CCGCCCCGGCCCGCGCCGAGGCGCCCCAGCCGGCGGCCCGCCCCGCGCCCCAGCCCGTCCGCGACGCGCCCGGCGAACTGGTGCCCTTCAACGCGATCCGGCGGCAGACCGCGCAGCGCCTCTCCGAAAGCTGGCGGACGATCCCGATGGCCGTGCAGGCGGTCGAGGTGGACTATGCCAATGTCGAGCGCGTCCGCTCGGCCAGGAAGCAGGCGTTCCGGGAGCGCCACGGCACCGCGCTCACCTATCTGCCCTTCATCGCGCGGGCCGTCGCGATCGCGATCGGCGACTTTCCGCGCGTCAACGGGCGGGTCGAGGGCGACGGGCTCGCGCTCTCGCGCGAGGTCAATCTCGGGATCGCGGTCGATCTCGGCCAGGACGGCCTGGTGGTGCCGGTGGTGCGCAACGCCGACGAACTCACGGTGCCGGGCCTCGCCAGGGCGATCGACCGCCAGGTCGAGAAGGCGCGCAGCGGCAGGCTGTCGCCGGACGACCTCTCGGGCGGCACCTACTCGATCACCAACAATGGCAGCTTCGGCACGCTCTTCACCGTGCCCCTCATCAATCCGCCGCAGGTCGCCATCATGTCGACCGACGCGGTCCGCAAGCGCCCGGTCGTGGTGGAGACGGAGAGCGGCGATTCGATCGCGATCCATCCGGTCGGCGTGCTGGCGCAGAGCTTCGATCACCGCGCCTTCGACGGGGCCTATTCGGCCTCCTTCCTCGGCCGCGTGAAGGCGATCCTGGAGACGCGCGACTGGACCGGGGATTTCGGCTGAGCGGCGGAGGCGGTTGCGATCCCGGCCGGGGTTGAACCGCCGACCGCCTGATGTTAATCAGAATGCAAACGATTGCACGCGCCGGAGGAGGCCATAGATGCAGGAGAACAGGCACAAGCTCGGATGGATCGGGATGGGCCGGATGGGCTATCCGATGGCCGAGCGGCTCATCAAGGCGGGCTACGACGTGACCGTCTGGAACCGGACGCGCGCGAAGGCGGAGCCGCTCGCGGAGAAGGGCGCCAAGATCGCCGACCGGCCCGCCGACCTCGCCGATGTCGACATCCTGTTCACCATGGTCTCGACCGGCAAGGATCTCGACCAGGTCTATTTCGGCGCCGCCGGCGTGGTGGACGGCCGCAGCTCCGGACCGATGCCGCGGATCTTCGTCGACTGCTCCTCCATCTCGGTCGAGGAATCGGCGGAATTCCGCACGCGCATCAACGGGCTCGGCTCGGAATTCCTGGTCGCGCCGGTGAGCGGGAACGGCAAGTGCGTGAAGGCCGGCAAGCTCTCGGTCGTCGCCTCGGGACCGGAGAGCATCTACGAGGTCGCGAAGCCCTATCTCCAGACGATCGGCGGCGCGGGCGTGGCCTATGTCGGGGAGGGCGAGCTCGCCCGCTTCTGCAAGATCGCCCATAACGTGATGCTGGGCGTCGTCATCCAGAACCTCGTCGAGATCACCGTGCTCGCGGAGAAGGCGGGCGTGCCGCGCCACGCATTCCTGGAGTTCATCAACAATTCGGTGATGGGCTCCACCTTCACGCGCTACAAGAGCCCGGCGCTCGTGAACCTCGACTGGACGACGACCTTCACCCCGACGCTCCTCAGGAAGGATCTCGACCTCGGCCTCAGCTCGGCGCGCGAGCTCGGCACGCCCATGCCGGTGACGGCCGCCACCCGCGAGGCGCTGCAGGCGCATTTCGGGGCCGCCTCGCTGCAGCCGGACCCGGCCGCCTATCTGGAGAAGGATTTCGCGGCGCTGCTCGAGACCCAGGCGCTCCTTTCCGGCATCCGGGTGGAGAGCGAGAACAGGCCGGTCAAGTCGGGGCTCGAGGTCGAGGGCTGAGGCGCTTGCCCGGCCTGCCGGGAAAAGCGGTCCCGGCGCCGTTCAATCGTCGTCGTCGAACGACCCGGAGACGGCCGCCCTGTGGCAAGCGGCGCAGTTCGACGGCGTCTTCACCTTGTCGCTCGCGAAATGGCGCGCCGAGACCTCCCGGTGCGCGCTTTGCCACCAGGGGGTGCCGGTGATGCGGAGCGGGGTCTCCCCGGCGTCGATGCCGCGCAGGAAGCGGCGGCTCCGCCGGCTCGCATCGGCCGCGTTGGCGACGAGATAGTCCGTGATCGCCCGGGTGGTTGCCGCGTCAAGGCTCGCATCCTCGCCGAAATGATGCGCGAGATCCGACGTGATCGCCTCCCAGGAGCGGGCGGGGAGGAAGGCCGGCAGGTAGGGGAGGTGACACGTGCCGCATTCCGCCGCGAAGGCCTCTCCGCCCGTGACGGGCGGCGCGGCGGCCGTGGCGGGATCGGCACTCCCGGCGGGCGGGGAGGCCGGAGCTTCGCGCGCCGTGCCGCCGGCGGACTGCGGAACGGCCGTCGTCTGGGCTGCCAGGACGGCACATCCTGCCAGGGCGATCGCGACCAGCGGGAACGCGTAGGGCTTCATCAGTATCTCCTCCCGTTCCGGCTATCGCGAGGCCATGAAGGCGACGAAATCGCCCTTTTCCGCCGGCGTGCATGCCCGCCCGAGCACGGTGTTGCAGTTCCGCCGGAACCATTTCTCCACCTCGGCGAGATCCGTGAACCGGGTCGGCACCGCCGATACCGCCATCGGCTCGATCGGCTTGCCGGCGCGGGTCCGGCCGGGATTGCGCGGGTCGGCCGTGTGGCAGGCGCTGCAGGACGGGCTTTCGGCGCTCACGCCGTGCTTCGCGCGGAAGAAGGCCTCTCCGCGCGCCGCCGAGAAGGCGGAGGGCGCTCCGGCCGCCTTCGCCTCCGCCGCGTAATGGTCGAGGATCGCCTGCTGCGCCGGCCCGGCCGCGGCCGGTCCCGTCGCCGCGGCCACGGCGAAAAGGCCGGCGGCAAATGTGCTCCGGGGGGTGGCTCTCATGACGTCGTCTCCTTCGGGATGGTGATCGCCGCCGGCGCGAAGCGGCCTGTCGCCGCGTCGGCATGGCAGGCGGCGCAATTGCCCTCGCCGCCGACCGGGGGCGACGCGAAGACCGCCGCCGGGATTTCGGCGTGGCGGCGTCGCCAGAACGGCGTGGCGGTCAGGCGGAGCGGATCGTCGGCGGCGCGCCTGCGGAAGACGTTGGCCGCGCGGGTGTCGTAGGCCTCGGCGGCATTGGCCACGAGATAGTCACGCATCGCCCGCGTCGTCGCCGGATCGAGCGAGGCGTCCTCGCCGAAATGATCGGAGAGCCCGTTCATCAGCGCCGTCCAGACGGCGGCCGGGGCGAGGCTCGGATGGTAGGGGATGTGGCAGGCGCCGCATTCCTCCGCATAGGCCGGATCGAGCGGGGCGGTCGGGACACCCGCGGCCGGCCGCTGCGAGAGCGCCGCGGAAACGAGGGTCGAGCCGGCGAGGATTGCCGCGACGATCCCGGCCGCGAGGACCGGCCTCGCTTGGGCGCTCCGGGCACTGCCGGCCCCTGGCATGCCGCGCTTGCGCCCGTGGATCATGGCGCCGACGAGGTCTTCCCGGGTGCGGCGGCTCTCGAAGAGGACGCCCGCCACATGCAGCGCGATCAGCGCGAGCAGCGCGTAGGCGAGGAGCCCGTGGATCTCGCGCGCCGCCGACCCGGCGGCATAGCTGGTGGCGAAGGCGAGCGGACCGGCCTTCAGGACGCCTCCGAGCGCGGCGGTTCCGGTCGCCGTGATGGCGATCAGGAGCGCCAACAGCGCGACGATCATCGCCCCGCCGAGCGGATTGTGGCCGAGATGCCGGCCGGCGCGGCGGCCGATCAGCTCGCGCGTGTATCGGAGAACGGTTGCCGGGCCGCCGACGAAGGTGGCGAAGCGGGCGAAGTGCGGCCCGAGGAAGCCCCAGACGATCCGGGCCGCGACGAGCGCCGCCGCTAGGGTGCCGGCCGCTATGTGGAGGCGGGTCCAGGTCGCCGGCAGGAGGAGGCCGGTCGTGAGCGCCGCGGCGACGGCTGTGGCGAGCATCCAGTGGAAGATGCGGACGAAGGGATCCCAGACCGCGATCGTGGTGCGGGCGGGCTGCCCGTTGATAGCCGCGTCCGTAGCCGCGCCCCTATCGTGACCACCGGGGTCACCGGTCGGAACCGGCCTGGCGGCGAAGGGCGCGGGCGATGGTGTCGGCTGGGGTCGCATCGCCCGGAAGTGTCGTCCGGGCGGACTGACCGCTCGCTGATGCCTTTCGTCAGCGTCCCGTCAGGTCCGGAGGGTGGCGGCTGCTTCCGCGCCGATGCGCGCCTTGGCGCCGCGGTTCAGCTCGCCTTGCGGAGCTTGCCTTCGGCGAGGTGGGGATATTTCTCGGTGAGGAGCGAGCCGAAATAATAGGTCGGCTGGAAGGCCGGATGGCTGCGGATCGCGTCCAGCCAGCGCGCGATCGACGGCCGCTCGTCCCAGTGGCTTGCGAGATTGATGTCGTCCATGCGGACGATCACCGGCATGATCGCGACGTCGGCGAGCGTGATGGCTTCGCCCATCAGGAAGGGCCCGCCGCTCGCCCCGATCCACTCGTCCATGCGGACGACCGCGCGGTAAAGGCGTCCGATCGCCTCATCCATGTCGGCCTGGGGAAATCCCGTGCGGCCCATGCGCAGCAGGAATTCGCGCCGGAGCGGCTTGGAATCGGCGAGCGCCTGGAACTCCGCCTCGGACATGGACTGGAAGTGGGGCAGGAAGGCGAGATTGTAGGACGGCACTCGCACGGCCGGGGTCGGCACCTCGTCGATGAAGCGCATCATCGAGCGCATGCGGGCGATGCCGAGCAGGCTCTTCGGCCGGAACGGCGCCCGCTCCGGCACCAGCTCGTCGAGATATTCGATGATGACGGCCGAATCGATCACCGGCTCGCCGTCATGGACGAGCGCCGGCACGACCCCGTTGGGATTGATGGCGAGGTAGTCCGGCTTCAGCTGGTCGCCTGCGAAGAGATCGAGCTTGTGCTCCTCGAAGGGGAGCCCCTTGGCGTTCAGCACGAAGCGGACGCGCTGGCTGCAGGTCGATTGCGGCGCGTTGTAGAGGACGAACCCGGACATGGCTTCCTTCCGTCAGTCCCAGTCGAGAAAGCGCGGCAGCCGCCTCTTCTGCGCGAGCGTGCCGACGATCCCGTTCGGGAAGTAGAGGAGCGCGAGCATCATGATGATGCCCGTGCCCATGATGTTGAGCTCGCTCGCGCCCATCGTGGCGACGAAGAACTCGTTGAAGAGGACGAGCAGCACCGTCCCGACGATCGGGCCGGCGACGGTGCCCTTGCCGCCCAGGATGCACATCAGCACCATGTTCGCGGCGACGAGGATCACGAGATAGATGTTGGGCCGGATGTAGGTGAGATATTCGCCCCAGACGGCCCCCGCCATGCCGACGAAGAAGGCCGAGATGGCGAAGGCGAAGGCCTTGTAGAAGCGCGTGTCGATGCCGGCGCTCTCGGCCTTCACCTCGTCCTGCGAGATCGCCCGCAGCCCGAGCCCGAACTTCGAGTGCTTGATGCGGTAGGACGTGTAGACGGTGACCGCGGCGATGACGAGGAACGCGTAGTAGTAGGGAATCTTCATCCACCTTGCGTCGAGCGACAGCTGCGGCAGCGTGATGCCGTTCGCTCCCCCCACGAAGTGCCAGTTGTCGAACAGGATGCGCGCCACCATCAGGAGCGCGATCGACGAGATGATGAAGGTCGGCCCGCGCATCCTGAGCGTCACGAGGCCGATGCCGAAGCCGATCACGGCGGCGGCGAGCCCCGCGAACGGCGCGGTGAGGATCGTGCTGACGCCGAAATAGGCGAGCAGCATGCCGGAGAAATAGCCGCCGATGCAGAAGAATACGTTATGGCCGAGCGAGACGTAGCCGGTATAGCCGCCGAGAATGTTCCAGCTCGACGCCATCGCCACGTACATCATCGTGTAGAGCGCGAGGTGGAGAACGTAATTGTAGCCGCCGATCAGCTGGAGCGCGGGGAGCGCCGCCAGCACGAGGAGAAGCACGATCGGGACGTAGAGCGGGCGGCCGGCGCGCTTCTCCCGGGCGAGCGAGCTGTCGTGCTGCCGGCGGGCGTCGAGGACGTTTCCGACGTCGAGATTGGTGCTCATCTCAGGCCTCCTCGATCCTGTCGCCGAACAGGCCCTGCGGACGGACGAGAAGCATCACGAACAGCGCCAGGAAGAAGGTCATCGTCGACCAGGTCGAGCCGGCATAGGTGCCGACGAAGGCGGCGATGACGGAGAGCAGGAGGGCCGCGACGATGGTCCCCATCAGCTTGCCCATGCCGCCGAGGACGACGAGCGACATCAGGATTGCGATCCATTCCCAGTGCTTGGCCGGGAAGAAGGAGAAGATGAAGCTGACGAGCGATCCCGCGGCGCCGGCGAGCGCGAGGCCGATGCCGAAGGTGACGAGCGAGACGAACTCGACGTTGACGCCCATCAGCTGCGCCGCGGCGCGGTTCTGCGTCGTGGCGCGGATCGCGTAGCCGAACCGCGTGTAACGCAGGAACAGCATCAGCCCGCCGATGATGACGAAGCTCGCAATGCCGGCATAGAGCTGCGCGGTCGGGATGAAGAGATCGCCCAGGAAGATCGCCTGCGTGCCGTAGGACGGCGTCGTGACGCGCTGCGTGTTGGAGAAGAGCGCCCCGAGAAGGCCGTCGAAGCTCATGGCGAGCGCGAAGGTGAGGAGCACCGTCATCTCGGAATATTTCGCGCTCGCCGCCTCGCGCGCGAAGACGAGCTTGTAGAGCACGAGGCCGATCACGAAGAGCACGAGCGCTGCGACCGGCATCGAGAGGATCGGGTCGATCCCGTAGAGCGTGAAAAGCCAGTAGCTCACGAAGGCGCCGGTCAGGATCATGATCGGATGCGCCAGGTTGACGATCCGCATGACGCCGAAGATGAGCGTGAGCCCCGACGCCATCAGGGCGTAGACCCCGCCGAGGGCGAGGCCGAGTACGAGGACCTGGAGGATGTCGATCATGGCGCCTTCCGCTCAGGCGGCCGCGGCGGCGGACCGGCCGAGATAGAGTTCCTGGATGCGGGGATCGACGAGCACCTCCGGCGCCGGTCCCTCGAAGAGCGTGCGGCCGAGATCGAGCACGGTGCCCCAGTCCGAATGCTTCAGGCCGGCGATCGCGTTCTGCTCCACGAGCAGGATCGTCATGCCGCGATTGCGGAGCATGTGCATGATCTCGAACATCTGCTGGACGATCTGGGGCGCGAGCCCGAGCGAAGGCTCGTCGAGCATGACGATCTGGGGCTCGACGATGAGCGTGCGCGCCATCGCGAGCATCTGCTGCTGGCCGCCGGACATCGTGCCGGCATGCTGGTGCGCGCGCTCGCGCAGGATCGGGAACTGCTCGAGCACGGCCTCGGTCCGCCGCTCCAGAAGCGCTTCGTCGCGCAAGGTGTAGCCGCCCATGCGGAGGTTCTCGCGCACCGTCATCTTGGGGAAGAGCGCGCGCTCCTGCGGCACGAAGCAGATCCCCTTCCTGAGGATCTGATCGGGCCTGAGCCCGTCGATCCGCTCGCCGCCGAACCGGATCTCGCCGCTCCTGACCGGCAGCAGCCCGGCAATCGCCTTCATCAGGGTCGACTTGCCCGCACCGTTCGGCCCGATGATGCATTGCACCTGGCCCGGCCTGACGGTGAGGCTGATGCCGTTCAGGATGGCGGGGCCGCGGCCATAGCCGGCGACGACGTCGGAGACTTCGAGGAGCTCAGGCATGGCCGACCGCCTCCATTGTCGGAGCCACGGGCAGGGTCTGCGCCCCGCCGAGATAGGCTTCGAGGACGAGCGGGTCCGACTGGACCTCGCTCGGCGCGCCCTCGGCGATCACCTGGCCGTGCGCCATGACGACGACCTTGTGGGAGAGCCGCATCACGAGATCCATGTTGTGCTCGACGATGAGCACCGTCAGGCCGCGCGCGTTGAGCTCGCGGATGCGCGCGACGATCTCCTCGAGGAGCCGCGGATTGACGCCGCCGGCGGGCTCGTCGAGCAGGATGATCTCGGGATCGGACATCAGCAGCGCGCCGAAATCCATCAGCTTCTTCTGGCCGTAGGAGAGGCTTCGCGTCTCCTCGTGCGCGAGCCGGGTGATCCCGAGGAACTCGAGGATCTCCATCGCCTTCTCGCGCTCCCACTCCGCGACGGCCGGTCCGAACAGCGCCCGCCAGCTTGGCACGCGCGACTGCACGACGAGGTTCTCGAGCACCGTCAGGTCCTCGAGATTCCGGCTGATCTGGAAGGTGCGGCTGAGGCCGAGCCGGGTCACCTGGTGCGGCTTCAGCGTGTCGATCCGGCTGCCGTTCAGCCAGATCTCGCCGGCGCTCGGCCGCAGCGTCTTGCTGATGCAGTTGAAGGCGGTCGTCTTGCCGGCGCCGTTCGGTCCGATGAGGGCGGTGATGGAGCCGCGCTCGACCGTGAAGCTGCACTGGTCGACGGCGCGGATGCCGCCGAAATATTTGCACAATCCGCGCACTTCGAGCATCGCTAGCCTTTGGAGTTCATGGCAATGGAGGCCCCGGCCCGCCGCTCCGGCCGGGGGAGCGGAACGCCGGCGGTACGGATCGGGTCGCGACGTCTCACCATTGCGGCTTCGGATAGACGAGCGGGGCGACGCCTTCGAACTCGTCGGTCGGATAGACGAATTTCAGCACGCCGCCCTGCCATTGCGCCTCCAGGAACGGGCGCCCCTTCGGCAGGCCGCGCTCGTCCCAGTTGAACGGACCGAGCACCGTGCGCACGGGATCCTCCTTGGTGCGGGCGTGCAGCCATTCGCTGAGCTTCCGGTTGTCGGTGCTCCCGGTCGCGCGGACGGCCTGCTCCATGCCCTGGCAGACGGCGAAGGGGATCGCGGAATCCTCGTCGGGCGCGGTGCCGTACTTCGCCTCGAAGGCCTTGCGGAAATCCTGGTTCGTGAACGTCGCGCCGGCGAGCAGGCCGACAAAGGGCACGGCCGGATGCCAGGAGGTGTGCACCGCGACGCCTTCCGCCGCCTTGCCGGCGCCCTCGGCATATTCGGCCTGCGTGCCCTGGCTCAGATAGAGGAATTTCGGCTGCGCCTTCACCGTCTGCAGCGCCCGGGTCAGCTGGACGGCCTCCTCGGCCGAGGCGGTGAGCCCGATCACCAGCTCGGCCTCCGAACGCTTGACGGAATTGGCGAGGTTCAGCCAGTCCGAGAAGCCTTCCTCCGGCCAGCGCTCCTCCATGACCACCTTGACGTCGTGATCCGCGAGATAGCCCGGCGCGAGGTCGGCCACCACGCCGCCGCCCGGATTTTCCACCTTGCGGCCGAGCAGGCCCGCGGCGATGCCGTTGGCGAAGAAGTCGTCCGAATGCACGACCGCGGCCGTCTTCGGGCGCTCGTCCGGGGGCACCAGGGCGTCGATCATCTCGACGAGCGATTCCCCGACGAGCTCGGCGGCGTTCTGCTGGAAATAGAAGGCGTGCTTCAGTCCCTGCGACCAGATCCGGAGCGCGCCGCCCGCCGGCACCGGATGCACCATGCCGTACTTCTCCATGACGGCGGAGACCGGGAAGGTGAGCTTCGAGGAGAAGGTGCCGAACACGAGGTCCGCCTTGTCCGCGTTGATGAAGCGCTCGTACTGGTTGATCGCCGTTTCGGTATCCGACCGGTTGTCGCCGAGGATCAGCTCGAGCTTGCGGCCGAGCAGCCCGCCCTTCTCGTTGATGAGATCGACGCAGAGCCGATAGCCCTGCTCGTGCTTCGCGCCGCTGACGGAGAAGCTGCCGGTGAGGGGAAGCGACGCCGCAATCCGGATCGGCGCCTCAGCCTGGGCCGCGGATGCGAGCGCGGTCGCGGCCGCTGCCAGGAGCATGCCTCCGACCTTCTTCCGCATCCGGATCCTCCCTTTCGCCTGCCGTGCCCACCATCGAGGGAAGGCCTTCGTCTCTCCCTTCGGCCGGGGGCATCCTCGGCCGGGAGGCTCACGCAAACGTTTGCATGGATTGTGTCCGCGGAAACCCGGCGCGTCAAGTCGGGATTGGGTCGGCCGCAAGAAGGAGGGCAGGGGGCTCGCAGCCGGTTCCGAGTAGCCAGCGGAAGCGGAGGAGAGTAGAGACTCGCGCCGACCAGCTTCGCCGAGACCCGCATCGAGGTTCGGAGCAGGCGTTCGATCGACCCGCCGCCGGCCCCGGCGGCGGAATCCATACGCCGAGCCGCCCGCCGATCGCTTCGCAGATCTTCCGGTTCTTCGAGATGCCCCGACACGACATCCTCTTCATCAGCTATGTGAACGGTGTCCTGCTCTGCCTTCTGGCCGGCGGCATGCTGATCCCCGCTCTGGTCGATTTTGCCGGCGACAACCCCGACGGCACGGTCTTCCTGCTGGCGGCGGTGACGACCGGCACGTGCGGCGCCTTCCTCGTCCTCGCCAATCGCGGCGTCTCGCGGGGGCGCCTGCACCGGCGCTCGATCTATCTCCTGACGGTCAGCCTCTGGATCGTGCTCAGCGTCTTCGCCTCGCTGCCGCTGCTGTTCTCCTCGCTGAAGCTCAGCCTCGTGGACGCGCTCTTCGAGACCGTGTCGGGCATCACGACGACGGGATCGACGGTGATCGCCGGCCTCGACAACCTGCCGCCGGGACTGCTTCTCTGGCGCTCGCTGATCCAGTGGTTCGGCGGCATCGGGATCGTCGTCCTGGCGATGATCGTGCTGCCGGAGCTCCGGATCGGCGGCATGCAGCTCTTCCATTCCGAATCGTCCGACATCTCGGACAAGTTCCTGCCGCGCGCCTACGATTTCGCGAAGCTCTGCGCCGGCGTCTACTTCCTCCTCACCTTTCTCTGCGCCTTTGCCCTGGTGTGGGCCGGGATGCCGGTCTTCGACGCGGTGAACCACGCGATGACCACGCTCGCGACCGGCGGCTACTCGACCAAGGACGCATCGGTCGGGTTCTACGATTCCGTTCCGATCGAGATCGTGCTGACGGTGTTCATGGCGCTCGGCGCCCTGCCGCTCGTCTATTTCGCGCGCGTCGTGCAGGCGCAGAGCTTCGCCGGATTCCGCGATCCGCAGGTCTCCGGATTCCTGACCGTGCTCGCCGTCGCGATCCTCGCGATGACCGCGTGGAACGTCGCCGGCGCCGGGATGGCCGGTCCGACGGCGCTCCGTCTTGCCGCCTTCAACGTCACCTCCGTGCTGACGGACACGGGATTCGCGACGACGGATTTCAGCACCTGGGGCAGCTTCGCGGTGGGGCTCTTCTTCCTGCTCTTCTTCGTCGGCGGCTGCGCCGGCTCGACCGCGGGCGCGATCAAGATCTTCCGGTGGCAGATCCTCTTCAAGGGGATCGCCAACCAGCTCCGCACCACGCTCTCGCCGAACGAGGTCGTGCTCCTGAAGCAGGGCACCCGGCGCGTCGACACCGCGATGTACGATTCCGTCCGCGCCTTCTTCTTTCTCTACCTGCTCACCTTCGCGGCGCTCTCGCTCGCGGTGATGGCGACCGGGCTCGACTTCCTGTCGAGCACCAGCGCGGTCGCGCAGGCGATGGCGAATGCCGGTCCGGGGCTCGGCCCCGTGGTCGGCCCCGCGAGCAACTTCCAAGGCGTCGCGACCTCGGCGAAATGGCTGCTGATGCTCGCCATGCTGCTCGGGCGGCTGGAACTCGTGACGGTCTACGTGCTCGCCGTGCGGCGCTTCTGGATGGACTGAGCTGGTGGTCAAAATCTGACACCTGGTACCCGCAAGGTAGGTGCCGACTACCGACCCTTTTATCGCCGTTCCGCCTTCGCCTCGGGAGCGGCGCCTTCTCGCCCGAAGTGGACGCGGGTCCTGCGCCCGCCTCGCACCAACAACGCGCCTCAAAAAAACGCAGAGCTGCTTCGTCGTTTCCTCAAAGAAGACGCTGCCAGCAACAACGCTGAAGCTGCGCCAGGCGCCCCCTTAATGGTCGACAACATTGATAAGGTTCCCGGCGGGATCGCGGAAGAAGAATCGGCGGAGGCCCCAGGGCTCTTGGGCGGGGCCATAGATCACCTGTGCTCCGGCAGTGCGTACTGCCGCTTCCGTGGTGTCCAGATCATCAACTCCAATCGAAATCACCGGCAGCTCGGTGCCGGACCCGCCTTCAGAGGCGGCGTGCAATTCGATCTTCTGGGTCGCGCTGCTCGCAAGAAATGCGATCCAGCCCATGTCCAATGGCGTGTCGAGCCCGAATACATCCATATAGAACTTTGCAAGTTCTGCTGGATTGGGCGCGTTGAGATTGGCAACGATTCTTGTGACCGTCATCGATCCATGACCTCCTCCTGTTCGCGCTCGTCCAAGACGCCGACCGACCTCGACCTGCCGTTCCCGATTTGTCTAGGAGAGATCGGTTTCCCAATCAATCTCGGTCGTTTGGCCATCGATCGTGATGGGTACCAAGTGTCAGATTTTGACCACTAGCCCCGTCCGCGATAGGGCGCGACCCCCGGATCCGGCACCCAGAGCCCGTCCGGCGCCGCGCCCGTCTGCCAGAACACGTCGATCGGCATGCCGCCGCGCGGATACCAGAACCCGCCGATCCGCAGCCAGCGCGGCGCGAGCTCGGCGACGAGCCGCCTGCCGATCCCGACGGTGCAGGCCTCGTGGAAGGCGCCATGGTTGCGGAAGGAGAAGAAGAACAGCTTCAGCGACTTCGATTCGACGAGCCATTCGTCCGGCAAGTAGTCGATGACGAGATGGGCGAAATCGGGCTGGCCCGTCACCGGACAGAGCGAGGTGAATTCCGGGCAGGTGAAGCGGACGAGATAATCGGCGTCGCGATGCGGGTTCGGCACGCGGTCGAGCACCGCCTCGTCCGGCGAGAAGGGAACGGCCGCGGGCCGCCCGAGGGCGTGGAACTGGTCTGTCATGGTCGGAAATCCCGGTCGGCGCTGGCCTGATGCGGCCCCAGATGGGGATGGCGGCGGGCGCCCGCCATCGCGCCGCATGCGCGTGCGGCGGATCGCGCAGGCGGGAACCGGGCTCCGGGCGGATTGTTGACTCCGCAACCGGGCGCGCAGTGCGTCCCGGCGCGATGAGGGAGACTTGCATGGACAGGGACAGGATCGAAGGCTCCGCCAAGAATGTCGGCGGCAAGGCGAAGGAAGCTGTCGGCAAGGCCGTCGGCGACGCCAAGCTCCAGTCGGAGGGCAAGGCCGACCAGGCGGAAGGCAAGGTGCAGAACGCCATCGGCGGCGTGAAGGACGCCCTCAAGGGCAAGTGAGCCGGCCGACGGGGCCGGACCGACGACCGGAAGGTCCGCCGGCCCGGCCCGCGATCCCGCGTCGAGAACATCGAGGAGAACGTCCGGAATGTCCGTGATCCGCATGATCTTCGTCACCGTCCCGCCCGACATGAGCGCGCGCGCCGTGGAGAACTGGAAGGCGGAATGCGCGCCGCTCATGATCCGCCAGCCCGGCTGCCGGTCCGAGAAGCTGCTGCGATCCTCGGACGATCCGGGCGGCTTCATCTCCTATTCGGAGTGGGATTCCGAGGAGAGCATCAAGCGCTATCTCGCGAGCGCCGACCACCAGGAGATCAAGCGGCACAACCGGAACATTTCCGGCGCGGATGTCTCGGTGAAGCACTTCACGCCCGTCGACTGACGCAGCGCCCGGTCATTCCCCTTCAGCCCGCGCGGATCGTTATCATCTTCACGATGTCCGCGACGAGGAAGCGGGTCTCGGCGATCTCGAGGCCGGCGGCCCGGGCATGCGCCTCGGTGCGGCGGTCGAAGCCGGCGCCGTAGGCCCAGTTCATCCAGGGCTCCCAGAGGCGCGCGACCGCGGCGCGGAACCGGCCCTGCGGACGGACATATTCGAGGAGCCGGATCTCGCCGCCCGGTTTCACCACGCGGGCGAGCTCGCGCAGCGCCGGCTCCTGCAGCTCGTCCGCGAGCACGCAGAACAGGAAGGTGGAAACGGCCGCGTCGAAGCTGCCGCTCTCGAAGGCGAGCCGGGTGACATCCATCTGCCGGAGCTCGACGGCCGCCCCGAGCGCCGCCCGCCGCTGCTCGGCGCGGGCGAGCATGGCACGGCTGAGGTCGATCGCCACCATGCCTGCGCCCGGCGGGTAGAACGGCATGTTCCGCCCGGTGCCGACGCCGGCTTCGAGGATCCGGCCGGAAAGCCCCCGGAAGAGCAGGGGCCTCAGCCGGCGATAGCGGCCGTACTCGAAGGGGAGATCGAGCAGATCGTAGAAGCGGGCGATCCGCTCGTAGCGGGCGAGGGTGGAGGACATCGCCTCACCCTAGCCGCGCGCCGCGCCTTCTCCAATGCCGCGGCCGATGGCGGCCGCGGGGGGCGTCACCGGCTCACTGGGCGGCTGCGGCCGCGGCTTCCTCGCCGCCGACGGTCTTCGCGAAATTGGCGAAGAACTGGTCGGCCATCTTCTTGGCGACGCCGTCGATGAGACGGCTGCCGAGCTGGGCGAGCCTGCCGCCCACCTCCGCCTCGACGTTGTAGGCGAGGTTGGTCCCGCCGCCCTCGGCGTCGGTGAGGGAGACCTGCGCGCCGCCCTTGGCGAAGCCCGCCACGCCGCCCTCGCCCTGTCCCGAGATCCGGTAGCTGTTCGGCGGATCGAAATCGGAAAGCGTGACGGCGCCCTTGAAGGTGGCGCTGACCGGGCCGACCTTCACCTTGGCCACGGCCGCGAAGCCGTTCTCGCCGGTACGCTCGAGCGACTGGCACCCGGGAATGCACGCCTTCAGCACCTCGGGATCGTTGAGCTTCTCCCAGACGGTCTCGCGGTCGGCGGGAAGGGTGACCTCGCCCGTCATCTTCATTGCCATGCTGCTCTCCTGGTCGGGTGTCTCGGTCCGGCGTTCCGCCGCGGCGCCGGGTTAGCGCGCCCGGTGCGCCAAGTCGATGCCCGCGCCGAGG
This sequence comes from Propylenella binzhouense, assembly GCF_009866965.1. GTDB lineage: Bacteria > Pseudomonadota > Alphaproteobacteria > Rhizobiales > Afifellaceae > Propylenella > Propylenella binzhouense. Next base: position 7,121 of record NZ_SPKJ01000071.1, on the reverse strand, counting down.
CCCGGCACGGGCGGCATCGTCAGGCCCGGCTCACCGCGCCGGCGGCCGCGTCCGGGGCCCGGCGCCGCATCGTCTCGGCGGCGAGCTCGTCCTTCAGGCCGGGATGGAACCGGATCGGAACCGGGCGCAGCTCGCCGCGCCGCACGGCCTCGACCAGCTCGCGCTTCAGCACCTTGCCGTTCGGCGTGAGGGGCAGGTGGTCGAGGCGGAGGAAGAATTCCGGCATGTCGAAGCGGGAGAGGCCCTGCTCGTCGAGATGGACGAGCAGCGCCTCCGGGCTCACCTCCCGGCCGTCGCGGAACACCACGGCGAGGCAGGCCCGCTCGCCGAGGCGCTCGTCCGGGACCGGGATGACGGCCGCCCGGTCGACGGCCTCGTGGCGCATGGCCGGCGATTCGATCCGGGCCGGATAGATGTTGTGGCCGCCCCGGATGATGACGTCCTTCTTGCGGCCGGTGATCTGCACGTAGCCGTCGGCATCGAGCCGCCCGAGATCGCCGGTCATGAACCAGCCGTGCTGGTTGAACGAGGATTCCGTCGCCTCCTGGTCGTCGAAATAGCCGAGCATCAGGCTCGCGCCCCGCCCGCCGATCTCGCCGACCTCGCCGACGGGAAGCTCGACGTTGCGGTCCTGCGTCGACCAGATCTTCACCTCGTAGCCGTCGCAGGCGCGTCCGGAGGTCTCGATCATCCGCGCGGGGGAATCGTCCGGGCGGGTGTAATGGTGCGAGCCGGCCTCGGTCATGCCGTAGCCGCTCTGCGGGATGACGCCGTGCTCGAGGAGACCGGCCGCCACCACCGGCGGCACCGCCGCGCCGGAGATGCGGAATCCCTTGACCGCGCCGAGGCGCTTCAGCTTGCGCGCGCGGAGCTCGCTCAGGAGGTCGATCGCGTGCGTGGGCACCCCGATGATGAAGGTGGCGCCGACCGCGAGCAGGCGGTCGACCAGGCTGGCGGCGCGGGGAAGGTCGTGGACCACGAACTCCCCGCCCGTCGAGAGCGTCATGACGAGCGCGCCGAAGCCGAGATTGTGGCTGAGCGGGCTCAGCGAGTAGAGCACGGTCGACTGCTTCAGGTCCCAGTCGTCGGACATCACCCGGGCGTTCGCGAGAAGCGTGTTGTCGCTGTGCATGACGCCCTTCGGCACGCCGGTCGTGCCGGAGGTGAAGGCGAGATAGACGATCGTGTTCGGGTCGAAGCGCAGCGGCGCCGGCGCGGTGCCGGCGGGCGGCTGGACCCCGCCGAAGAGCCCGCCTGGCAGATCGGCCTCGGAGAGCGGCTCGAGCCGGTAGACGCAGCGCAGCGAGGCGATCTCGCCGGTGCGGTCGAAGATTGAGCGCCGGTGCGAATCCGCGCCGTAGCCGAATTCCGCGACGAGCGCGGATGCGCGCATGCGGACGAGCAGCTCCTCGATCTCGCCGGCGGTATGGTCGCGATGGAGAGACGGACAGCAGACATAGCCGTTCCGCGAGCAGGCGAGCATGACGACGGCGGCCTCGATCCGGCTCGGCAGCCACACCGCGACGCGCTCGCCCGGCTGGACGCCTTTGGCGTGAAGGTCGGTCGCAAGCCGGTCGGCGGCTTCGACGAGCTCGCTGTAGGTCACCCGGCGCAGCCGGTCCCGCATCGCCGGTCGGTCGGGATTGCTGCGGGCGTGGCCGCTCACCAGACCGTAGATCGTGTCGTCGCGCCAGAACCCCGCGGCATAATATTCGCGGATCTGCGTGGCGCTGAGCAGCGTCAGAACGGTATTGAACATTTGTTGTCTCTGGTTCGAAGCCATTTGAATGATCGGCAGCCGGTCGCCTGCGCCTTCCGCCCGGAGGCGGCCCCGGCGCGGGCCCGCCGATCTCGCCCGCGAGCGCGCACGGCCGCGATTGCGCCGGTGGTTCCGGCGGAACGCGAGGGGACGCCCGGTCGGGCGCCTCGATCCGGCCAGGAGCTCCGGCTATGCCGCACGGCGCGTTCGGGGTGCGGCATGTCGGGTCGAGGGCCTCTTTCTCTTCTTGCCGGCGGCACTCCCGGGTCCGCCGCCGGCTCCAGTCCCGCCGGGAACGGCAACGGAGCTCCCCGGAGCTCCCCGTAGACGCCTTTTTTGGCACGTACACCAAAATCGGTACACCTGCAAGCTGAGGCGCGGAATTCGAGGCCCGTCCGGAACCCACGCCACAGCGCCGACAGCGGGATCCCTGCGGCGAGCCACGGTCCGGCCTTAGGGCCGGCGGGTGTCGGATCCGGAGCGCGGCTGCCGAAACCGCTCCCCGGGCCGCGACGGGCGAGGGTGGCGCGGATTCGCGCGGCGGTTTCATGGCGGAGCGGGCTCACGGGCTCGATCATGTTCCAGAAATGCGCGGACATGTACCAAATTAGGAGCACGCCGCGCGCTTTGCCACAAAAACGAGAAGTGGCTTGATTTTGGTACGGTCACCCCATAACGTTCCAGGGTCCGCGGACGGGGACCGGGGACTGGAGGGGAAGCTGCCGGCGTGCGTTCGGCCGCGCCGAGATCCTTCAGCCGGGCTCCGGCCGCGCCTTCGCAAGGTCGTGCCGGGCGCCGGCTGCACATCGTCCTATCGTCGATTGGCCCGGGTCGACGGTACAAGGTTCTCACGTATGCCGAACAAGGATCTGAGGTCTTGGCTCTCCGCCGTCGAGGCGAACGGCGAACTGAAGGTGATCAGAGGGGCCGAGCCGAAGGAGGAGATCGGCGGCATCGTCGACATCTACCAGCGGAAGATGGGCAATCCCGCCGTCATGTTCGACGAGGTGCCCGGCTATCGGAAGGGCTTCCGCGTCCTCGCCAACATCCTGACCTCGGTCTCGCGGATCAACATCGCGCTCGGGCTGCCGCCGGAATCCGGCGAGATGGACCTCGTGCAATGGTGGCGCACCTACATGCGCGAGGCGCCGAGCTTCCCGCCGGTCGAGGTCGCAAGCGGCCCGCTCATGGAGAACGTCTTCGAGGGCGACGCGGTCGACATCACCAGGATCCCGACCCCCGTCTGGCACGAGCTCGACGGCGGACCCTTCATCGGCACCGCCTGCCTGGTCATCATGAAGGACCCGGATTCGGGCTGGATCAACAGCGGCACCTATCGCATCCAGTCGCACGCGCCGAACCTCGCGACCGTCATGATCTCGCCCGGCAAGCACGGCCGGATCCTGATGAACAAGTACCACGAGCGCGGCGAGCCGTGTCCGGTCGCCGTCGTGGTGGGCATGCATCCGGCCATCTTCATGCTGTCCGGCCTCGAGATCCCCTACAACAAGAGCGAGCTCGAGGCGGCGGGCGGCATCTTCGGAGAGCCGGTCGAGGTGCTGAAGATGCCGAAGACCGGGCTCCCGGTCCCGGCCGACGCCGAGATCGCCTTCGAGGGCTTCATCCACCCGAACGATGCGGTGCAGGAGGGCCCGCTCGGCGAGTGGACCGGCTATTATGCCGGCGGCAGCCGTCCGGAGCCCGCGATCCGCATCGCCACCCTGATGCATCGCAACGACCCGATCCTGCTCGGCGCCATCCCGGCCGTGCCGCCGAACGACAACACCTTCTATCTCGGCACCTATCGGTGCGGCGCGGTGTGGAACCAGCTCGAAGCCGCGGGCATCCCGGAGGTGAAGGGGGTCTGGGCGCACGAGGCGGGCGGCAGCCGGTTCTGGCTCACCGTCTCGATCAAGCAGCTCTATGGCGGCCACGCCAAGCAGGCGGCGATGGTCGCCGCGCACTGCCATGCCGGCGCCTACTGCAACCGCTGGACCATCGTGGTCGACGAGGACATCGACCCCACCAACATCAACGACGTGATCTGGGCGATGTCCTCGCGCGTCGACACGCGGGACGGCGTCGACATCATCGAGGGCGGCTGGAGCTCGGCGCTCGACCCGATGTGCTACGACGGCGACAACGACCGCCGCAACGGCCGCGTCATCGTGAACGCCTGCAAGCCGTTCCACCGCAAGGACACGTTCCCGGTCGTCGCCCGCTCCAGCAAGGCGCTCGACGAGCGGATCATCGCGAAATGGAAGAGCGACCTGCCGAAGGCGTGAGGCCGGCGGAAAGGAGCTGAGGTCGACCCCATGGCCCATGCCGCCGCAGACGGTTGGATCGGAGCGAGCCTCCTGCGCAAGGAGGATGCGCGGCATCTCCTCGGGGCGGGGCGCTTCGTCGCCGACATCCGCCTCCCCGGCATGCAGGACGTGGCGTTCGTGCGCAGCGACGTCGCGCACGGGGTCCTCCGCGCCGTCGGAAAGCCGGACGGTGCGGCGGCACGGGTCTTCACGCGCGCCGATCTTGCCTGGGTGAAGGTGCTGGAGGCCGGGCCCGAGCTCGCCGCCTTCCGCTCCAGCCCCTATCCGCCGCTCGCCGAGGACAAGGTCCGCTATGTCGGCCAGGCCGTCGCGGCCTGCCTCGGCGCGACCCGCGGCCAGGCGGAGGATCTCGCCGACCAGGTCGCGGTCGACATCGAGCCGCTTCCCGCCGTGGTCGATTGCGTCGCGGCGATGCGGCCCGACTGCGCGCGCCTCTTCGAGGCCTGGCCCGACAACGCCTTCATCAGGAGCAGCGTCGTGGAGGGCGATCCGGCCTCGCTTGCCGGCGCGCCGATCCGGCTCCGGCGCCGGCTGCGGATGAACCGGCAGGCCACCGTGCATCTCGAGGGCCGCGGCGTGGTGGCCCATTGGGACCACCGGCAGGACGAACTGGTGATCCATCTCTCCACGCAGGGTCCGCACGTCATGCGGCTCGGCATCGCGGAGGCGCTCGGGCTCCCCGAGCACAAGGTGCGCATCATCGCGCCCGATGTCGGCGGCGGCTTCGGCGGGAAGAACCGGCTCATGCCGGAGGAGATCGCGGTCGCGGCCATCGCCATGAGGGTGCCGCACCCGGTGCGCTGGATCGAGGACCGCCGGGAGCACCTCATCGCCTCGGTCCACGCCCGCGACCATTATTACGACCTCACCATCTCCGCGAGCGCGGAAGGCGAGCTCCTCGGCATCGAGGGCAGCGTCTACATCGACGCCGGGGCCTATGCGCTCTGGCCGACCGGCGCCTTCATGGAAGCGAGCATGGCGGCGCGCAACCTGCCGGGGCCCTACCGGATCCGACACCTCGCCATCGACACCTACACGGTCGCCACCAGCAAGGCGCCGATGGGGCCCTATCGCGGCGTGGCGCGGCCCGGCGCGTGCTTCGCGATCGAGCGGCTGGTGGACGAGGTGGCGCGCGAGCTCGGGCGCGAGCCGGCCGAGCTCCGGCGCATGAACATGGTGGCCAGCGCCGAGCTGCCTTACCGGACCGCGGGCGGGCTTCTGCTCGACACCGGCGATTATCACGACTCGCTCGCCAAGGCGGTCGAGCTGATCGATCTCGACGGGATCCGCGCGCGCCAGCGGACGCCGGAGGCGGACGGCCGCGCGATCGGCGTCGGCTTCGCCTTCTATTCGGAACAGAGCGGCCACGGCCAGGCCGAATGGACGAAGCGCAAGTCGCGCGTCGTCCCGGGCTACGAATCGGCGCGCACGCGGGTCCTGCCGGACGGCTCCGTGGTGATCCATGTCGGCGCGCAGAACCACGGCCAGGGGCACGAGACCTCGCTCGCCCAGATCGCCGCGCACGAGCTCGGCCTCGATCCCGACCGGATCTCGATCCGCTACGGCGACACGGCGACGGCGCCCTTCGGCTTCGGCTCCTTCGCGTCGCGCACGATCGTCTTTTCCGGCGGCGCGGTGGCGAAATCCTGCCGCGCCATCGCGGACAAGGTGAAGCGCATCGGCGCCCATCTCCTCCAGACCGAGCCGGAATCCGTCCGGCTCGAGAACGGCGCGGTGGTGGGCGCTACCGGGGCCGTCAGCTTCGGCGAGATCGCGCGCGCGGCCTCGATCCGGCAGGAGCTCCTTCCGGACGGCATGGACCCGCTCCTCGAGATCGTCTCGACCTACGAGCCGAGCGATTCCGGCGGCGTGTTCTCCTACGGCACCCATGCCGTGATCGTCGCCGTCGACCCGGAGACGGGCATCACCGAGATCCTGAAATACGTGGTCGCCGAGGATTGCGGCACGATGATCAACCCGATGATCGTCGACGGCCAGGTGCAGGGCGGCATCGCCCAGGGGATCGGAACGGCGCTCTTCGAGGAGATCCCCTATTCGGATCTCGGCCAGCCGCTCGCCACGACCTTCGCGGACTACATGATGCCCTGCGCGACGGAGATCCCGATCGTCGAGATCGCGCATTCGGTGATTCCGGCGAAGGTGACCGAATACGGCGTCAAGGGCGTGGGCGAGGGCGGCGCCATCGCGCCGCCGGCGGCGGTCGCCAACGCCGTCGCCGACGCCTTCCGCCATATCCGCGCGCGGTTCGACGAGACGCCGCTCACCCCGAAGCGCGTGTCGGATGCGATCGCGGCCGCCCGCGCCGCGCAGGGAGACGCCCCGTGAAGCCGGCGCCTTTCGACTATCGCCGGGCGGAGAGCGTCGACGATGCGATCGGCGCGCTTGCCGGCGGCGAGGGCGACGCGCTGCCGCTTGCGGGCGGGCAGTCGCTGCTGCCGCTGCTCGCGCTCCGGATGTCGGCCCCGCGCCTCCTCGTCGATATCGGCCGCATCGCCGAGATGCGCGCGGTCGAGGAGGCGGCGGACCGCGTCGTGCTCGGCGCCGCGATCACCCATGCCGAGATCGAGGACGGGCTGGTGCCGGATCCCGGGCAGGGCCTGATGCGGCGGGTGGCGCGGAAGATCGCGTACCGCGCCGTCCGCAACCAGGGCACGATCGGCGGCAGCATCGCGATGGCGGACCCGGCGGCGGACTGGCCGGTATGCCTGATCGCGCTCGAGGCCGTCGCTCGGCTCGCCGGCCCGGCGGGGCGCCGCACGCTCGCCGTCGCCGACCTCATCGAGGACGTCTACACCACCGCGCTTGAGCCAGGCGAACTGATCGTGGCGTTCGAGATTCCGCGGCTCGGCCCGGCGGCGCGCACCGGCATCGGCAAGGTGTCCCGGAAGACCGGCGCCTTCGCCATGTCGCAGGCGGTCGCCGTGATGCGGGACGGTGCCAGGCCGGCGCGGGTCGTGCTGGCGGGCGCCGGCGGCAGGGCGCGCCGGCTCGACGCGGTCTCGGCCGCGCTCGAG
>NZ_SPKJ01000070.1 GCF_009866965.1 Propylenella binzhouense | reverse complement strand
CCTGAGGCCGGGCGGCCCGCGCTCGTGCCGCTTCCGCGCTTCCTCGCCGGGCCGGAGGCGTGGCGCAGGCGGCCCGGGCCGCTCGGGCTCCGCGTCGCACCCGGCGAGGACGTGCGCCCGCTCGCGAGCCACCTTGCCGGCATCGCGCTCGTCGCGATCGCCTTCCCGACATTCTCCGACGGCCGCGGCTATTCCGCCGCGCGGCTGCTCCGGGAGCGGCTGGGCTTCACCGGTGAAATCAGGGCCGTCGGCGAGGTGCTCCTCGACCAGATCGAACTGATGCGCCGGTGCGGATTCGACAGCTTCTCGGTCGGCCACGAGCCGACCCGGCGCGCGCTCGCCGCGGGCCGCTCCGGCGCCATGCGGCACCATTACCAGCCGGTCGGAACCGTCCCCGAACTCCCCGCCGGCACGCGCCCCTGGGCCCGCCTGTCCCCCGCCTGAACGAACCGGAGACCTGCAGATGAACGCCATGCCGGGCGCGATGCCGCGCGAAGACGACCCCTATGAGGGCGCGCCGGTGATCCTCGTCACCGCCCGCGACGGCCGCGAGCACCGGCTCCCGGCGGTGGAAGGCTGGCGCGTCATGGAGGTGATCCGCGAATGGGGCCTCGACATCAAGGCGGAATGCGGCGGCGCGTGCGCCTGCGCGACCTGCCACGTTCATGTCGACCCCGCCTGGGCGGATCGTCTCCCGCAGCCGAGCGAGGAGGAGATCGCGCGGCTCGACGACGCCTTCGACGTGCGCGAGGAATCGCGCCTCGCCTGCCAGCTCCTCGTCACGCCGTCGCTCGACGGCCTCCGCCTGCGGCTCGCGCCCGGCACGGAGCGCTAGCGGGCCGTCGCGCGTGAACCTTCGGGTGCATGCCGCGTTTCATTCTCTCCGGGCAGCGACGCGGGAGGACGAGGATGGTGGCGCACACGTACAAGGTGGTCGAGATCGTCGGGACGTCGGAGACGAGCATCGAGGATGCCATCCAGTCCGCGATCAGGCGCGCGGACAGCACGGTCAGGCACATCCGGTGGTTCGAGGTCACCGAGACCCGGGGGCATGTGGAGGAAGGCCGTGTCCGCCACTACCAGGTCCACCTGAAGGTGGGCTTCACCCTCGAAGATTCGGTCTGACCGGTCCCTCGGCCGATCCGGGCGCGGCATCGCGAGGCTGGTCCGGGCCGGCCTGGCAGGCGGGCCGCGCCAGTTCGTGGCCGAGCCGCTCGATCTCTTCGACATAATGGTCGGCGATGGCGCGCCAGTCGGCGTCGGCGGGCGCAGCCGCCGCGCCGGCGGCGGCTGCGCGCAGCCCGCCCTCGATCACGCGGAGATGCGCCCGGGTGCCGGGCTTTCTGCCGGAAAAGACCATTCGCAACAGTCCCCTGCGCGTATGCACCCCAATGCCGCCGGATACATACAATTTGAGGGGACGCGCGACCAGTCCCAATTGGGGCAGGATTCTTTGCCGGCGCACAGACCCTGCTGCCGGCCGCCCGCGAAGCACGATGCGGGCCCTCCCGCCGATCGGAACCGGCCCTCAGCGAGCCATGGCGGCCGGCCGCCGGCTCCGGCTTTCCGTCTCGAGCGCGGTTCGGATCAGCGCCTCCAGTTCGCGCGCGCGGTGACAGGCCGTGTGCTCGTTCAGGACCCGGGTCCGGGCGGCGCGGGCGATCTGCCTCCGCTCGTCGTCGGAGGTGCGGGCCAGGATTTCCGCCATTTCTTCCGCCGAGCCGGCGACCAGGATCTCGCTCCCGATCGCGAAGATGGTATCGAGCCCCTGCCACCAGTCGCTGACGATCGGCACGCCGCAGGCCGCCGCCTCGAACAGCCGCACGCTCGGCGAATAGCCGGCGGCGCGCATGTCGGCCCGCGTGATGTTGAGCGTGAAGTCCTGGCCGCAATAGAAGCGCGCGTGCTCCGTCGGTGCCAGATGGGGGATGTGCTGCACATTCGCCGGCCAGGCGAGGTCGCGCGGATATTGCGGCCCCGCCACCACGAAGGCGTCCCTCGGCATCAGCCGTGCCGGCTCGACCAGCAGCGCCTCGAGCGCCGGCTGCCGGTCGGGCGAATAGGTCCCGAGATAGCCGAGACGCCAGCGCCGCGGCACCGGAAGCGGCATGTGCACGTCCGGGTCCACGGCGCAGTAGAGCGCGGCCGGACGGGGACTTCCGAGCTCCCGCAGGCGCTCGAGCGTCGGCCCGCCGGTGAAGGAGAGATAGAGGTCGTAGCGGCGGACGAGGTCGGGCGTCAGATATTCGCCGTCGCCGCGGTCGAGCTTGGCAAGGGTGACGGGCGTATCGATGTCGTAGAAGGCGACAGGACCCGAGGCGGTGGCGATCGCCCATTCGCCGACGGCGACGCCCTCCGGCACGTAGGAGCCGACGATCACGGCGTCGGCGGCGGAGATCGCGGCGCGGCCGAGCTGTTCGAGCTCGGCAAGGCTGCGGTAGAGCACGGTCCGGCAGTAGGGCGGGTTCGGGAGGTCGCGGTTCTCCGCGTACCAGGGGACGTCCCGTTCGAAGAAGGTGACGCGATGCCCGCGGCGGGCGAGATTCTTCACGAGCCCGCGATAGGTGGTGGCGTGGCCGTTGCCCCAGGATGACGTGATGGAGAGGCCGATAAAGACGAGGTCCGCCATCACACGGCCTCGCGCATGAAGTCCCGGCCCTCGAGCGCGGCTTCGACCTGAACCGCGCGATGCGCATAGGTATGGCTTGCCAGCACGCGGCGGGCGGCCGCCTCCCCGATAGCGCGCGCCCGGGCCGTGTCGAGCGCCTCCAGATGGGCGGCGACATCGCCGCCGTCCGCGGCAAGCAGGATCTCGCGTTCCGGCTCCAGGAAGGCCTCGATGCCCTCCCACCGGTCCGTGATGATGCAGGCCGCGGCGCCGGCCGCCTCGAAGATGCGGGTGGGGGGCGAGGCGCCGTAGCGCGCCATGCTCTCGCGGTTGATGTTGAGCACCGCGCGCGCGGAGGAGTTCAGCGCGTTGTGGTCGCGGGTATAGACGTGGCCGACATAGTCGATGTTCGGCGTCATCGGCTTGTCGGACCAGCCGTTCCCGCCGAGGAGGAAGCGCCTGCCGGGGAGCATCGCCGCCGGCGCGAGGAAGAACGATTCGACGCGCGCCTCGCGGTCGGGCAGGCGGTTGCCGAGAAAGGCCAGGTCGACGGCGAAGCGCGGTTCGGGCGCGACCCGGTGGTGCGTCCCGGGGTCGAGGGCGTTATAGACCGGCAGGCAGAGCCGGGCCCCGAGCTTCCGGTAGGCGGCCACCACCGCGTCGCCGCCGCCATAGGTGAAGACCGCGTCATAGCCGGGCACCTGCCGGCGCAGCGGATCGCCCGGATCGGCCGCCACGGAATCGAGCGTCGCCGGGGCGTCGACGTCCCAGAAGATCGCGATCCGGCCGGGGCGTCGCATGGCGAGCACCGCCTCCTCGAGCTCGCGGTCGAGCACGCCGACGCCGGAGAACTTCACCACCACGTCGGACGCGGCGGCCGCCCGGAGCGCCTTCTCCATGCCCTCGGCATCGGGGGCGAACACCGTGACGCGCGCCCAGTCCGGATCCGCAATGTCGCGATGGGCCTGCCGCTCGAAGGCATCAGGCTCGAAGAAGGACACTTCGTGGCCGCGCGCCGCCAGCGCCTTCAGGAGCCCGCGATAATAGGTGGCGGCTCCGTTCCAGTAGGCGGAAACGAGGCTGGAACCGAAAAAGGCGAAACGCATCAGGCGGGTACCCGCTGTTCGTGGTGTCCGGAGGCAAGCGCGGCAGAGATCGCGACGAGGTCCCGCGCGCGGTGATCGCAGGTATGCCGTGCCAGCACGGCGTCGAGGCCGGTGCGGCGCAGGCTTTCCGCCAGCGCGCGGTCGTTCAGCACCGCGCGCAGCATCCCCGTCATCTCGGCGCCGTTGCGCGCCATCAGGAAGGCGCCCTCCGGGAACAGTCCCTCGCTGTCCTGCCAGGGCGCACTGACGAGGGGGATCCCGCAGGCGAGCGCCTCGAAGACCCGGATGGTCGGAATGCCGGCGAGTGCCTCGGCATAGGGGCGGCGGGGCACGTGCACGGTGACGCGGTGGCGCGCGAAGACCTCCGGCACGGCATGGTTCGGCAGCCAGCCGCGATAGGACACGCCGCGCTGCGCGAGCTCGGCCATGGCCGCCTCGGGGTAGCGCACGCCGTAGACGTTCGTCTCCAGCCCGAGCGCTGCGGCAGGTTCGAGCAGGAAGGTGCGGATCTCCTCGCTGCGCTCCTCGTCGCCCCAGTTCCCGACCCAGACGAGGTCGCCGTCGCACGCATCGGCTTCGATGGGATGGAACAGCCGGACGTCGGCCGCCTCGTGCCAGGTCCAGACGCGGTCCGCCCAGCCGCGGCGGCGGTAGATCTCGCCGATGGCCGCGCCGAAGGCGAGCACCCCGTCATAGCCGGAAAGGTCGAAGCGGCCCATCTCCTCGGGCCGCGTGACGGCGCGGTGATGCGTGTCGTGGAAGAGGAGGCGGAAGCGGCCGCCGGCGGCGCGCAGCCGGCCGAGCCGGTTGACGAGCGCCGGCTCGTTCCATTCGTGGACGACGGCGAGGTCGGCGCCGTCGACCATCGCTTCGAGATCCATGGCCGCGGGATCGTAGAGGACGGGCCGCAGCCCGGGAAACGCGGCTTCGTAGCCGGCGAGCGCGCCCGCGCCGTGGTCGGCGACGAGGTTCGCCCGGCTCCAGCCGTCGCGCGGCTCGAAGGCGGCGACCTCGTGGCCGAGCGCCTGCAGGGCGGCCATGACGCCGCGCAGGAAATGCGCGTTGCCGTTGTTCCAGCACGACGCGACCGAATGGACGAAGAAGGCGATCCTCATGCGACCGCCCGGAGCCCGGCCGGCCTGGGCGGCCGCGCCGCGTTCGTCCCGATCAGATCCGAATAGGCGGCGAGATAGCCGGCCCCCATGCGGCTGGCGGTGTAGTGCGCGGCCCGGCGCCGCGCCGCCGCGGCGAGGGCGGCAATCGCGCAGGAATCCTCGAAGAGCTCCGCGAGCGCCGTGCGGAGCCCGGCGGCGTCATCCGCCGGCACGAACCGCGCCGCGCCGTCCCAGAGTTCCCGGAAGGTCGGAATGTCGGCGAGGACGAGCGCGCATCCGCTGAACGCGGCTTCGAGCACCGCGAGCCCGAACGGCTCGTAGCGGGCCGGCGAGACGAAGATCGCCGCCTCCGAAAGCCGCGCCGCGACCTCGCCCGCCGCGAGGCGGCCGAGAGCGACGAGCGGCGCGGCATCGATCGCGGTGCCGTCCGGCCCCGCTGCGGCGCCGGCGACGGCGACCGGGTAGGGCAGGCCGGCCGCGGCCTCCCTCAGGAGCGCGATGTTCTTCGCCTCGTCCCAGAGCCGGCCGGCCGCGAGCGCCACCGGCCGCTTGGGGCCGGCACCATAGAGCGCCGGATCGCGTCCGTTCGGGATCACCCGGGCCGCGCGCGGTGTGCCGTGATGCCTGAGCAGCGTGGCGAGAAAGCTTTGCGTCGGCGCGACCACGAGGTCCGCCGCCGAAAGCCCGGCGGCGACGCGCTCCTCGTAGCTGCGCCATTCCTGCGGTGCGCGCCCGCCCCGGCAGGCCTCCCACCAGCTCGAGACGCAGGAGTGGCCGACGACCAGGACCGGCGCGGAGAAGGGCAGGACCGCATGGGCGTAGCCGTTGAGGTGGACGACGTCGGGGCGCTGCTCGGCCTCGATCTCGAGGAGAAGCTCGCCGGCAAGCTGCAGGTCGGCTTCCGGATCGCGCATCCATTCGAGCCGGAAGTCGGTCCCGATCAGCGAGAGGTTCGGCAGTGCGGCCGCCTCGCGTGCCTGGTCGATGCTCGGCTTCTCGCCCATCACGACGAGCGTGACCTCGACATCGCGCCGGGCGAGCTGCCGCGTGAGCTCGATCGCGTAGCTCCAGACGCCGCCGACCGCGTCCGCGGTCATCAGGATGCGCTTGGGGCGCGCCCTCATGCCGCCGCACCGGGGCGGCTGCCGATCCTCGTCGCAGTCACGCAGAGAGCTCCCGCGCGGCCGACTGCCGGGCGGGCTCCGCCTCCCCGCGGCCGGATTCGAGCCAACTGTCGAGCCGCGCCAGGCCCTCGCGGACCGCAACCCGCGGCTTCCACCCGCACGCGCGTTCGAGCGCGGCGGTGTCGGAGACGTACCAGGGCTGGTCGCCGGGCCGCCAGGTGGCGAACTCGACCCGGGCCTCGATGCCGGTCTCCCGGGCGATGAGGGCGAGCAGCTCGCGCAGGCTCACCGTGTTCGCCGGGCCGCCGCCGAGATTGAAGACCCGGCCGGAAACCGCGTCGATGTTCTGGATCGCGGCGAGATAGGCGTCGACGGCGTCGTCGACGTAGAGCACGTCGCGGACCTGGTAGCCGTCGCCGTAGATCGTGATCGGATGGCCGTTGCGCGCCGTGATCAGGAAATGCGCGACCCAGCCCTGGTCCTCGGTGCCGAACTGGTGCGGCCCGTAGAGGCAGCTCATCCGGAAGACGACCGTCTTCAGGCCGAAAACGCGGGCATAATCGAGCACGTACTGGTCGGCCACGCCCTTCGAGCAGCCGTAGGGGCTGTGGAAGGCGAGCGGGGTGGTCTCGTCGAGCCCGGCGGGAAAGCCCGGATCCGCGGGCACGTAGCGCTCGCCCTTAAGCGCCATGCGATCGAGATCGATCAGCTTGCCGTAGACCTTGTTGGTGGAGGCGAAGAGCACCGGCGCCTCGGCCGCGTGGCGGCGCACGGCCTCGAGCACGTTGAGCGTTCCGCGCGCATTCGCCTCGAAATCGGCGATCGGGTCGGCGAGGCTCGTCGTCACGGCGACCTGGGCGGCGAGGTGGATGACGGCCTTGGCGCCCTTCACGGCATTCGAGAGCGCGTCGCGGTCGAGCACGTCCGCCCTGATTGCGGAGACCGCCCGGGGATGGCGCTTCAGCAGCCAGGCGAGGTTCTCCTCGACGCGGCCGCGCGAGAGATTGTCGTAGACGATGACGGATTCGCCGGCGGCGGCGAGCCGGTCGACGAGGTTGCAGCCGAGGAAGCCCGCGCCGCCGGTGACGAGGACCGGGGACCGGCCGGTCTGCACGCCGGGTGCGGAGGTGGAGGAGAAGTCGAAGACCTTCCCGTTCGTCTTCCCGCCGGCCTGCGGCAGCTTCCCCTCCGCTGCCGGCGCCTGGCCCTGGTTCATTGCCGCGTCCATGCCCGATCCTGCCACCGTTACGCCACCAGACCGCGGCGGGAGAGCTCCTCGTTCGCCTGCTCGACCCGATCGACGGCGATCTGGCCGGCAAGCCATTCCGCGAGCTCGGCGATGCCTTCCTCGAACGGCACGCGCGGCTCGAATCCGAGCAGGTCCCGCGCCAGCGTGATGTCGGCGAAGCAATGGCGGATGTCGCCGGCGCGGTACTTGCCCACCACGTGCGGCGTGAGATGCGTCTTGCCGGTCGCGCGGGCGAGCGCCTGCGCGACGTCGAGCACGCTCCGGCTCTCGCCCGAGGCGACGTTGATCGCCTGCCCGGGCGCGCGCGGGGATTCGAGCGCCAGCCGGCAGGCGCGCGCGACGTCCCGCACATGGACGAAATCGCGGCGCTGGCCGCCGTCCTCGAAGAGCATCGGCGGACGATCGTTGAGGAAGCGCGAGCCGAAGATCGCGAGCACCCCCGTATAGGGGTTCGAAAGCGCCTGGTCGGGGCCGTAGACGTTGAAGAAGCGGAGCGCCACCGCCTCGCGACCGTAGGCGCGGCCGAAGATGAGGGTCATGCGCTCCTGGTCGTACTTGCCGAGCGCGTAGATCGAGCTGAGCGAGGGCCGCTTCGTCTCCGGCGTCGGCACCGGTTCGAGGACGCGGCCATCCGGCGTGCGCAGCTCCCATTGCCCCGCCTTCAGCTGCTCGATCGGCCGTTCCTCCGGCTCGACGAGACGGTCGCCGTCGCGCGCCAGGCCCTCGCCGTAGAGGCTCATCGAGGAGGCGACGAGGACGCGGCGGACATCCGCCTGCGCGAGCGCCTCGAGAAGGACGGCGGTTCCGAGATTGTTGATCGAGGTGTAGCGTTCGATTTCGTACATGCTCTGCCCGACGCCGACGGCGGCGGCGAGATGGCAGACGAGATCGACACCCTGGAGTGCGCGTGCGACGGTCTCGCGATCACGGACGTCGCCGACGATCAGCTCCGCGCCGGGGGGGACGTAGGCGGGCGGCGTTCCGTCCGGATGGACCTGTGGCGTGAGATTGTCGAGGATCCGGACTCTGTAGTCGTGGTCCAGGAGTTCCCTGGCGAGATGAGAACCGATGAAACCGGCGCCGCCGGTGACCAGAACCGTTTCCTTCACATATACCCCCACTGACGGCAGAGAACGTTCCGGCGCGGTGTTCGTTCCCGCTCGGTTGACAGGTTCGTGACCGGAAACATTTCACCGGCGAATTGGTTCCGGGCGGCGCGGCGGCCCTTCCTTCACGAGGTGCTTGCCAGCGGCCTGCGCGGCGGTCCACGCTGCGCTCCCTGTCGGGAGGGGCGCGGACGGATGGGACGTTTCGGAGCGGGTGTTTCGGCCTTCTTGCTCGTGGCCTGCACGGGCGGGACGGCGCTTGCGGCGGGGAATGCGGAGCGGGGCGGGACGATCGCCGGGCGCTGGTGCGCGAGCTGCCATCTGGTAGGGCCCGGGCAGACGAGCGCGAGCGCCGACGTCCCGACCTTCGCCGCGGTGGCGGCGCGGTCGAAGGGCGAACTCGGCTGGCTCGAGGGATTCCTTGCGGATCCGCACCCGGCCATGCCGGACATGAGCCTGACGCGCCAGGAGATCCGCGACCTCGCCGCCTATATCGGCAGCCTCGACTGAGCTACTGGAAGTTCCGCCCCTTCGGCATGCCGGCGGCGGCGTGGCGGGCGCGGTGCTCGGCGTCCGGGACGAGCTCCGGCGGGTCGCGCAGCAGCATGCGGGCGAGGCGCGAATGCGGCTTCGCGCGGTGCGCGGGATCGGACGATTGCCAGCGGACCTCGTCGGCGCGCGCCATCCCGCCCGCGCCGATCGGTGCCGCCGAGAGATGGGCGAGCAGCGGGGTGAAATCCTCGACGGCCTCGGCGACGACATGGATGACGCCCTGGTCCGACTGCAGCCGGCCGGAGACCGCCAGGAAGCGCGCCCCGAGCACGAGGGCGCGGTAGCGCTCGAACACCTTCGGCCAGACGATGACGTTGGCGGTTCCGGTCTCGTCCTCGAGCGTGGCGAAGATCACGCCTTTCGCCGAACCCGGCCGCTGGCGGACGAGGACGAGGCCCGCGACGCTCACCCGGCGGCCGCTCCGGAGGCCGGCGAGCGCTTCGGCCGCCACGATGCCCTCCCGCCGCAGCCGCTCGCGCAGGAAGGCGACGGGATGCGCCTTCAGCGAGAGGCCGAGCGACCGGTAATCGTTGACGACGTGCTCGCCCGCCGGCATCGCCGGCAGCGCGACCGGGGCCTCCGTCCCCATCGTCTCGCTCGCGCCGGCGAAGAGCGGCAGATGCTCGGGAGCGGCCGCATCGAGGGCACGCACCTCCCAGAGCGCGGCCCGGCGGTCGAGGCCGAGCGAGCGGAAGGCGTCGGCCTCCGCCAGCCGCTCCAGCGTCGTCCGCCCGATCCCGGCGCGCCGCCAGAGCTCGCGGACGCTCGCATAGCCGGCGCCGCGGGCGGCGACGATCTGCGCGATCTCGGCCGTGCGCACGCCCTTGATCTGGTGGAATCCGAGCCGCACCGCATGGCGGGTGCGGATCGCCCCGGCCTGCTCCGCATGGCGGGGATGGACATGGCGGGGATGGACATGGCGCCGGCGAAACTCCCTTCCTTGCGGGAAGGAATCGGGGCGGGGGGAACCCGGGTCGGCAGGCCGGGATGCCGGGGCGTGCGGCTTTGATCCCTCCTGCGGGGGAAGGCCCGAGCCGGCGGCGCCGGCCGCCAGGGATTCGCTCCCCGCCTCCTCCAGCGTCGTATCCCAGTCCGAGAAGTTCACGTCGACCGGGCGCACCTCGACGCCGTGCTCGCGGGCGTCGCGGACGATCTGGGCAGGTGCGTAGAAGCCCATTGGCTGCGCATTGAGGAGAGCGGCGCAGAAGACGTCGGGATAGCGGCATTTCAGCCAGGCCGAGGTGTAGACGAGGAGCGCGAAGCTTGCGGCATGGCTCTCCGGAAAGCCGTATTCGCCGAAGCCTTCGATCTGCCGGAAGCAATGTTCGGCGAAATCCCGTGCGTAGCCGCGCGCGGCCATCCCCTCCACCATCTTCTGCTGGAAGGTGTGGATGGTGCCGGTCCGGCGGAAGGTGGCCATGGCGCGGCGGAGCCTGTCGGCCTCGGCCGGCGTGAATTTCGCCGCCTCGATCGCGATCCGCATCGCCTGCTCCTGGAACAGCGGCACGCCGAGCGTCTTGCTGAGCACCTTCTCCAGTTCGTCCGGGGCGCCGTGTTCCGGCGAAGGCCGCGGATAGCTCACGGCTTCGAGCTTCTGCCGGCGGCGGAGATAGGGGTGGACCATGTCGCCCTGGATCGGGCCGGGGCGGACGATCGCCACCTCGATCACGAGGTCGTAGAAGGTGCGGGGCCTCAGCCGGGGCAGCATGGTCATCTGGGCGCGGCTCTCGATCTGGAAGACGCCGATCGTGTCGGCGCGGCAGATCATGTCGTAGACCGCCGGGTCCTCGGACGGGATCGCGGCGAGGCCGAGCCGCTCGCCGTAATGCGCCGCGAGGAGGTCGAGGCCCTTCTTCATGCAGGTCAGCATGCCGAGCGCGAGCACGTCGACCTTGAGGATCCCGAGCGCATCGAGATCGTCCTTGTCCCATTCGATGATGGTGCGTCCGTCCATCGCGGAATTGAGCACCGGCACGACCTCGTCGATGCGGCCGCGCGTCATCACGAAGCCGCCCACGTGCTGCGAGAGATGGCGCGGAAAGCCGATGATCTGCCCGGAGAGGTCGAGCACCTGCGCCACCCTGGGATCGACCGGGTCGAGGCCGGCGCGGCGCGCGTCCTCGCCGTCGGCGCCGGAGGCGGACCAGCCCCAGAGATTGCCGGCGAGCGCGCCGACCGCGTCCGCGGAGAGGCCGAACGCCTTGCCCACCTCGCGGGCGGCCGAGCGGCCGCGATAGGTGATCACGGTGGCGGCGATCGCGGCGCGGTCGCGGCCGTATTTCTCGTAGATGTACTGGATCACCTCCTCGCGGCGCTCGTGCTCGAAATCGACGTCGATGTCGGGCGGCTCGCGCCGTTCCGGCGAGATGAAGCGCTCGAACAGGAGGTCGGCGCGTTCGGGATCGACCTCGGTGATGCCGAGCGCGAAGCAGACGGCGGAATTCGCCGCCGAGCCGCGGCCCTGGCAGAGGATACCTTTCGAGCGGGCGAAGCGGACGAGATCCCAGACGGTGAGGAAGTAGGGGGCGTATCCGAGCTCCCGGATGAGCGCGAATTCGTGCTCCATCGCTGCCGCCACCTTGGCCGGGACGCCGGCCGGATAGCGCTCCGCCGCCCCGAGCCGGGCGAGCCGGACGAGCTCGTCGAAGGGGGTGGCGCTGGCGCCCGTCGATTCCAGCGGATATTCGTAGCGGAGCTCGTCGAGCGAGAAGCAGAGCCGGTCCGCCAGACGGACGGATTCGGCGATCGCCTCCGGATGGTCGGCGAAGAGGCGGGCCATGGTCGCGCCGCTGCGCAGGTGCCGCTCGGCGTTCGCCTCGAGCCGCCGGCCTGCGCTCTCGACCGTCACGTGCTCGCGGATGGCGGTGAGGACGTCCTGCAGCCGGCGCCGTTCCGGCGCGTGATAGAGGACGTCGCCGAGAGCGAGCATCGGCACGCGATGACGGGCGGCGAGCGCGGCGAGGGTGGCGAGCCGGCGCCTGTCGCCGCCCCGGTAGAGCGCCGTCGCGCCGAGCCGGACATGGCCGGGAAAGGCGCCGGCAAGCGCGGCGAGCGCGGT
The DNA here is from genome assembly GCF_009866965.1 of Propylenella binzhouense. Lineage (GTDB taxonomy): Bacteria > Pseudomonadota > Alphaproteobacteria > Rhizobiales > Afifellaceae > Propylenella > Propylenella binzhouense. Next base: position 10,045 of record NZ_SPKJ01000070.1, on the reverse strand, counting down.
TTCGGGAGGGGTCCGCAAAGACGGACCGCCGCCCCCGGGATCCTCTGCGCAATCCCGGGCCGGGGAGCCCCGGCCCGGTCTCCCCCGCGCGGGGGAGGCCGGGGCGCCGGGCCGCGCTTTCCAGGCCTGACCGATCCGCCTTCCCGGCAGCACCGCCATCTCCAGGCCCTCGCCCCAGGCGAGGAGGTCGTCGAGATCGAGCAGGCACTCGCCCTTCCTGCCGCGCAGGTTGCCCGCGGAGAGGAGGCGGCAGAGCCGCCCGTAGCCGGCCCTGTCGGCCGGCCAGACCGCGATGTCGGGCGTGCCGTCGCGGAAGGCGAGCCGGCAGCCCACGGCGAAGCGGATGCCGGCCTCCTTGGCGGCGAGATGGGCGCGCACCACGCCCGCGAGCGTGTTGCGGTCGGCGACCGAGAAGGCCTTCAGGCCGAGCGCCGCGGCACCGACGGCGATCTCCTCGGGATGCGAGGCGCCGCGCAGGAACGAGAAGTTGGTCGCCGCCAGGAGCTCGGCATAGTCCGCTCCCCCGGCCGGCCGACGGCGGACGGCGCCCGTCTCGCCGCCGCTGCGGGCGAGCGGGAGGACAAGTCGGCGCGACGGCGGTTTCTCGGGCATGGTGCGGTCCGGAGACGGGGTGTGTTCATGCTATGTTCCGATCTCGGGCGGAGTCAATCCGGCGGTTGCGTCTCCGTCCGTCCCCATGCCGCGGCCGGGCGCGCGGTCGAACGCGGGGTGGGCTTCACGGCCTTTTTGAGGCAGAGTGCGCCGGACTAACGAAAAGGGGAGACGACGATGACCTTACTGAAACGCAGCCGCATCGTGGCCGCCCTGGCGCTCGCCGGCGTGCTCGCGGCCGGCGTCGCGGGCGCCCAGGAGATGAAGTTCTTCCGGATCGCGACCGGCGGCACGGCCGGCACCTATTTCCCGATCGGCGGCCTCATCGCCAATGCCATCTCCAGCCCGCCCGGTTCGCGCGCCTGCGAGGAGGGCGGCAGCTGCGGCGTGCCCGGCCTGATCGCGACCGCGGTCGCCTCGAACGGTTCGGTCGCCAACATCAACGCCATCAACGGCGGCACCGTCGAATCCGGATTCTCGCAGTCGGACGTCGCCTATTGGGCGCATTCCGGCACCGGCGTGTTCGAAGGCAAGGGCGCTGTCGAGAAGCTCCGCGCGATCGCCAACCTCTATCCGGAATCGATCCACCTGATCGCCTCGGCGCAGTCCGGCATCAAGTCGCCGGCCGACCTCAAGGGCAAGAAGGTCTCGCTCGACGAGCCCGGCTCGGGCACCCTGGTCGACGCGCGCATCATCCTTTCCGCCTACGGCCTCACGGAGAAGGACATCGAGCCCGAATATCTCAAGCCGAACCAGGCGGCCGACCTGATGCGCGACGGCAACATGGACGCCTTCTTCTTCGTGGGCGGATACCCGGCGGGCGCGATCGCCGAGCTCGCCACGTCCGAGGACATCGTGGTCGTCCCGATCGCCGGCCCCGAGGCGGACAAGGTCATCGAGCAATACGGCTTCTTCGCCAAGGACACGATCCCGGGCGGCACCTATCGCGGCGTCGCCGATGCCGCGGAGACGCTCTCCGTCGGCGCGCAATGGGTGACGAGCGCGGACCAGCCGGACGACCTCGTCTACGCCATCACCAAGGCGCTCTGGAACGACAATACGCGGGCGCTCCTCGATTCGGGCCACGCCAAGGGCAAGATGATCACCAAGGAGACCGCGCTCTCCGGGATCGGCATTCCGCTCCATCCGGGCGCGGAGCGCTTCTACAAAGAGGCCGGCCTGCTTGACGCGGGCGCGGCGCCCGCGAAGTAGCGCGGGCTTCCGGCCGGCGCCGCTTGCGCCGGCCGCTCCCCGGGGTGCATGCGGCCCCACCAGACGGAAAGAGCAGATCTTGGCCAAGCAGTTTCCCGCCATCGAGCCGCGCCTGCGCTCATTCATCGAAAATCAGCGGATCTTCTTCGTCGCCTCCGCGGCGGCGGGCACCCGCGTCAACGTCTCGCCGAAGGAGATCGGCGCGCTTCGCGTGCTCGACGAGCGGCGCGTCGCCTATCTCGACCAGACCGGCAGCGGCAACGAGACCGCGGCGCACATCCTGGCGGGCGGGACGGTGACGATCATGTTCTGCGCCTTTGCCGGGCCACCGATGATCCTGCGCCTCTACGGCAGGGGCCGGGTGCTCCGGCGCGGCGGGGCGGAATACGCCGCCCTCCTCGCCGCGCGGTTCGACGGCGTCGAGCCGCCCGGCGCTCGCCAGATGGTCCTCCTCGATGTCGAGATCGTGCAGACCTCCTGCGGCTTCGGCGTGCCGCTCTTCGAGCCTGCCGGCGAGCGCCCGACGCTGCGGCGCTGGGCCGAATCGAAGGGCGAGGCAGGGCTCGTGGAATACCGAAGCGAGAAGAACGTCCGCAGCCTGGACGGGCTCCCGACCGGCCTCGTCGAGCCGGAGGGAATGCCCGCGGAAGAGCCGGTCCCCGCCGGCGCCGTCCGGCCGTGAGACACCCTGTTTCGAGCTCCTTCTTGTCAGGCCGGGCGCTTTGCCGCGGCGTGGCGTTCTGGGTCGTAGGTGCCGCGTTCGTCGAGGACGCAGACGGCATGGCCGGTGGCGCCCCAATCGAGGCCGGCGTGAAGAGGCACGGTGCGGGTCTCCGGGTTGGGTCCAGACTGACCCGAGCCGGGAGGTCGTGCGGATCGCTCATTGACAGGCGCTCTGGCTGGCGGGCTCTGGCGCGACACCCCGTGGTCGGTCCGGTCCTCCCGGCACCTGTCGCGCGGCGGGTCTCACGCGGGCCCCCAAGGGGCGAGCGAGCCTCGCCGTCACGACAGATGATCGGGCTGGCAGATGCTACGCCGCTCCGCGGCTCCGCACCCGCCAGACCCAGGGTGCACCAATGAGCGAGCCCGCCGCCGAGTTCGACGAGGCGAGGGCCAAGGAACTCGAGGAGCGCTTCGACCCGGAGGTCCGGTTCCGGCCGCTCGCCCGGGTGCCGAGCGTGATCGCGGCGGTGCTGCTCTTCTCGCTCTCGCTCTTCCATTATTACACGGCGGGGTTCGGCCTCCTGCGCGAGGTGACGCATCGCGGCGTCCATATGGCCTTCGTGCTCGCGCTGATCTTCATCGTCTTCGCGGCGACCCCGAGCGGGCAGGCCACGCTGCGCACGCACCGGTGGTACCGGCCGGGCGGCATCCCCCTCGGCGACTGGGCGCTCGCCGTCACCGCCGCAATCGCCGCGCTCTACGTGCCCTACGTCTTCGAGGACCTCGCGTTCCGGGTCGGCAATCCGCTGCCGATCGACGTCGCGATGGGCACGGTCCTCATCCTGGTGCTGCTCGAGGCGACGCGGCGCTCGATGGGCTGGCCGCTGCCCGTGATCGCCGTGGTCGTGATGGCCTATGCGATCTTCGGCCGCCACGCGCCGGGCGTCCTCGTCCATCCGGGGGCGAGCTGGACGACGCTCGTCAACCATCTCTACCTCACGAGCCAGGGCATATACGGCCTGCCGGTCGGCGTCGTGGCGACCTATGTCTTCCACTTCGTGCTCTTCGGCGTGCTCGCGACCCGGATCGGGCTCGGCGAGCTCTTCATCAACCTCGCCTCCGCGCTCGCCGGCCGCTTCTCCGGCGGCCCCGCCAAGGTGTCGGTGTTCTCCTCCGCCCTGCTCGGCTCGATCTCCGGCTCCTCGATCGCGAACACGGTGACGACGGGCTCGCTGACGATCCCGGCCATGATCCGGATCGGCTATCCGCGCCATTTCGCTGCCGCGGTGGAGGCGGCCGCCTCGACGGGCGGCCAGATCACGCCGCCGGTCATGGGCGCGGCCGCCTTCCTGATGATCGAGTTCCTGGGCATCCCCTATCGCGACATCCTGATCGCGGCGACCGTGCCCGCCTCCATGCACTTCTTCGGCGTGCTGATGCAGGTGCATTTCGAGGCGAAGCGCCAGGGTTTGCGGGGCCTCACGGCCGACGAGCTTCCGAAGATCGGCGCCGTGCTCAGGCGCGACTGGCCGACCCTGCTGCCGCTCTTCATCCTGATCGCCGTGCTGATGAACGGCAAGACGCCCTATCTGGCGGCGTTCTGGGGCATCACCTCCTGCATGGCGGTCGGGCTGCTCAATCCGCGCCGGCGTCTCACCCCGCGCGACATCTTCGACGGCTTCGTCACCGGCGCGAAATACGCCCTCGCCGTCGGCGCGGCCGCCGCCACCGTCGGCATCATCATCGGCGTCGTGACGCTCACCGGCGTGAGCTTCAAGATCGCCTACATCGTCACCTCGACCGCGAGCGGCTGGGCCGAGTCGATCCAAACCCTGCTGCCGTTCGAGCTGATGACGACGGCGGCGCTGACGCTTCTCATCACGCTCATCCTGACCGGCGTGGTCTGCATCGTCATGGGCTGCGGCATACCGACGACCGCGAACTACCTGATCATGGTGAGCGTCGCCGCGCCCATCCTCGGCCTTCTCGGGGTGCAGCCCCTCGTCGCGCATTTCTTCGTGTTCTATTACGGCGTGCTCGCCGACATCACGCCGCCCGTCGCGCTCGCCGCCTATGCCGCGGCCGGCATCGCAAACGCCAATCCGTTCAAGGCCGGCAATACGGCGTTCAGGCTCGGCATGGGCAAGGTGCTCGTGCCCTTCGTCTTCGCCTTCTCGCCCTCGCTCCTCCTGGTGGCCGACGGCTTCTCCTGGGGGAGCTTCGCGCTCGCACTGTTCGGCACCGTCGCCGGCATAACGGCGCTCTCGGCGGCCTTCTCGGCCCATCTCGTCGGCCCGCTCTATCTCGTGGAGCGGCTGGTGCTCGGCTGCGCGGCGATCCTGCTCGTCGCGCCGGAGATCACGACGACCGTGATCGGCCTGCTGCTGTTCGTCCCGGTGCTCGCCCGGCCGCTGATCGCGCGGGGCCCCGCCGCCGGGGCGCTGCCGCAGGACGAGGCCTGACCCGCGGACGGGCCCTGCGGCTCACTTCGGGGCGAGCCGGATCGCGCCGTCGAGCCGGACCGATTCGCCGTTCACGTAGCCGTTCTCGCAGAGGAACCGCACGAGATCGGCATATTCGTCGGGGCGTCCGAGGCGCTTCGGATAGGGCACGCTCTCCGCGAGGGCCTTCGCGTATTCGGGTGCGATCTCGCCGAACATCGGCGTCCAGAAGATGCCCGGCTGGATCGTCAGCACGCGGATGCCCGAGCCCATCAGGTCGCGGGCAAGCGGCAGCGTCAGCGCGAGCACGCCGCCCTTCGAAGCGGAATAGGCGGCCTGGCCGATCTGGCCGTCCGTCGCCGCGACCGAGCTCGTCATCACGATGACGCCCCGTTCGCCGTCCTCCGTCAGAGGCTCGGCGGCGGCCATCGCGGCGGCGCATTTCGCGGCCATGTGGAAGGTGCCGACGAGGTTCACCTCGATCACCTTGCGGAAGCTCGCGAGGTCGTGCGGGCGCAGGATCCCGGTCTCGCGCTCGCGCGTGACGGTGCGGCGGCCCATCACGATGCCGGCGCAGTTGACGAGGATCCGCTCCGTGCCGTGCGCGTCCCGCGCGGCGGCGAGGCCGGCATCGACGCTCGCCTCGTCCGTGACGTCGACCTGCATGAAGCGGCCGCCGGTCTCCTCGGCGACGCGCCTGCCGCGTTCCGCGTTCATGTCGAAGAGCGCCACGCGGACGCCGTGGGCGGCGAGCATGCGCGCGGTCGCCTCGCCGAGGCCGGAGGCGCCGCCGGTGACGATCGCTGCGACGGTCGAATCGAGCTTCATCGGATCCTCGCTGATGCCGGCCCAGCAGTCCTAGCGAAGTCCGGAACCTTGTGAAAGCCGGCGCGGATCGCCATTTCGGGGCGACGACTGGAGGAGCGATGAAGACCAGCACGCCGGATATCGAGATCCTCGGCCCCGAGGAGGCGGAGCGCGAGGAGAGGCGGATCCGCGACCGCTTCTGGCCGACCGTCAGGAAGGCGCTGCGCTCCGTTCCGTTCATGACCGACGTCGTGGCGGGCTACTACGCCATGCTCGACCCGAAGACGCCGACCCGGGCGCGCCTCACGCTCGTCGCCGCGCTCGCCTATTTCGTCGCGCCCTTCGACGTCGTCCCCGACATGCTCCTCGGCCTCGGCTTTCTCGACGACGCCTCGGTGCTCGCCGCGGCGCTGAGCGCCGTCGTCGGCTCCATCCGGGAAGAGCACCGCGAGGCCGCCCGCCGCGCGCTCGCGGACATGCCCGAGAAGGCGTGATCGGCCGCGAAGTCAAAAAGTTGCCCAGTTTTGCGGGAATGAGCGCCGGGGCTTCGCGTGTCACCCGGCGCTCCGGGCGTCGTTCACGGTTTCGTAACCCTGTTGGCCGATCACATGAATCCTGTGTCGTCGTTGCTTCGAGAGCCGATCGGAGCGGCGTTTCAATCGAACCAGACGGAACGACCACCAACAATGATCACTCGTATCCTTCTGACCATCTCGCTCGCACTGTTCGGCGCGACCGCCGCCTTCGCACAGAGCCCCACCTCGCTCGGGAAGTTCGGCGACTGGACCGCCTGGAGCTATAGCGGAGCGAAGGGCAAGGTCTGCTACATCCATTCGACGCCGAAGCAGATGCGGCCGAACGGCCTCAACCACGGCGAGATGTCCTTCTTCGTCCGCCGCAGCCCGGCCGAGAACATCCAGAGCGAGGCGAACTTCGTCGCCGGCTACTCGTTCAAGGAGAGCTCCACCGCCACGGTCGACATCGACGGCCAGAAGTTCACGATGTTCACCCAGGGCGACAGCGCGTGGCTGCTCAACACCGCCGACGAGGCGAAGCTCCTCGCCGCCATGAAGGCGGGCCGGAACATGAGCGTCTCCGCCACCTCCGGGCGCGGCAACGACACGAGCTACAGCTTCTCGCTCTCCGGCGTCACCGCCGCTTCCGACAAGATCGCGGCGGAGTGCCGGTAGCGGATCCCGCGCTTCCTCCCTATCTTGGGACGAGCGGCCGCCGCGGGCGGCCGTTTTCGCATCCTTCGCGCCCGTGATAGAAGCCGAGCATGACCGCCACGCTCATCGACATGCGGCCGGCCGCCGAACCTGCCGCCGCGCCTGAACGGCCCTCGCTGATCGGCCTCGACCGCGCGGGGCTCGGCGCGGCGCTCGCCGCCGCCGGCGTGCCCGAGCGGCAGGTCCGGATGCGCGTCGCCCAGCTCTGGCACTGGCTCTATGTCCGCGGCGCCGCCGGGTTCGAGGCGATGACCAACGTCTCAAAGCCGCTCCGGGAGGCGCTCGCCGAGCGCTACACGCTGGCGCGGCCGGAGATCGTCGCCGAGCAGGTCTCCGCCGACGGCACGCGCAAATGGCTGCTGCGCTTCCCCGCCCGCGGCGCCGGCCGGCCGGTCGACATCGAGACGGTCTACATCCCCGAGGAGGGCCGCGGCACGCTCTGCGTCTCGAGCCAGGTCGGCTGCACGCTCACCTGCTCGTTCTGCCATACCGGCACCCAGAAGCTCGTGCGGAACCTCACGGCCGAGGAGATCGTCGCGCAGGTGCTCGTCGCCCGCGACAGGCTCGGCGATTTCCCGGACGCCGCCACGCCCGCCGGCGCGATCGTGCCGGCCGAGGGCCGCTTCGTGTCGAACGTCGTCATGATGGGCATGGGCGAGCCGCTCTACAATTTCGACAATGTCCGGCAGGGCCTCGCGGTCGTCGCCGACGGCGAGGGCCTGGCGCTCTCGAAGCGGCGCATCACGCTCTCGACCTCCGGCGTGGTGCCGATGATCCCGAAGGCCGGCGCCGAGATCGGCTCCATGCTCGCGATCTCGCTCCACGCGGTGCGGGACGAACTCCGCGACGAGCTCGTCCCGATCAACAAGAAATGGCCGATCGCGGAGCTCCTCGACGCCTGCCGCGCCTATCCGGGGCTCTCCAACGCCAGGCGCATCACGTTCGAATACGTCATGCTGAAGGGCGTCAACGACAGCCTCGCGGATGCGCGCGAGCTGGTGCGGCTGCTGAAGGGCATCCCGGCCAAGATCAACCTGATCCCGTTCAATCCGTGGCCGGGCAGCGCCTATGCCTGCTCCGACTGGGAGCAGATCGAGACCTTTGCCGACGTGGTGAACCGGGCGGGCTATGCCTCGCCGATTCGCACGCCGCGGGGCCGCGACATCCTCGCCGCCTGCGGCCAGCTGAAGAGCGCCAGCGAGCGGATGCGGAAGGTCGAGCGCGAGGCGCTCGCGCAGGCCTGACGATGCGCGTCGTCCTCCGCGTCCTCTTCCTGCTCCCCTTCGCCTTCGTCGCCGCCTGCGTCTTTGCGGCCCTCTTCCTCGTCCTCGCGGTGATCGGGCTCGGCCCGGACGGCGCCTATGTCGGCCCGTACTGGGGCGAGACCGCGCTCCTGACGCTCGGCGTGGCGGCAGCGGCCGCCGTGGTCGCCGCACTCCCCGCCTTCGTTGCGATCCTCGCCGCGGAAATCCTCGCGATCCGCTCCGTGCTCTTCTATCTCCTGCTCGGCGGCTCGATCGGGATCGGCGGCGGGCTCTTCCTGCATGCCCCGGACGGCGTGCTCGCCGCCGCCGACGCGCAGCTCTTCGGGGCGACCGGCTGCGTCGGCGGGCTCGCCTACTGGCTGATGGCCGGGCGGGGCGCGGGCCTCGCGCAACCGGAAGAGTCGCAGGCCGTTTAGCAGTCTGCAGGATATGCTTGGCCGGCTAGCGTTCCGCCGGTCCGGAGGGTCTGATGCGCTTTCTCGTCCGCCTTTTCGCCGTCCTCTCGCTGGTCGGGCTCCTCGCCGGCTGCGGCGTCAACAACATCCCCACCTACGAGGAGGAGGCCAAGGCCGCCTGGAGCCAGGTGCTGAACCAGTACCAGCGCCGCGCCGACCTCATCCCGAACCTCGTCGAGACGGTGAAGGGCTACGCGACGCAGGAGCGCGAGGTGCTGACGCAGGTCACCGAGGCGCGCGCCAAGGCGACGCAGATGACCATTCCGCCCGACATCCTGACCAACCCGGAAGCCTTCCAGCGCTTCCAGGAGGCGCAGGGCCAGGTCGGGGCGGCGCTCTCGCGGCTGCTCGCGATCACGGAGAACTATCCGGACCTGAAGTCGAACCAGAACTTCCTGGCGCTGCAATCGCAGCTCGAGGGCACGGAGAACCGCATCGCGGTGGCGCGGCGCGACTACATCGAGGCGGTCAGGCGCTACAATACCGAGCTCAGGACCTTCCCCGGCCGGCTCTGGGCGATGACGCTCTATAGCGGCAACGAGCCGATGGCGAACTTCACGGTCGCGGAGGAGACGATGCAGGCGCCGTCGGTGAAGTTCTGAATGGCGGCGACGATGCGGCTGCCGGCCTCTCTCCTGGCTGCGGTTCTCGTGCTGGTCGCGCTTCTCGCGGGGGCGGCCTCGGCGCAGACCTTCCCGGCGCTCTCGGGCCGGGTGGTCGACGCCGCCGGGCTGCTCTCGCCCGACGACGAGGCCGCGCTCGACCAGCTTCTCGCGGCGCAGGAGGCGAAGTCGGGCGACCAGGTGGTCGTCGCCACCGTCCCCTCGCTCGAGGGATATCCGATCGAGGATTACGGCGTCGCGCTCGGCCGGAAATGGGGGATCGGCCAGAAGGGCCGGGACAACGGCGTCATCCTGCTCGTCGCGCCCAACGAGCGCGCGGTCCGCATCGAGGTCGGCTACGGGCTCGAGGGCGATCTCACGGACGCGGTGAGCCGTCTCATCATCGAGGGCAGCATCCTGCCGCGCTTCCGCGCCGGCGATTTCGCCGGCGGCATCCGGCGCGGCGTGGAGGACATCCTCGCGGTGCTCGGCGGCGACGCCGAAGCCTACAAGCAGCGTGCGGTGGAGGCCCAGCAATCGGCGGACAAGCCGGAGGCCGGCGACGTCGTCACCACGATCTTCGTCATCGCGATGATCGTGTTCTGGATCGTCGTCGCCAACCGCATGGGCCGGCGCGGCGGCCGCCGCGGCATGATCGTCCCGCCGATCATCGGCGGCTGGGGCGGCGGGCGCGGCGGCTGGGGCTCCGGGGGCGGCGGCTGGTCGGGCGGCGGCGGATCCTTCGGTGGCGGCGGCGCC
>NZ_SPKJ01000007.1 GCF_009866965.1 Propylenella binzhouense | reverse complement strand
GGCCGCGCTGGAGCCGGAAGCCGTCGCCGTCGAAGCGCCCGCCGCTCCCTTCGACCTCGCCGCCGCCGACGGTTCGCCGCCCGGGGCCGAGGCGAGCGTGCCTGCCGCACCGCCTGCCGCCGCGCTTGCGCCGGTCGCGCCGGCTGCGTTCGCCCCGCTCGCGTCGAACCTCGCGACGGAGCCGGCGATGCCGATTGCGGGGGCAACCGAGATCCGGGCAATCCGCGAAGCAGGCCCGCCTGCCGCGGCACCATTGCCCGCCGCGGCACCATTGCCCGTCGCGGCCCCGGCCCCGATCGCCCCGCCGACCGGGACCACGGCGACGGAAGCTTCTCCCCGGACGGCGATCGCGGCGGCCGCGAGCATCTCCCCGCCCGCCGCGCCCGTTCCGGAGGCCGTCGCGGCCGAGACAGTCGCCCTGTCCTCTCCCGCCGCACCGGAAAGCATGCCGACGGTGGCCGACGCCATCGTCCTGAAGGCCCAAGCGGCTCCCGTTCAATCCATCCCGGCACCGGCGGGCACCGGCTTGGCGGAAACGGTCCGCGACGCCCCGGCGCCGGTTCCAGCCGAGACGTCCATGCGCGCAGCGGCGCCGCCGGCCGCCCCGGTCGAGCCGCCGGCCGCTTCGGAACCCGCGCCGATCGAAGCCGCTGCGGCGAAGCCTCCTTTGCCAGCCTCGAAGCACACGCTTGCGGCCATCGCGTCCTTGCCGGCGGACGGCCGAACCGAGGTCCTCGCCCGCTCCGCGGAGACAACGTCCGCCCTCGTCCCGGCCGCGCCTTCCGCCACGGGCGTAGCCGCAGCCGCGGCAGCCATTCCCGCCGCTCCCGAGGCGCTCTCCGCGATCCCGGAGACGGCGGCGGTCGAGCGCGTTGCGGCCCTTTCCACGGCGCAGCCGGTCCCGAGCGCCCCGCTCGCGCCGGTGCGGACGACGTCGGGCGCGGTCCCCGCGCGATCCGAAGCCCCGGAGGCAGTGCCCGAAGCGGATGCCGCCAGACTGGCGATGGTTCCGCTGGCGCCGCCGGCATTCGAGGGCAACGGCCCGCTGCAGCGGATCGAGGAGACCGTGTCCGGGCTGCCCTGCGCGCAGCTCGACGCCCGCTTCGATGCCGGCGCGGTGAGGGTGTCGGGCCACGTGCGGTCCGAGGCGGATCGCAGCCGCCTGGCGACGCGCCTCGCCGCCCTCGACGGGGTCTCCACCGTGGACGATGCGGACGTTGCCGTCGTCGGCGAGCCCTATTGCCGTGTTCTCGACGCGCTCGCCCGGCCGGGATTCTCGCCGTCGCGCTATCAGCGCTACACGGCCGCGGCGTTCGCCGAGCCCGCGCTCTTCGGCGTGAAGGGCTTCCGCGGCGGCGACCGCCTGACGATGGAACTGCAGGCGCCGCGCTTCCCGAGCTCGATCTATGTCGACTACTTCGCCGCCGACGGGAGCGTCCGCCACATCGTGCCTTCCGCCCGGCAGGCCGGGAACCGCTACGCGCCGAACGCATCGATCAGGATCGGGGCGGATGCGGAGCGCGGGCTCTATGTGGGCCCGCCATACGGACTGGACGTGATCGTGGTCACCGCCAGCTCCAGGCCGCTCTTCGCGGGGATGCGGCCGGAGGCGGAGCAGGCCGAGCCCTACCTCGCGGCCCTGGCCGCGGCGGTCGAGGCGGCACGGCAGGCGGATCCCCGCCTCACCGTCGAATACACCTACAACCTCGTCCAGACCGCCCCGTGACGCCGCCGGCGCGGCAACCGCGCCGGTGCGCTCCGTCGAAGGCGGGCAGCCGGCGCCCGCAGGCCTATTTCATCGCGGCCTTCGTCGTCATCCGGACGCCCGGCGACACGAAGTACATGTGGACGTCGAAATGCGGCACGGTGAAGCCTTCATGCCCGTTCGGCTCGAAGTTGAATTCCATGTGGTCGATCGGCGGCTGCTCCGTCCCGGCGAACCACGGAACCAGCTTCTCGAACGACTTTCCCGCGGCGAAATCCTTCTGCGCGATCATGTATTCCATGCAGACCACGCGCCCGTTCATGACGCAGTAGATCGGCCCGAGCGGAAGCGTGGCCGGATTGGCCCAGTGCTCCCCCATGCCCGGAACGAAGGGCGACACCTGCACCACCCCCTTCGGAAGGCTCTCGACCTTCGGCAGCTTGTCGATGCTGGTATCCGCCCGGCCCGCCTGCGCCGCCGCAACCATCGCGAGTCCCGCCACCAAAGCGGCGGCCAGTTTCACAGTCATTCTTCCCCCCAATGCATCCGACCAGCCGGGCCGATCCGGCCGCGCCGGTAACGCTCCCCTGTCGCGCCCGAATTCTCGGCCGCGGCGCTGGCGCATTTCTTGTACTCTACCCGGCGTCTCTCGGCTCGCGCGATCTCGCGGAGCGGGAATGACCGGTGCACCGATGGTTCACCGGGAATGAAACAAACTGTCGGGCAGACCCGGGCTCGACCCGGCGCGGCCAGGACGCGACATAGACCGGGACAGAAACGCGAACCCGATCGAGGACGCCATGGAACTCAAAGGCATCCACCATCTGACCGCCGTCTCGGCCGACGCGCCGGGCAATGTCAGGTTCTACACCAACACGCTCGGCATGCGGCTCGTGAAGAAGACGGTGAACCAGGACGACGTCTCGGCCTACCATCTCTTCTACGCGGACGGTAAAGCGACGCCCGGGAGCGACATCACCTTCTTCGACTGGCCGGCGCCGCGCGAGCGCCGCGGGACGCACAGCATCGTCCGCACCGGCCTTCGCGTCGCCGGCGAGCAGAGCCTCGAATGGTGGGCGGACCGCCTCTCGGCCGAGGGCATGACCCATTCCGGCATCGGGACCGAGGACGGCCGGGCGGTGCTCTCCTTCGAGGACCCGGAGGGGCAGCGCCTCGCCCTCGTCGACGACGGCGGCGCCGGCACGGCGAATCCCTGGGCGGAGAGCCCGGTCCCGGCCGAGCACCAGATCCGGGGTCTCGGCCCGATCACGATGAGCGTGCCGGACGCCGCCCCCACCGAGCTCGTCGTCACCCGCGTCCTGAAGATGAGGCCGGCGCGGCGCTACGAGACCGCGGACGGCGAGGTGCATGTCTACGAGATGGGCGACGGCGGGCCTGCCGCCGAGCTTCACGTGCTCGTCCAGCCCGGCCTGCAGCCGGCGCGACCTGGCGCGGGGGGCGTGCATCACGTCGCGTTCCGCAGCGCCGACGCCGACTATGACGGCTGGGCCGACCGCCTGCGGGAGCTCCGCATTCCGACGAGCGGCAAGGTCGACAGGTTCTACTTCCGGAGCCTCTATTTCCGCGAGCCGAACGGCATTCTCTTCGAGATCGCGACCGACGGGCCCGGCTTCGCCACCGACGAGCCGATGGAGACGCTCGGCAAGACGCTCGCCCTGCCGCCCTTCCTGGAGCCGCGGCGCAAGGAGATCGAAGCCGGCCTGAAGCCGCTCTGAGCTAGGCCGCGACGATCGCGGAGAGGAGGTCGCGCACGCGCGCGACCTCGTCCTCGTTCACCGTGTGGCCCATGCCCGGATAGATGCGGGCATCGACCTCGGCGCCGCGCGCGCGGAAAAGTGCGGCGCTCGCCTCCACCCTTTCGAGCGGAATGTGGAAGTCGACGTCGCTGCAGCCGAGGAAGGCGGGCGTGCCGGCGAGCGAGCCGCGGTCCGGCCAGACGGTTCCCTCCGGGCCGATGAGCCCGCCGCTCAGCGCGACGACGGCGCCGTAGCGCCTTGGATTGCGGATCGCGAATTCGAGCGCGAGGCAGGCGCCCTGCGAGAAGCCGAGGATCGCGACGCGTTCGCCCGGCAGGCCGGCCGCCTCGATCTCGGCGACGAGCGCGCCGATCCGGCCGAGCGCCGAACCGAGCCACGGCTCGTTCGAATCGGTCGGCGCCATGAAGGAATAGGGATACCAGGTCGATCCGGCCGCCCGGGGGGCGAGCGCCGCCATCTCGGCGGGAAGGACCAAGCGGGCGAGCCCCATCATGTCGGCCGGGTTGCTGCCGCGGCCGTGGACGAGGATCACCGCCCCGCGCGCGGCCGAGAGCGCGGGGCCGGCGCGCGACACCGGCTGGCCGGCATGCGGATCGTCATTCAAGTTCGGCTCCTTCCGGCTCGGCGGCGGGGGCGGCGGCGACCTCCGGCGCCCGCTCGGAGGCGAGCGAGCGGTAGAGCTCGGCATAGCGCGCCGCCGGCCGCTCCCAGCCGACCGGAGCGCCCATCGCGTTCCGCTGGAGCCGGCGCCAGGCGGCGGGATCCGCCCAGACGGCGAGCGCGCGCTCGATGGCCTCGGCGAGCGGGCCCGGTGCCGGCGGCGAGAACTGGAAGCCGGTCCCGGCACGCATCGCGAGCGCCATCTCGTTGGCATCGACCACCGTGTCGGCGAGCCCGCCCACCCGGGCGACGATCGGCAGCGCGCCGTAGCGCATGGCGCAGAGCTGGGTCAGCCCGCACGGCTCGAAGCGCGACGGCACCAGGACGGCATCCGCGCCGCCCTGCACGAGATGGGCGAGCGCCTCGTCATAGCCGATGACGACGCCGACGCGCTTCGGATCGCGCTCGGCGGCGGAGCGGAACGCCGCCTCGAGATCCGCATCGCCGGTCCCGACCAGGGCGAGCTGGAGCCTGCGCCCGGCGAGCCGCGGCAGCGCGGCGAGCAGAATGTCGAGCCCCTTCTGCCAGGAAAGCCGGCTCACCACGGCGCAGAGCATCGCCTGGGCATCGGCGGGCAGGCCGAACCTTTCCTGGAGCGCACGCTTGTTGACGCGCCGCGCGATGGTGCGCCTGACGTCGAACGTCTTCGGCAGATGCGGGTCGGCCTCCGGGTTCCAGGCCTCCCCGTCGATGCCGTTCAGGATCCCGCTCAGCCGGTCGGCGCGCGCCCGCAGCACGCCGTCGAGCTGCATGCCGTGCTCCGGCGTGAGGATCTCGCGCGCATAGGTGGGCGAGACGGTCGTGATCCGGTCCGCGAACTGAAGGGCGGCCTTGAGGAACCCGACCTGCCCGAAGAACTCGATCCCCTCGACCGCGAAGGCCGCGGGCGGCAGGCCGAGCGCGGGAAAGATCTCCGCGGGAAAGACGCCCTGGAAGGCGAGGTTGTGCACGGTCGCGACCGTGCCCGGCGAGCCGCCGCCGCCGAAATGGAGAAGCGCCGGCACGAGCCCGGCCTGCCAGTCATGCGCATGCACGATGGCGGGGTCGAAGCCCGGGGCGAGGCCGCGCCCGAGCAGCGCGCCGACCTGGGCGAGCGCCGCGAAGCGCCGTGCATTGTCCGGCCAGTCCCGCCCGTCGCGGTCGAGATAGGGATTGCCCGGACGGTCGAACAGGTGGGGCGCGTCGAGCACGAAGAGGGCGAGCCCCGCGGCGCGCCCGGCGAGGAGCCGCGCGGGACCGCCGAAGAGATGGTCGAAGGCGTGCACCGTCCCGGCCGCATCGAGCGCCCGCATGACGGCGGGATAGCCCGGCACCAGCGTGCTGACCGAGATGCCTTCCCTGGCGAGCGCCGCCGGCAGCGCTCCGGCGACATCGGCGAGCCCGCCGGTCTTCACCAGCGGGTAGATCTCCGAGACGACCGACAGCGCCTGCATCGGCTAAGCCGACAGCCGGTCGATCATCGGCTGGGTGATCAGGCACACGCCGCGCGCCGTCCGCCTGAACCGCGCGGCATCCGCCTCCGGGTCCTCGCCGACGACGAGGCCGTCGGGTATCCGCACGCCGCGGTCGACCACCACCTTGGTGAGCCGGACGTTCCGGCCGATATCGGCATAGGGGAGCACGACGGCCTGCCGCACCTTCGCAAAGGAATGCGCCCGGACGCCGGTGAAGAGCAGCGTGCGGTGGAGCTCGGCCCCGGAGATGATGCAGCCGCCGGAAACGAGGGAGCAGATCGCCGCGCCGCGCCGGCCGGGCTGGTCGTGCACGAACTTCGCCGGCGGCGTGATCTCGCTATAGGTCCAGATCGGCCAGTTCCGGTCGTAGAGATCGAGCGAAGGCAGCGAGGCCGTGAGGTCGACATTCGCCTCCCAATAGGCGTCGACCGTGCCGACGTCGCGCCAGTAGACCTCGCTTTCCGCGCTGGAGCGGACGCAGGAGCGCGAGAAGCGGTGGGCGACCGCCTTGCCGTGCTCGACGAGATAGGGAATGACGTCGCGCCCGAAATCGCGCTGCGAATTCGGATCGGCGGCGTCGCGCTTCAGCTGCTCGATCAGGAAGTTGGTCTCGAAGACGTAGATGCCCATGCTGGCGAGCGAGCGCTCCGGGTCGCCCGGCATTCCCGGCGGATCCGCAGGCTTCTCGAGGAACGAGACGATGCGGTCGCAGGCATCGACGGCCATCACGCCGAAGCCGCTCGCCTCGCTCCGCGGCACCTCCAGGCAGCCGACCGTCACGTCGGCCCCCTCCTCGACATGCTGCTGGAGCATCGGCTCGAAGTCCATCTTGTAGATGTGGTCGCCCGCCAGGATGACCATGAACTGCGGGCCGTAGCTCTCGATGATGTCGATGTTCTGGAACACGGCGTCGGCCGTGCCGGCATACCATTTGTCCTCGGAGACGCGCTGGCTCGCCGGCAGGATGTCGAAGCTCTCGTTGCGCTCGGGCCGGAAGAAGTTCCAGCCGTGCTGGAGATGGCGGATCAGGCTGTGCGCCTTGTACTGGGTGGCGACGCCGATGCGGCGGATGCCGGAATTGAGCGCGTTGGAGAGCGCGAAATCGATGATGCGGGACTTGCCCCCGAAATAGACGGCCGGCTTCGCCCGCTTGTCGGTGAGTTCCATGAGGCGGCTGCCGCGGCCGCCGGCGAGCACATAGGCCATCGCGCTCCGCGCCAGCGGACCGCTGGTCGAATGTAGGTTCATGCCCCTCTCCGCCCCTCGCCCGGCGCCCGCGGCGGCCCCTGCCGCAGGCGCGATTCGATCCGCCTTCCCGGTGACACATTATAGCCGGGCGCGGCCGCCGTGTTGCGACAATCCGGTGACGGGCGCCGGTGACTCCGGCCCCGTGACTGGGGCCCGTGACTGGGGCCCGTGACTGGGGCCCCGCATCCGCCCGCCGGCACCGCGGGCGGCAGGCGCGGTCAGCGATGCGCCTTGCTGTCGCCCTGTGCGCGCTTCTCGGCGGTGTCGCGGCCGACGATCTTGGAGAACATGCTGTCCTTCTCGTAGAGCAGCGCCAGCCCGCGATCCTCGAACTCGTCGAAGAACTCGTCCCAGGAGATCTCGGTCAGCGCGTCGTGCTCGGAATTCGGCGCGTCGGGGAACATGATGCGGATGATCCCGACATCGCCGCCCTTGTGCGTGCGCTCCACCGCGGCGGGCCTGCCGCCCTTGCTTTCCGCCCATTTGCGGATCGTCGCGTGATCGGTCGTCGTCTCAGCCATGGTGACCTCCGTCTCGCAGACTAACCGGCGCGCGGCCGGGTCGGTTCCGCGCGGCCGCGCGACCGGGGCCTACGCCTGCAGGTCGGCGTGCATGTCGCGAAACAGCCTCGGGGCGACGCCGAAGCGCCGCTCGAAGGCATCCGCGAGGCGCGCGGGCGGGAACAGGCCCACCTGCGCCGAGATCGACTTCAGCGAGAGCCCGCGCGAGAGAAGCATGCGCGCGGCATCGAGCCGGACAATCTCGACGAACCGCGCCGGCGTCTCGCCGGTTGCCGCCACGAATTTGCGATGGAAGGTGCGTTCGGTCATCCCGGCGCGGGCGGCCAGCGACGGCACGTCCAGCGGCGCGTCGAGATTTGCCTGCATCCACCCGATCAGCTCGGCAAACGGGCTGTCGCCCTTCACCTGCGCCCTGAGGAGCGGGCTGAACTGCGACTGGTAGCCGGGGCGCCTGGCATAGAGAACCAGCCGCTTCGCGACCTCGCCGGCGATCGTCGCGTCGAGATCGCGGCCGATCATCGCCAGCGCCATGTCGATGCCCGTGGTCACCCCGGCCGACGTCCACAGCCGTCCATCGACCACGTAGAGCGCATCGGGATCGACCGTGACCTTCGGAAAGGCGGCCGCAAACGGCTTGCAGGCATCCCAGTGCGTCGCCACCCGACGGCCGTCGAGCAGCCCGAGCGCAGCAAGCAGGAAGCCGCCGGTGCAGACGGCGCCGAACCGTTCGGCCTCCCGGACCAGCTGCGGCAGCGCCGCCCTGAGCGCCGGGTCCGCAACCGCCGGCAGCAGGTGCTCGCGTTCGGCGCCTGCGACCAGCACCGTCCGGACCGCCCCGGGGCGACATTCGGCGATCGCTTGCGTCTCCACCGCGACGCCGCTGCTGCTTTCGACGGCGCCGCCTTCGGCCGACACCAGCCCGATCTGATAGAATGCCGGCTTTCCCCGCTGGCCCAAGGCGCGGTTGGCACCGTTGAAGACCGAGGCCGGCCCCGACGTGTCGAGCAGCTCGAAGCCCGGATAGACGATGAAGGCGACAGGGTGCATTGGCAGGAATTGCCACGTCTTTGTCATTTCTGCCAAGGCCTTTCGCTGCCAAGCTCCGGCCCGTCAAGGACAGCGCCGGGCGGCCGGCCAGCCGTCGAACGGCGCGGCCGGAGGCAGACCGGCCGCCGGTCCGGCGTTGCGACGAGGGTTCCGGCCTTTCGCGGAGCGGACACAGGCCGACGGCGCGGCTCGCCCGGACTGCGACTGCGCGAGCCGGCCATCAGGAGGATGAAGAATGCGAAAGCTCGTGGTCTGGAATTTGATGACGCTCGACGGTTCCTTCGAGGGGGCCGAAAAGTGGGACCTGGCCTTCCACGAGGCGGCCTGGGGCGACGAACTCGGAGCCTTCAGCCTCAGGCAGGCAGAGGAGTTCGGCACGCTCCTGTTCGGCCGCGTGACCTTTGAGGGGATGGCCGCCTATTGGTCGAAGGCGACGGGAACGACCGCCGACTTCATGAACGGCGTGGAGAAGGTGGTCGCGTCGCGAACGCCGGCGAAGGTCGACTGGAACAACAGCCGCCTCCTCGAAGGTGAACTCCCGGGCGCGGTGGAAAGGCTCAAGCAGCAGCCGGGGAAGGACATCGGCGTGTTCGGCAGCGCCGACCTGCTCGCCGCCCTTCTGCGGCACGAACTGGTCGACGAATTGCGCATCTGCATCGCGCCTGTCGTGCTCGGCAGGGGAAACCCGCTGTTCAAGCCGTCCGACCGCGCGCTCGCCCTGAAGCTCACCAGGACCATGCCGCTGAAGACCGGCGGCGTGATCCTGTACTACGAGCCGCAATACCAGACCTGACGACCTTTTCCGCGCCATGCCTGAAGCCCGCGACCGGCACGGCCCGGGCGGGCGACCCGGCGAACCGGCGGAAGATCCGCGGCGGCGCCCTCGCTTCCGCGCGAAAGCGACCGTTGCATCGGCTTGGCATTGCGGAATGCCCTGCCCGGAGATTCTGGCGATGTCTCTGCGATATCTGATCTGGGGCGGCCTTGCCCTCGCCTCTCTCCTGCCGGCGGGCTTCGGCGGCTGGCTCTTTTCCCTGCCGGCGGCAACACCGGCCGCCGAAGCGCCGCCGGTACCGCCGGAGGAGGCGCGCGCGATGCTCGCTTCGCTCAGGCCGACGAAGCGCGAGCGCCCGCTCATCGCGATCATCGGCATCAACGATGCGACGGAAACGACCGACTATTTGGTGCCAGCCGGCATCTTGCGGCGTGCCGACGTGGCCGAAATCGTGATGCTGGCGACCGATCCGGGGCCGGTTCAGCTCTTTCCCGCGCTGAGGGTGGAGTCCGACGCGACCATCGTGGCGTTCGATGCGGCGCATCCCGAAGGGGCCGACTATGTCATCGTCCCCGCCATGAGCCGCGACGACGATCCGGCCGCGCTCGCCTGGATCAGAGGCCAGGCCGAAAAGGGCGCGAAGATCATCGGCATCTGCGCCGGCGCGAAGGTCGTCGCCGCCGCCGGCCTGCTCGACGGCAGGCGCGCGACGACACACTGGTACTATCTCGGCGCGATGCTGAAGCGCAGCCCGACCATCGCATATGTTGCGGACCGGCGGATGGTCTCCGACGGGGACGTGACGACGACGACCGGCATCAGCGCATCCATGCCGATGATGCTGACGCTGATCGAGGCGATCGCCGGCCGGGCCAAGGCGGAATCCGTCGCCCATGATCTCGGGCTCGGAGAGTGGGATGCGCGGCATGCGAGCGCGGCGTTCAGGCTGACCCGTCCGTTCGCGACGATCGTGCTCGCCAACAGGATGGCGTTCTGGAACCGGGAAGAGCTCGGCGTCCGCCTCGCGCCCGGGATGGACGAGGTCTCGCTCGCTTTCGTCGCCGACGCATGGTCGCGGACCTACCGGTCCGCGGCCTTCACATTCGCGGCCTCGACCGCCGCGACCGTGACGGCGAACGGCGTCCGCGTGCTGCCGGACCGGAACATGGCGGAGCTGGCGGAGGACCGCCGCGCATCGACCTTCCCCGGCCGGCGGCCGGCCGATGCGCTCGACGACGCGCTCCGCGCGATCGCCGCGCGCTACGGCGATGGCACGAGCCATATCGTCGCCATGCAGCTCGAATATCCCCGCCCCGGCCAGGGCAAGGCGATGCGTGCTGCGGCTCCGGAGACTGCCGCGCCATGACCAGGCAAGGCGGCTCCGGGCGTTCGTCCGGCGGGCCGCCGAGCTTTCTCGAGCCTGATGAAGCCGCTGGTTCCAAGATGGAGGCGCGATATGACCATCTACATGGTCACGAGCGTGATCAGGAGCGTGAGATGGATGCGATCAGTCTGGCGGATGCCAAGGCCCATCTGAGCGAGCTGGTCGACCGGGTCGAAGCGGGCGATTCGATCGACATTACCCGCCGCGGCAAGCCGGTCGCGCGGCTCATCGCCGTGGCGGGACCCCGCAAGCCGATCGATGCCGCGCTGCTCCGATCGTTGACGGCAGGGATGCCGCCCCGGTCCCAGAGCGCCGCCGATCTCGTGCGGTCGATGCGGGATGACGACCGCACCTGATGCTCTACCTCGACACGTCGCTGATCGTCGCGGCGCTCTCCAACGATGCGATGACGGCGCGCGTCCAGGCCTGGCTCGCCGAGCAGGACCCGGCGCGGCTCCTGATCAGCGACTGGACCGTCACCGAGCTGTCTTCCGCCATGGCGATCAAGCTGCGGACCGGAAAGATCAGCCTGGAACAGCGCGCCGCTGCACTCGCCATGTTCAACAAGCTGGTGGCCGAGAGCTTCACCGTCCTGGCCGTGACGGGCGGCCAGTTCCGGACGGCGGCAAGGTTTGCCGATCAGCATGCCCTCGGGCTGCGTGCGGGCGACGCGCTGCACCTCGCCATCGCCTCGGAGCATGGCGCCACGGTGCATACGCTCGACCAGCGGCTCGCCGAGGCCGGGCCGGTGCTGGGCGTGCCGGCGCAGTTGCTGGCATGATCCGGGACTGTCCGCACTCGATCGCTCGCGGGGGCTTCCAGGTCACGTCGTAGACGACGCGGTCGACGCCCTTCACCTCGTTGATGAGGTGGGTCGCGGCCCGGCCGAGAAAGGCCAGGTCGAAATGGAAGCAGCCGGCGCCGTGCGCGTGCACAGGAGCCAGGCGACAATGCACCGCGTCACCGCCGGGCGTCCCGGCCGTGACGACGCGGGTTCGTCCGCGGAAATCGGCAGTCGTATCCCTCCCTTTGACGTCGTTGATCCCTATCAAGGCATGGCCACGCCCCTTTGTGGTCGGCTGACGCCATTCCGCACCGGCGGAGCGGTTCGGGCCCATGCCGGACCGAATTTCGTGAAAGCCAGGCTCGCCGCCCTTGCGATGCGAAGGCGATCGGCAGGCCTCGAAGGGGATTGTCTCATGACAGGGAAATTACGGGAACGCATTGCGATATCGGGCGTCGGCTGCTCGCGCTTCGGCAATCTGCTCGAGACGCCCGAACTCAAGGGCACCACGATCCAGGAGCTGACGGCGCGCGCGGTCAAGGAAGCGCTCGACGACGCCGGGCTGACCGGCCAGGACGTCGACGCGGTGTTCGCCGGCAATGCGATGGTCCACAGTTCGCAGGTGCCGGGCACCTATTCGCAGCTGTCGAAATGGACCGGCACCCAGTTCAAGGCCGGCGTCCATTTCGAGGCGCAATGTTCGACCACCAATGTCGGCGCGGCGCTCGCCGCGATGTCGATCGCGGCCGGCACCTACGATACCGTGCTGGTCTACGGGCTGGAGACCACGCGCACCAAGGTGAAAGGCTTCAGTCCCTACGAGCGCGAGCCGATCTCCCACCAGCAGACCTGGCTGTGGACCGACATGGCGGTCAACCAAGCCTATGGCGTACCGCAGGGCTACGACATCTTTTCGACCTATAACGGTCTCGTCGCGCTCGGCTACTGCCGCAAATACGGCATGTCGATCGAGGACTTCGATCGCGGCATGTTCGAGCTGTGCAAGACGCGGCGACTGCACGGTTCGATGAACCCCAAGGCCAACATCCAGGAAAGGCTCGAAGACCGCGCCGAGAGGGAAGGCTTCTCCGACCCGTTCGACTATTGGCGGTCCGACAAGCACAATCCCTTCGTCGCCTGGCCGTCGCGGCTGCTCAGCCTGGTGACCACCGCCGACGGGGCGTCGGCCATGGTCATCACCCGCGCCGATCTGGCCAAGGGCGGCAAGTCGCAGCCCGTCGAACTCAAAGGCTTCGGCATCAGTTACAGCGACCTGCCATGGTACGGCGAAGACCCGACCCATTGGGAGTTCGACCGCCGCGCCATCGATGCCGCCTTCGACATGGCCCGCATCAAGCCTGCCGATATCGACTATCTGCACACCCACGACTGCTCGCACATCTCCGGCATCTGCACCGCCGAGGCGACCGGCTACCTCGAACCCGGCACAGGGCTCAGCGCGGCGCGCGACGGTCGGCTACGCTTTGACGGCGACCGGCCGATGTCGACCCACGGCGGCCGCCACGCCTTCGGCCATGCCTGGGGCGCCAGCGCCGGCACCGACACCTACGAGGCCGTCCTGCAGATGCGCGGCCAAGCGGGACCGCGGCAAATCAAGAAGACACCGGAGATCTCCGTCATCCACACGCACGGCTACGCCATGATCGGCACCGTCGTCGTTCTCGGGAGCATTTGACATGCCGAACGTTGCCGAACAGCCGAGCGCCATCCGCTCCTATTACGAAGGGCTCGCCGAGGGCGTCTTTCGGGCGGTCACCTGCCAAGCCTGCGGCGGCTACACCTTCCCGCCGACCGGCTGCTGCGAGCATTGCGGCAGTTGGGACGTGACGCCGGTCGAACTGAGCGGCGACGCCACGCTGCTGCTGGCCTCGCATAACATATCGCCGGCCTGCCATCCGCGGTTCGAGAAGATCGCGCCTTATGTCTATGGCCATATCCGCCTGAAGGAGGGGCCGATCGTGCAGGCGATCGTTCTCGGCGTCGATCCGACACCGCAGGCGCTCCAAGCCCTGTTCGAGCGCGGCCCGGTTCCGGCGAAGGCGGAAACGTTGCAGATGGACGACCTGCCGGTCCTGGCCTACCGGATCGTCGGCTGACAAGACCGGCCAAACGATGCGGGCGGCGGCACGGGTCTTGTGCCCCTGCCGCCGTTCGCGACGAATGAGTTGATTGTCTCTCGATCGGCCGGCGGCCTTGGTTTCGACAGCCGAGGTGCGGGCGTTCGGTGTTGTAGTGGACGAGCGAGAGATCGAGATCGGCCTGGAAGGCCGCCACCGCCTCGCAGGTCTCCACCGCCTCGTAGAAGGTGGCGCGCATCTTCACCCGGAAGAATTCGTCGAAGACGGCACCGTCGAAGCGCTCGGCAAAGCCGTAGGCGCGGGGTGTCCGCAGGCGGGTCCTGCGGTGCGCGATGCCGAAACACGTCCCGTAACAGCTTCCTCCCTTGCCAAAGCCCGGCACGGAAAGACGCTTAAGAGGACAGATATTGCAGAAGCGGCTGATCTCCTGGCGGCCGCCGAAGCGGGCTCTATCAGCCAAAGCAGAACGGTCGGAACCGGGTGGAACCAGCCCCAAGCCGCACCCCGCGCAGCCGGCCATCGCGACTGCGCAGGGCTTGCGAGCAGGGTCCGCGCAAGCTTGACGACATGCGGGGCCACTTGAGCGGCGTTTCCGGACCCCGCAAGGTCCAAGGCGTGGCCGACCACCATTTGCCACGCCTTGGGATATGCCAGGCTATAGGGTCGAAGCCGACCTTATTGGCCCGTCCACACGGGCTCGGCCACGGCTGATTCGGCCGGGAACACGGTCACCGGAACGCCGTGACGCCACTGTGCGATGAGGATCGAGGCGTTGTTCCTGCGCCCGTTCTCGGCGAAGGAGACCGTGCCGCCCGGGAAGAAACGTGCCGGTCCATCGGTAAGGTTCATGGCGTGAAGCGCCTGCGTCACCGCCTCCGGATCGGCCGACTTGGCCATCTCCATGGCTTCCTTGAGCAGCCAGAAATGGCCGTAGGTGGAGATGTCCTGCGTCACCCAGGGGAGGCCGGTGCACTCCTTCCAGTGCTCGGTGAAGTCCTCCTGGCCCTTCAGCCCCCAGTTCGCGGTGATGAACATCGCTCCTTCGAGCAGATCCTTGCCCACGACGTTCAGCAGGTCGGGCGTGCCCATCGGGCCGCCATTGTTGACCAGCGGCAGCCGCTCGCGCGTCAGGCCGAACTGGGTGAGCTGCTCCAGGATGAGCTTGATGTCCGGGGTGGCGGTCGGCAGGAACAGCAGGAAATCGGGCCGTGCGGAGCGGACCTGCTGCACGATGGGACCGGCCACCGACAGCGGCGGCGTGAAGACCTGGTCGACGACCAGCTCCAGCCCGAATTTCTTGAGCCCGCCGTTGCGCATTCCCTCGGTGAAGCCGACCGGCGAGGGCGTGTTGTCCATGACGATGCCGACCGTGTCGGGCTTCGTTCCGGTGGCCTGCTCGGCAAGCGCCAGGATCGTCGGCAACGCGTCCTCCGCCTGCTTGACCGAGGTCGGCGAGGTCATGAAGACGTGCTTGTAGCCGCGGCCCGTGATCCGCTCGGAATAGGACAGCGTCAGCCACGGGATGCCGGCCCGCTCGGTCACCTCGGTCACCGGAAGCGTGAAGGACGACACATAGGCGCCGACCCCGCCGCTGATGTCGGGATGAGCGGAGAGAAGCCGCTCGGCCGCGTTCTTGGCCGATTCCGGGCTGCCGCCGACATCGGCCACGACCAGGTTCACCTTGGCCCCGCCGAGCGCCTCGATGCCGCCGGCCTCGTTGATGTCGGCGATGGCGCATTCGGCCGCGGCCCTGGACACTTCGCCGATGCGCGCCCAGGCGCCGCTCAGCGGCATGGCCAGCGCCATGGTCACCTGTTCCTGGGCCGTTGCCACCCCCGTGGCGCTCCACACCGCGGTGAGGGTCAGAGCACTCAGACCTGCAAGCAGTTTTCTCATCTTTCCACCTCCCTAGCTACATTCCGAAATAGGCACGACGAATCCGGTCGTCTTTTGAAAGCTCCTCGAACGTGCCGGACAAGACCACCTCGCCCGTCTGCAGGACATAGCCGCGATCGCTGTGCTCCATGGCCTCGGCCACGCGCTGCTCAACGAGGAGGATCGTCAGCCCGCTCTCCTTGTGGAGCTGCGAGATGCTTTCGAAGATCAGGTCGGCGACGGCCGGGGCGAGGCCCATCGAGGGCTCATCGAGCATCATGAGCTTCGGCCGTGACGCCAGTCCGCGTCCGATGGCGAGCATCTGCTGCTCGCCCCCCGAAAGCGTCCCCGCAAGCTGGTGGCGCCGCTCGGCGAGCTTCGGAAAGAGCGAGAACACGCGATCGAGGGTCTCGGCGAAGCGCTCGCGCCCGGCTTCGACCCAGGCACCCATTTCCAGGTTCTCCATGACGCTCATGGAGCGGAACACCTCGCGGCCCTCCGGGACATGGGCGATGCCGAGATGCGCCCGCTGGGCCGCACTCGTGGTCGAGAGGTCGACACCCTCGAACACAACCTTGCCTGATCGCGGCGCCACCGTTCCGGAAATAGCCTTGAACAGCGTGGACTTGCCGGCACCGTTAGGCCCGACGACGCAGACCAGCTCGCCCCGCATCACCTCGATCGAGACGTCGGCGAGGGCGCGCAGCCCGCCATAAGCGACGGTAAGGGACTGGACTTCAAGCATGCTTGGCCGCCCATCTTTGCCCGAGATAGGCCTCGATCACGCGGGGGTCGCGGGTCACGTCGCCCGGCGCGCCCTGCGTGAGGAACCGGCCGTGGTCGAGGACGACGAAGCGATCGGCCAGGCCCGCCATGGCACCGATCGTGTGCTCGATGATGACGACGGTCACCCCGTGCGCGGGCAGGCGGGCGACCATGGACATGAGCTCGTCGGTTTCGGCGCTGCCGAGGCCGGCCAGCGGCTCGTCGAGCAGGAGCAGCCGCGGACGCGAGGCGAGCGCGCGCGCAAGCTCCATCAGCCGCAGTTCCTTGCTCGTCAGCGCGGAGGCGAGCGTATCCTTGCGGTCGGCAAGCCCGACCATCGATACCGCCTGCTCGGCCAGCCTCCAGGCCTGCTCCTCGTTCTCGGCGTGCACATAGGCGCCCACAGCCACGTTCTCCAGCACCGCCATGCGCTGAAAAGCGCGGACCACCTGGAAGGTGCGCCCGATGCCCAGCCGGCAGGCGCGATTCGGCTTCAGGCCGGCCACGTCGCGGCCGTCGAACCGTATCTCGCCGGCATTGGGGCGGACGATGCCGTTGAGCAGGTTGAAGAGCGTCGTCTTGCCGGCGCCGTTCGGCCCGATGATCCCCAGGATCTCTCCTTCGCGAACGTCGAAGGAGACGTCGTCGACCGCCTTCAAGCCGCCATAGGTCTTTGACAGCCCACGAACGGACAGGAGGATATCGCCGGGCTCGGGCCGCGGCGCGGAGTGGTCTTTCGCCACCGCGGGCGCCGCGGCGCCGACCGGCTCGGCCGGCCGCGCTTGCTCGACCCCCTTGCGGCGGCTCAGGAGGTCCCTCACCCGCCAGTAGATTCCCTCCGGGGCAAGAAGGATGACGAAGATGATGGCGACGCCGTAAAGCAGGCCTTGGATGCCCGGCAGCACGCTGCCGAGTTCGGCATGCAGCGTCTCGCTGAGCGGAAGCAGCGTGGCTGCTCCGATCAGCGGGCCCCAGACGACACCCGCCCCGCCGAACAGCGAAAGGATGATCGCCTGCGCCGAGATGATGACGCCGAAGACGCTGCCCGGCGTCAGCACGAAGACGACGACGGCATAGAGGCCGCCGGCGGTCGCCGCCAGGGCGCCGCTCAGGATCAGCGCCTGCATCTTGCAGCGGAAGGTGTCGACGCCAGAGGCCTCGGCCGCCAGTTCGTTCTGCTTGATCGCCAGCAGCGACAGGCCGAAGCGGGAGCGCTCGATGATCAGCGACAGCACCACCGAGAGGACGAGCAGGGCGAGCGCGACGGCGAGATAGCCGTGATAGCTGCCGAACTGCATGTACCAGAGCCGGTGCTCCGGCCGCATCGGCAGGATGACCTCCTGGTAGCCCAGCCATTCGAAGACGTAGACCAACGACAGCGGGTAGGCGAGCATGGCGAGCGCGAAGTAGAGGCCGCTCAGCCGGAAGGTGGGATAGCCGATCACCGCCCCCGCCACCGCCCCGACCACTGCCGCCAGCGGCAGGCCGAACCAGGGCGTCAGGTCGAGATGGAGCGAGGTGAGCGCTATCGTGTAGGCGCCGAGCCCGAAGAAGGCGGCATGGCCGAAGGAGACCAGGCCGCTATAGCCGCTGAAGATGTTCCACGAGATGGCGAAGGTGGCCCAGATCGGGATGATGGTCAGCAGGAGCGCGTAATAGGCGTTCTCGACAATGAAGCTCAACGCGAACCAGGCGGCCGCGATGATCAGGATGAAGGCCAGCGGCCTTGCGATCTTGCGCCGGTCGCTCACCGTCACGCCCTTTCCACGTGCCGGCCGAAGAACCCTTGCGGGCGCAGCAGCAGGACCAGCAGGAAGACGATGAAGACCGTCGCGTTCTGCAGCTGCAGCGGCAGCACCAGCGTCGCGAGCTGCTGCACCAGCGCGATGACGAAGCCGCCCCAGAAGGCGCCGATGAGACTCCCCAGGCCGCCGAGCACCACGCCGGCATACATGATGATGAGGAAATCGAAGCCGACGAGCGGCTGCACCGGATAATACAGCACGATCAGACCGCCGGCGACGCCGGCGATCGCCGTGCCGAGGCCGAACGCGATGCGGTGCGCGCGGTCGACGTCGATGCCCATATAGATCGCGGCCGTCGGATTGTCGGCCGACGCCCTGAGCGACTTGCCGACGCGGGTGCTGCGGATCAGCCAGTACAGCGCCAGCGTGACGGCGACGCAGATGATGGCGTCATAGGTCCGGGCCTTGTTGATGAACAGGGCGCTGAAGTCGTCGAACAGCAGAGGGATCTCCCAAGCCGAGTAGGACAGCGGGCTGATGATGGAGGCGGGCGCCGAGCCGAGCAGGATCAGGGCGCCGTTCTGGAGGATCAGGGCAACGCCGAGGGTGAGGATGAGCTGGGCCTGATGCGCCTCGATCTGGTTGGCGATCCTCAGGCCTGTCGTGCGCACGATCAGCCAGCGATGCAGCAGGTAGCCGATGGCGAACATCAGCGGGGCGATCAGGAAGGCGGCAAGGAACGGCGCGACGGGACCGAGGAAGCTGCTTGCGAGCAGGCTGCCGACGATGGCCAGGACCAGATACATCCCCACCATCATGAAATCGGCCTGAGCGAAGTTGATGACGCCCATGATGCCGAAGATGAAGGCGAGGCCGACGCACATCAGGCCATAGATACAGCCGAGCTGGATCCCGCTCGTCAGCGCCTGCAGGAACTGTTCGATGAAGATGCTCACGAGCCTGGCCTCACGATCGCGCGGCCGAGCACGCCGCCGCGCTCCAAAGCCTCATGCATGCGGTAGACCTCCTCCAGCGGCACGGATCCGCTCAGGACGGCGCGAACTGCGCCGTGTGCCAGAAGATCGAGGCAGCGGCGCAGCTCCTCGCGCGTGGTGCTGGTGGCGCTGAGCATGGAAATGCCTTTCAGGAAAAGCTGCGCCGGGTTGAAGGGGATGAATTCGCCGCCCAGCTGCCCGACAAGCACCCAGCGGCCGCCCTTGGCGACCGAGCGGCGGGTCGCGGCGAAGGCAGGGCTGCCGACATTGTCGATGACCACGTCGACGCCCTCCCCGCGGGTCAGCTCGCGCACCGCCTCGGAAAAATCCTCGCCGCGCCCGCCGACCACGACCTCGTGGGCGCCGGCATC
This sequence comes from Propylenella binzhouense, assembly GCF_009866965.1. Taxonomy (GTDB): domain Bacteria; phylum Pseudomonadota; class Alphaproteobacteria; order Rhizobiales; family Afifellaceae; genus Propylenella; species Propylenella binzhouense. The sequence goes on along the minus strand of NZ_SPKJ01000007.1, from coordinate 80,552 downwards.
GCGGATCGCGGCGGCTTTCTCCGTCGAGCTCGTCACCGCGATGACGCGGGCTCCGGCGCTGCGGGCGACCTGCAGGCCGTGCATGCCGAGACCGCCGCCCGCGCCGGTCATCAGCACGCTCTCGCCCGGGCGGACCTGCCCAACCTCGACGATCGCATGGTACATCGTGCCGATCGCGCAGGAGGCGATCGCCGCCGCCTCGACAGGCACGCCCTCAGGCACAGGAACGACATTGTCGGCTTCGACGGCGACGAACTCGGCGTAGCCCCCGTTCAGCCCGACATCTCCAAGGAAGATCTTCTCGTCGCAGAGCGGCTCGCGGGCGGTGCGGCAGAAGCGGCAATCGCCGCAGACATGATAGCGCTGCGTGGTCGCGACGCGATCGCCGACCCGAATGCCGCGAACCTCGGCGCCGATCTCGACGACCCTGCCCGCAACCTCGTGGCCGGGGATGATCGGCATCTCGACGCCGGCCTTCAAGGTGCCATCCCGCGCGACCACGTCGTGGAAGCAGATGCCGCAGGCTTCGACATGGACGATCACGTCGAGCCGCCCCGGCACCGGGTCCGGCAGGGTCTCGACCCGCATCACCTGCCGCGCAGGCCCAGGCTCTCTTACGACGACTGCTCTCATCCCGTGCCGGGTCCTCCCAAGGAGGTATGAAGAGGAGAACCCCCCATACCGTTTGTGTTTGCCTGTACCTTCTGGTTGCCAGCGCTGGCTGACGAACGAGAGTTCCCAGTCCCTCCCCGGTGCCGATGTGACGCGTTCCCGTCAGGGGCGCGCGGCGCTGCCGGCAGGCTCGGAGATGCGTCGATTGCCGTCCTCTTCCCCGAGGAGGAACAGATCGCGGCTATCGGGCCGCCTTGTGCTGGCGCAATTCGTCAAGCAGCACGGGAATGCCCATCGTGGAGGTCTGCATGCCGATCTCGCCGGTGATCTGCAGCACCTGCAAAATCTCCTCCTTGGTCGCGCCGCAGGCGAAGGCCTTCTGGTAGTGCACGCGCAGGCCGGGCTCGTAGAGGTGGGTCGCCGACGCATCTATCGCGATGTAGATGAATTCCTTGATCTTGGGGTCGAGAGGCCCCTTCTGGCCGGCCAGCGAATACTGGAGATACGACTTGAAGAAGTCGTGGTCGATCGCGAGCAGCCCGTTCCAGAAGTCGTTCCAGTAGCCCCTAAGCCGCATGAACTCGGCCTTGGTCTTCTGCCGCTCCGGGTCGGCCAGAAGTTCCGCGATCTCATCTCCCTTGTCGAGATTGTTCAATTCGTCGACCAGCGCCGGGACGCCCATGGACAGAGCATGGACGCCAAGGATGCTGACCAGTTGCAGCACCTCGACCAGCTCGTCCTCGCTAGCGCCGAAGGCGAGCGCGTTGCGGATATGCTGGCGCAGCGCCGGCTCGTGCATATGAGTGACGGCAGCATTGACGGCGATGAGGATGAATTCGCGCACCTTCGGCTCGAGCGGACCGGACCGGTGCGGCAGACCCCAAAGGTTGAGCGCCGCTTCGAAATAGCCGGGCGAGACCTGCAGCAATCCCTCCCAATAGGAATTCCAGTAGCCGCGCTCCTCGATGAAGCGCTGCTTGAGCGCCGCGCGGTCGAGAGCTTCGGTCCTCACAAATTCGTTCACGACTACCGCCCCCCTGTCATTCCGAAATTCAGGCTGCGCCGGCAAACACCGCCTGTCCCGCCTCTTCCGAGCCCAGATAGGCGGCGATTACCGCCGGATCCTGCTGCACCTTCGCCGGCGGCCCATCGGCGATCTTGCGGCCGAAATCGAGCACCACGATGTGGTCGGAAATATCCATGATCACCGGCATGTCGTGCTCGACGACCAGGAAGCTGACGCCGTAACGGTGACGGACGTTGCGGATCAACGCCACCATGAGCGTCTTCTCCGGCCGGCTCATGCCCGCCATCGGCTCGTCGAGCAGGATCATGCGCGCGTCCTGCATCAGCACGCGGCCGAACTCGACCTGCTTCTGCCGGCCGTAGGGTAGTTCACCGGGCATCGCCTCGGCGAGTTCCGGGATGCCGAGGAATTCGAGAATTTCGGCGGCCCTGTCCTCGGCCGCGGCCTGTTCGCGCCGCGCCCGCGGCCCCAGGACCGCGCCCTCGATCAGACCGGAAGCACCGTGGCGATAGGCGCCGACCAGCAGGTTGTCGCGCACATTGAGGCCGGGAAACAGCGCGAGGTTCTGAAAGGTGCGCGCCATGCCGGCGCGCGCTACCCGATGCGGCGCAAAGCCGGAGATGTCCTGGCCGGCGAAGCTCACCCTCCCGGCGGACGCTCGATACATGCCGGTGATGCAGTTGAAGAGCGTCGTCTTGCCGGCGCCGTTCGGGCCGATCACCGCAGTGACCTCCCCTTCCCCGGCGGTGAAGGAGACGTTGTCGAGCGCAGTCAGCCCTCCGAACCTCATCTGCAGGCCATCGACCCTCAGGATCGGATTGTCCGTTGCTGCCATGGTCATCCTCACCCTGCCGCAGCCTGCCGCTCGGCGCGCGCGCCGAGATAGGATTCGTGCATCCGCTCGCTCGCGGCCACGAGCTCGGCCGGTCCCGCCAGGACGATCTCGCCGCGCTCCAGCACATAGGCGTAGTCGCAGATGCCGAGCGCCAAGCGCGCATTCTGCTCGACGATCAGCAGCGCGGTGCCGAAATGCTCGCGTATCTTCTTCAGCTGCTGGTAGATCGCACCGACGATGAGCGGAGCGAGGCCCAGCGACAGCTCGTCAATCAAAAGGACGCGCGGCGAGGCAGCGAGCGCGCGGCCGAGCGCCAGCATCTGCTGCTCGCCGCCCGACATTAGCCCGGCGGCCTGGTCCTTGCGCTCGGCAAGCCGAGGAAAGAGGTCGTAGACCGCGTCCAGCCGCTCTGCCAAGGTCGCGCGCGGCAGGATGGCGCCGCCGACCTGCAGATTCTCCTCGACGGTGAGGTTCTTGAACACCAGCCGCCCTTCCGGGACCTGGCCCATGCCCAGTCGCACGATACGGTCCGCCGACAGTCCGGCAATGGACTTGCCTTCCAGCAAGACTTCGCCACCGGTGATCGCGCCGTTGTGGAGCCGGATGAGCCCGGAGACGGTGCGGATCAGCGTCGTCTTGCCGGCCCCGTTGGCGCCGAGCAGCGCAACCACGCCAGCCTTGGGCACGGTGAGGTTGACGGCGTTGAGCGCCACCGCCTTCCTGCCGTAGGCGACGGAGAGGGTGCGGACCTCGAGAAGCGGCGTGTCCGCCGCCGGCGTCCCGTTGAGCGCCATCATCGTCAAGCCTCCGCGCCCGGCCTGACCAGCTTGGTGAGCTTCCGCGCCGCGCCCACGATGCCGCCCGGCGCGAAGATGAGAAGCACCGCGACCAACGACCCGAAGATCAGGTTGACCACCTGGGGCCGGTGTTCGACGAAAATCTTCGCCAGTCCGCCACCCGCTGCGCCGAGTTCGCCGGCAAACCCGGTGAGCACCGAGGGCAGCAGCAGCCAGACCAGCGCACCCACCACGCCGCCGGCGATCGAGCCCATTCCGCCGATGATGATCATGGCGATGAAGCTGATCGCAAGGTTCAGGCTGTAGAGCTCGGTAGAGACGGTGGTGAGATAATAGGCCTGCAGCGCTCCGGCCAACGACGCGATGGCCGAGCTGAATGCGAACGCCTTGAGACGCAGGACACGCACGTCGATGCCGCTGGAGGATGCCGCCTGCTCGTTGTCGCGGACCGCGAGCAGCGCCCGCCCCTCGCGATGCTTCAGCGAATAGTTGCAAGCCAGGCAGCAGAGCACGACGATCGGCAGCAGGAAGAAGTACCATTTCAGCGCGCTGTCCAGCGCGAACGGGCCTATCGCAGGCTGCGGATAGGAGATGCCGAAAACGTCGAAGGCGGCGTACTGGTATTCGGAGAAGGCGAAAACCACGATGAAGTGGAGCGCCATGGTCGACAGCACGAAGTAGAGGCCGCGTACGCGCAGCGACGGCAGGCCTGCGAGCACGCCGGCGGCAGCGCCCGCGATCAGAGCGGCGACGAGGCTCACGAGGAACGGCAGGCCGAGCTGCGCTCCAGTCGCCGCCGCCGCCATCGCGCCGACGGCGAAGAACGCGGCATGGCCGATCGAGACCAGCCCGGCACAGCCGGTGAGATAGTTGAGCGACACCGCGCCAAGAACGGCGATCAGCGTCAGGTTGAGCTGCGCCAGGCCGACGTTGAGCAGCTGGATGTTACTCAACCGGTATCCGAGGATCGCGCGATCGTGGAGCACGAAGGGCAGATAGACGAGCACCGCCGCGGCGACCGCGAGCCACAGCCAGCGCAGCGGCCGTGCGGCAGCTTTTTGTCTCGCGGGCGCGGAAGGAGCGAACTCGTCGATCGGCATCGCGGTGCGGGAGGTCGAAACGCTGGTCATCACACGCGCCCCAGTTCGCGATTGCCGAAGAGTCCCCAGGGACGGACGAGCAGCATGATCAGCAGCGGAATATAGATGAACACGTCGCGCGCCTTGGGCGAGATGTAGCCGGAGGCAAGCTGCTCGATCACCCCGACGAGAATGCCGCCGACAATGGCGCCCGGAATGCTCTGAAGGCCGCCGATGACGACCGCCGGCAATGCGAGCAGGCCGATATGCTCGAGCTCGGTAGAGGCAAGCTGAATCTGGCCGAGAAACACTCCGCCGATGACTGCGAGGATGGTGCCGATCGCCCAGGCGCCGGCATTGATCCGGTTGACATTGACCCCCGAGAGGATTGCCGCCTCATGACTGTCGGCAGTGGCGCGCATCAGCAGTCCCGCTTTGGTGAAGCGGAAGAAGGCGAAGAACACGCCCATGCAAACCCATGACACGACCGCCGCCGTGAGGTTGAGCTGCGAAAGCCTCACGTCACCGAGGATCAGGACGCCTGTCGGCAGCGAGGTCGCCAGCGGCTTCGGCTGCACCCCGTAGAGGATTTCGATGAGCGCCTTGAGAATGATCGACAACGCGATCGTGATCATGATCACCGGCAGGAGCGGCTGGCCGCTCAAGGGCCGGATGAACAGGAACTGGATGACGATACCCAGCAGCGCCGCCGCGGCAATAATGACGATGACGGCGACGGGGAAAGGAAGGCCGAGCTGCGTGGTCGCCGTATAGGCGAGATAGGCGCCGCAGACCATCAGGATGCCCTGCGCGAAGTTGAAGACGCGCTCCGCCTTGTAAATGACGGCGAAGCCGAGCGCGACGAGGCCGTATATGCTGCCCAAAGCCAATCCGGTGAGAAGAAATTGAACCAGCATAGACGGTCCTCGCGCGCCCCGTTTCGTGTCGTCAGTTCACGTACTGCTCGAAGTCCGCATAGTCGCCGAACGACTTGAACTTCTTGGTCGCGTAATCGTAGCCGATGGGCTGAAGCACCTTCAGGCCTTCATGGTCTTTGGACGTGTAGACGAGCTTGGAGGACAGGCCGGACGCCGGCAGTTCGAATCCGTCGTTCAGTATCTCGACGAGCTTTTCGCGGGTGGGCTCCTCCCCGGCTTCGGTGATGGCTTCGGCGACGAGGCCGGCCACGACCCAGCCGGCGACGAAGTTGATGTCGTCCTGGAGCGCGCCGTGGCCATCCTTCTCGGCCTGGGCGATCAGGTCCGCCGCGGCTTCCGGGCTGGCGGCGCTGGCCGGCGTGAAGCAGCTGACGAAGTGGTAGTTCTTGCCGGCCGCCTCGCCGACGCTTTGATAGACGCTGGGCGTGCCCAAATAGGTGATTGCAAAGCTCGGCACGTCGACGCCGTATTGCTGCATGGCCTTCAGCACCAGCAGCGAGGTCGTCGCGACGCCGTGGATGGCGACAAAGTCCGGCTTGGCATCCAGAAGCGCGAGCACCTGGGGCGTCGCGTCAGCCGCCACCACCTTGATAGGGATCGAGACGTTGGTGCCGCCGAGCTTCTTCACCGCCTCGTCCATGTAGCCGTTGAACTCGACCCCCGAGGCGACATCCAGGTGGACGGTCGCGACCTTCGGCTTGTCGAGCTTGAGGCTGTTTGCGAAGTGGCCAACGCCGACCTGCGCCATCTGCTTGAAGCCGCAGAAGCCGCCGTAGATGAGCGGGTTGGTGGGCTCGACCGAGGCCTTCGCCGTCGTGTAGGTGCCGACCACCGGAACCTTCAGCCGATTGATCATCGGCACCAGAGCGGTCTGCGCGCTGGAATTGCCCATGCCCGACATCCCGAGCACCGGCGTCTGGCTGGCAAATTTCTCATAGGCGATGCGTTCGGACGGCGCGTCGTAGCGCGTATCCTCGGCGAGCACGTTGATCTGCCGGCCGTTGATCCCGCCCTTCTCGTTGACGAGATGCATACGCGACTGGAACCCCTTGACCCAGGGATGCTGCGATCCCGCGGCCGGCCCGCTCATGTCGCCGGTGACGCCCCAATCGATGCGGTCTTCGTAGACCCCGTCCTGCGGGCTCTCGAAGGCGAGCGCCTGGCTCGACGAAAACCCGAGGCTGAGTGAAAGCGCCGCGCCGGCAACGGCGAGAAAACGCCGCGCAGCATGAGTCCCGTCAGCACACCTTGCCATTCACATCTCCTCCCTGCGCCCCCGCCCTGGCGGAGGGGGCAAGCCCGCTGTTCCTCGTTGGGACCCTTCCGTATGGGGTATTACCAACAGCATAATTTAAATACCAGTGAGTAGGCTTCCTGTCAACGGGGTCGTCGCGCCGGCGAGCCCGCCACGCTACTGGTCAGTACCGATATTGACGTTTAAATATGCTTCGATGCTCATCGGTCGCCGCAGCCATGGCGCGCCCCTCGATCGGAAAGGAATAGTCGATGCAGCCTTCGGAGCCGGAGCTTTCTGCTGAGCAGCTTGAGCTGAAGCGGGACTTCGTTGCCAATCGCGGCTACTGGAACGAGTTCTGGGATGGCATGCTGACGCTTAGTCCGGACTTTTTCAGGGCTTATCTGAATTTCTCGTCAGTTCCGTGGAAGACGGGCACGCTCGAGCCGAAAATCAAGGAACTTGTTTATATCGCGATCGATATTGCGACCACGCATCTTTATGAGCCGGGACTGCGCGTTCATCTGCGGAATGCGATGACGTATGGCGCTACGCTCGAAGAAATCATGGAAGTGTATCAGCTCGCTTCCGTGCTCGGCATGCACACCTTCACCATGGGAATGCCGGTGCTGGTCGACGAATTCCGGAAGGCGGGCCGCTCAGCCGAGTTCGAGGCGCCGATGGATGAACGCCGCCTTGCGCTGAAGGCCGAATATATGAGGCATCGCGGCTATTGGCACGAGCACTGGGACGGGCTGCTCAAGTCCGATCCCGATTTCTTCGCGGCCTATGTCGCGCTCGCGACAGTACCTTGGAAGACAGGACGGCTCGAGCCGAAGGTGAAGGAGCTCATCCACATTGCCATCGACGCGTCCACAACCACCCTCTACGAGCCCGGTCTGCGCATCGACATCCAGAACGCCCTGAACCGCGGCGCGACCAAGGACGAGATCATGGAGGTCTATCAACTCGTCTCCGCGCTCGGCATGCACACCTGCATCATGGGCGTTCCAGTGCTGCTCGACGAGTTGAAGAAGCGCGGATGAGGGTTCTCTGCCGGCATGGCCGCAAGAGCTGCGGCCCGCCTGCCTTGCGACTGGCGTTCGGGCCCTGCCGAATCATCGGACGCCAGGCCGTCGAACGCCGTTCGTCATCCCTTCCGCGTCAAAAGACGGACATACCCATCGGTACTCCGCTTGACTGGCTGATATGGAAACATGCTAATCGGTTCGTTGCGCGTATCGAATGCGCCACGTTCCAACGCGGGAGGAGAGGATGTCTGGAAGCGGCAAGCCGCCGGTACGACATGTCGATGCCATTGTGGTCGGCGCGGGTTTTGCCGGCCTCTGCCTGCTTTACAGGCTGCGCGGCCTCGGCCTTTCCGTGCGGGTGTTTGAGACCGGTGCCGGTGTTGGCGGTACCTGGTTCTGGAACTGCTATCCCGGCGCGCGCTGCGATGTGGAAAGCCTGCAATATTCCTTCTCCTTCTCGGAGGAACTGCAGCAGGAATGGGAATGGACCGAGCGCTACGCCTCGCAACCCGAGATCCAGCGCTATCTGGACCATGTCGCAGACCGCTTCGACATGCGCAGGGACATAAGCCTCGAGACCACCGTCACCGCCGCCATCTATGACGAGCAGGCGAACCTCTGGCGTGTTGAGACCGACCGTGGCGACGTTTTCGAGGCTCGCTTCTGCATCATGGCGACCGGCTGCCTTTCGGCGGCGCGCGTGCCCGATATCAAGGGGCTCGACCGGTTTGGCGGGCAATGGTTTCATACCGGGCGCTGGCCGAAGCAGCCGGTCTCCTTCAGGGGCAAGCGGGTTGCCGTGATCGGCACGGGCTCATCCGGCATCCAGGCAATTCCCATGATCGCCGCGGAAGCGGACCACCTCTTCGTCCTCCAGCGCACCCCAAACTTCTCCATTCCCGCCTGGAATGCTCCCTTGCCGGTCGAGCGTCAGAACGAATGGAAGGAAAACTACGAGGAGCATCGCCGCGCTGCCCGCAACTCGCGCTCCGGCATTCTCTACGAATATGCACAGCGGGGCACTTTCGAAGTGGACGAAGACGAACGCCGGCGCGAGTACGAGCGACGCTGGGCGACCGGCGGCGCCAACTTCACGCACTGCTTCAACGACATTTTCTTCGACAGGTCGGCCAATGACTTGGCGGCGGAATTCGTACGCGAGAAGATTCGCGAGATCGTAAAGGATCCAAAGGTAGCCGAGATGCTGACGCCGACCGACCACGCGATCGGCACCAAGCGCATCTGCGTCGACACCGATTACTATAAGACGTTCAACCGGGAGAACGTCACGCTGGTCGATCTGCGCCAGGCGCCCATCGAGGAGATCACCGAAACCGGTATCCGCACGGCGGCAGCCCATTACGATCTCGACGCCATCGTCTTCGCGACCGGATACGACGCGGTGACCGGCGCCCTGCTGAAGATCGACATCCGCGGCAGGGACGGCCTGAAGCTCGCCGACAAATGGCACGGGGGCCCGCGCAGCTATCTCGGGCTGATGATGGCCGGCTTCCCCAATCTCTTCGTCATAACCGGACCGGGCAGCCCGTCGATCCTCACAAACGTCGTCGTCTCAATCGAGCAGCATGTCGACTGGGTGGCGCGCTGCATCGATCATATGCGGGCCGGAGGCGCAGAACGGATCGAGCCCACCGAAGAAGCCGAGGACGCATGGGTGCGGGAGGTCGGCGAGGTGGCGAGCAAGACGCTCTTCACCGGGACCAACTCCTGGTACATGGGCGCCAACATTCCCGGCAAGCCACGCGTGTTCCTGCCCTATGTCGGCGGCTTCGGAAAATACAGCCAGATCTGCGAAACCGTAGCTGCCGAGGGCTATAGGGGCTTCCAGTTGGCCTGATGAACTCGTCCCGCACCAAAGGCTGCCCGTGACAAGACAGAAACTTGCAGTCGTAACCGGCGGTGCCAGCGGCATAGGTGCCGCCTGCGTTCGCAAGTTCGCCGCTGAAGGCTGGCGCACCCTCATAGCCGACGTGAACGTCCCGGGAGGCGAGGCGCTGGAGCGCCAGTTGGCGGACGAAGGCCGTGCCTGCGAGTTCCGCCGCCTCGACGTTTCCTCCGAGGAAGATGTGAGCGCCTTCGCGGCGGCGCTGAGCCGCGAGGCCGGTCCGTTGGACGCATTGATCAATTCAGCGGGCATCCTGCAGGGCGCAGTCCGGCTGACGGACATGACGATGCAGGCCTACGACGCCATCATGGCCGTCAACCTGCGCGGCGCAGTCCTGATGGGCAGAGCCATCGGGTCTCTCATGGCGGATGAGGGTGGCGGCGCGATCGTCAATCTCTGCTCGATCAGCTCGGTCCGCGCTTCGGCCCAGCCCGCCTACGCCACGTCCAAGGCAGGGCTGAAGATGCTGACCGAGATCATGGCTGCCGAACTCGGCCCCAGGGGCGTGCGCGTCAACGCTGTCGCCCCGGGCTATACGATGACGCCCCTGATGGCCTCGCTGATCACAAAGGGCCAGCGCGATCCGGAGCTGGTCGTGGAGCGTTCCGCGCTGCGCCGCTTCGTCGAGCCGGAAGAGGTGGCGGACGGCATCTTCTTCCTGTGTTCGGACGCGGCGCGCTCAATTACCGGGGTGCTACTGCCGATCGACTGCGGCTGGCTCGCATACTCCGCCTATTCGGCTTTCGCGACCCAGCCGGACTGATCACGCTTCAGTTCATCCACAGGCCGCCGGTAACGTTGATCGCTTGGCCGGTCATGTAGGCCGCAGCGTCGGAAGCCAAGAAGGCGACGACGCCCGCGATGTCGTCTGGCTGGCCTGCGCGGCGCAGCGGAATCGTCTTCACTCGCGTCTCCACATCAGGGAGACCCTGCGCGCGATTCAGCGCCTCCGCCTCTTCGCGCATCCTCGTATCGACGATGATGCCCGGGCAGACGGCGTTCACCCGGATCCCGTGTTCTGCCATCTCGCCCGCCAGCACCTGCGTCAATCCAATGATGGCGAACTTGCTGGCGCTGTAGGCGGCATGGTTCGGGACGCCCTTCTTCCCTGTCCACGAGGCCATGTTGACCACCACGCCCGACTGTCGCTTCACCATATGCGGCAGCACTGTCTGGCAAAAATTGAACGCACCATCGAGGTTGACCGAAAACACCTTGCGCCATTCCTCTTCGCTCGTCTCGAGGAAGCGCGACGTGCGCAGAATGCCGGCATTGTTGACCAGCAGATCGACATGGCCGAGCGCCTCTATCAATTGCGCGGCTCCGGCCTCTACCTCCTGGCGTGACGCGACATTGCCGTAAGCAGCCTCTACAAGGCGGCCTTCCCTCCTCACGAGCGCTGCGGTTTCCTCGGCACCGGACCGGTCAAGATCGAAGATCCCGATATCGTAGCCGGCCCGCGACAGCGTCTGCGCAATCGCCCTGCCAATTCCGGCGCCGGCCCCCGTGATGATCGCCGTGCGGCGCGTCACGCCTGCCATGCCTGATCCCTTTTCTCCGCCGCCCAGCTAACCTGCCGCTGCGGTCGCACCAGGGCGGGAACCGGTGGGGAGCGTTTGATGCCGCTCTTCGCATAGTCGCGCGCCAGCGCCTTTCGGTAGCGGCGCGGATCGAGTTCCAGCCCGTAGCGCGGCGAATCCGGAAACTGCTTCGCCTGCCAAGCATGGTCGTCGGCGATGGCCTTTTCCATCTCCGCCTTGGTCGGCAGCTTGAGGGCGCCGCTCGCCGCCGCGGCGATATACTCGGCCTGATCGTCCATCATGCGGATGTTGGCGCCGCCAGTGACGTCGAAATAGCCGATGAAGAAGACGTTCGGCAGCCCGGGATGGACGACGCGGTTGTAAAGGTCCAGCCGCGTCCCCGAGACCGGTGACGTGCCTTCGGGCAGGAACGGCAGATCGGTTTCGTAGCCAGTCGCCGCGATGATGCTGTCGACCTCCGCGCTAGTGCCGTCGACAAAATGCACCACCTTGCCGTCGATGCGCTCAATGCCCGGCTTCACCTTGATGCGTTCCCAGGCGATGTGGGAGATCAGCGTCGGATGGCTGATGGGATGTGTGCGCGTATTCGGCGTACGGAAGCCCCATTGCTCCATGCGGCCGTGGAAGATCCGCGTCAGCATGGTCCTGAGCCATACGCGCACGCGCCAGGGCAGCCACGGCTTCTCGAACTTCGTCAGGATGCGCGACTGCGGCACGCCGAACATCAGCCGCGGCATGACCAGCACCGGCGAGCGGGCGCAAAGGATCGTCTGCTCCGTCACTGTGCAAATGTCGGCCGCGATGTCGACGCCGCTGTTGCCGGGTCCGATCACCATCACCCTCTTTCCGGCAAACGGCTCCGGGACGCGATAGGCATTTGAATGCAGATACTCGCCGGTAAAGCCTTCGATCTGGGGCGGATGGCGCGGGATGGATTGATGTCCGCTAGCCACGACCACCCCGTCGAAGACCTGCGACTGGCCGTTCTTGAGCACGATCCGGTACCGTGCGCCTTCAGGCTCGATCTTCACCACCTCGCTGTGGAATTTTATGCGCCGGGTCAGATCGAAATGGTCTGCGTACTCCCGAAAGTAGCGCTCCATCTGGCTCGTGTCGGGATAGAGCGGCGTGTCCTCGGGAAACGGAAAATCGATGAAGGAGCTAACCTTGGCTTCCGAATTGATATGCAACGATCGATAGGCCGGGCTGCGGCCGCTGTCGTTCTCGTAGGCCCATAGGCCGCCGATCCTGCTGCCGATCTCGAAGATCGTCGCATCAACGCCCCGCGCCAGCAAGTTCTTGGCAGCGCACAGACCGCCTGCTCCGGCGCCGATGACGGCGAAGTGTTTCTCTGCCAACGTTGTTCTCCCTCGCATGGCGGACTCCGAACGCCGGGCCGACAGCACCTCAGTCGATGTTCAGCCGATCGCGCAGCCAGCCGCAGGCGGCATCCAGCGCTTCCTCGGAACGGCCGATAATGCCGACCCATGGCATGAAGCCATGATGCACGTCGCCATAGTGGATATGCGTGGCGTCCACGCCGGCATCACGCAGGCGGCGTGCATAGTCCTCGCCCTCGTCGCGCAGCGGATCGTATTCGGCGGTCACGATGTAAGCCGGCGGCAGGCTTTTCAGGTTCTGCGACCGATTGGGCGAGACATACGGATGCGCGCCCTCCGATTGGTCGTTGAGATAATGTCCCCAGAACCATTTCATGGTCTCGCTGGTCAGACCGCAGCCGGTGCCGCGTTCGACATACGAGGCCGACCCCGCCGAATAGTGGTCCGTGACCGGGTAGATCAGAAGCTGCGCTGCGACATCCGGTCCGCCTTCGTCGCGTATGCGGATCGCGGTGACGGCGGCCATGTTGCCGCCTGAACTATCCCCGGCCAACGCCAGCCGCGTAGGGTCGCCGCCGAATTCAGCTGCGTGCTCGGCCACCCAGCGGGCGGCAGCGAGGCAATCGTCGGTACCCGCCGGGAACTTGTGCTCCGGCGCCAACGCATAGTCCACCGAGACGACAATAGCTTGGGCCCGGCGGCAAATCTGGCGGCATATGCCGTCATGCGTGTCGATGCTGCAGATGACGAAGCCGCCACCGTGGAAATAGAGCACCACCGGCCGCCCATCCCGCAGGTCGGGCCGATAGATGCGGATCTTCATGTCGCCGCGGGGACCGGGCACCGTCCGGTCCTCGACATGGCCGACCTCGGGTCGCTGCACGAGAGCGTAACGCGCCAGATCGCCGCCGCGAACTGCCTCGACCGTCTGCGCATGCATCGGCGGCAACGCGGCCGCCTTGTCGAGCATCGCCCGGATGACGGGATCGAGCGGCATTGCTTCTTGCCTTTCCATGGTCACGCGACCGCCTGCCGCCGGTCCTGGTGGTCACCTCGCCCCTGCTTCGCTGGAGCCGTCCCGAGCACGAAGCCTCGGTAGCCGGCGGCGGCCACATCTTCACATGTCTTCCGATAGCGGCCGATGCCGGCGGTATAGGGCAGGAAGACGCGCGGCTTGCCCGGAACATTGGCGCCGATGTACCAGGAGTTGGCGCGCGGGAAGAGAGTCTTGTCCGCTTCCTCGTTGACATGGCGAACCCAGTCCTGCTCCGCCGTGCGGGCCGCTTCGATCGTGTCGAAGCCGCTCGCCCGGAGGTGCTGGATGCAGTCGGCGATCCATTCGACATGCTGCTCGATGCCGACGATCATGTTGACCAGCACCGACGGGCTGCCGGGTCCGGTGATGATGAACATGTTAGGGAATCCGGCCGTCATCAGGCCCAGATAGTTCTGGGGCCCGTGTTCCCACTTGTCCTTGAGCGCAACGCCGTCGCGGCCGCGAATATCGATCGCCGTCAGCGCGCCGGTCAGCGCATCGTAGCCGGTGGCGAAAACCAGAGTATCGATCGCGTATACCGCCGCCGCGGTGCGGACTCCGCCGGAAAGGATCCGATCGATCGGCTCCGACCGCAGGTCGATCAGGGTGACGTTGTCGCGGTTGTAGGTCTCGTAATAGTCGCTGCCGACACAGATGCGCTTTGTCCCCAGCGGGTGATCCTTGGGGCAGAGCTTTTCCGCCACTTCCGGGTCATTCACGATCGACCGGATGCGTTCGCGTACATAGTCCGCCGCAGTCTTGTTTGATTCCTCGTTAAGGTAGATGTCCTTGAAGGAATGCACGAAATTCACGCCGCCCTCGGCCCAGCGCCGATCGTATTCGGCGCGGCGTTCGTCCTCCGACACGTCCATCGCGGAGCGGTCGCTGAATTCGTAGAAGGTGCCGACCTGCTTCGCCCGTGCCCGGTGTTCGGGATAACGATCCTTCCACTTCCGCTGTCCTTCGTCATCGAGCGGGCGGTTGCGTGCAGGAATCACGAAATTGGGCGTGCGCTGGAACACGTAGACGTGCTCCGCCTCGCGGGCGATCATCGGGATCGCCTGCACGCCCGATGAACCGGTGCCGACGACGCCGACGCGCCGCCCGCTGAAATCGATCTTGTGGGCTGGCCACTGGCCGGTGTGATAGAAGCGGCCACCGAAATCCTCGATGCCGCAGATGTCCGGCAGGCGGGCGGTCGACAGCGAGCCGCTGGCCATGACCAGGAACGGTGCGGTGACGCGATCGCCGCGGTCGGTCGTCACCGTCCAGGAGGCTGTCGGCTCGTCGAAACTCGCCGCCTCGACACGGGTCTTGAACTGGATGGCCGAGCGAAGCTCGAAGCGGTCGGCGACGTGCTGGATATAAGCGAGGATTTCCGGCTGCTGCGCGAAGCGCTCGGTCCAGTTCCACTCCTGCTGCAACTCTTCCGAGAAGCCGTAGGAATATTGCATGCTCTCGACATCGCAGCGCGCGCCGGGGTAGCGGTTCCAGTACCAGACGCCGCCAACATCGTCCGCCGCCTCATATGCGCGGACGCTCATTCCCATCTGGCGAAGCTTGTGGATCATGTAGAGACCGGCAAACCCCGCACCGACTACGATCACGTCGAAGTCGCAGGCCCGATCTCCGCTGCTGGTCCTGGAACCACCCATGTCGCTCCTCCTTGGGATCGGCGCGCCTTTGCGGCGCTTATCGCTTGCGCACGCTTTGCGGCCCAACCGCGTGCCGGAACCAACTAGCATATATGCATACCGATTAGTAGACCAATTGTCGGACCAATGCAATGCTTTCAGGCTCGTCAGCTTCGGTGGCTGGGGTCCTGAGCGGTCGCGGCTATCCGGCTGCGACCGCGCTCACTGCGGACGACCCATGCGATGTGGCCGCCAGGGGCGCGACGCCGTGTGCCGACGCGCTCGCCCTACCCGAAAAACAATCGGGGCAAGATCAGCACGATCGACGGGAAGGCGATGATCAGGAGAATCCGGGCAACGTCGGAGACGATGAAGGGCATAATGCCGCGGATGATCGTCGCCAGGGGCACCTCCGGCGCGATCGAGCGCAGGATGAAGAGGTTCATGCCGATCGGCGGCGTGATCAGGCCGAGCTCGACCAGCATGACGACGAAGATGCCGAACCAGACCGGGTCGAAGCCGAGCCCGACCACGATGGGGAAGAACATCGGCAGGGTGAGCAGCATCATGGCCAGGCTGTCGAGCACGCAGCCGAGCAGGACGTAGATGACCGTGATGATCAGGATCACCGTATAGGGCGACAGCTCCGAATTGCCCACGAGTTCGAGAATGGCGCGGTGCGAGCCGGTGAGGTTGATGAATTCGCCGAAGATGGTTGCCCCGATGATCAGCGCGAAAAGGATGGCGGTGGTCTGGACCGTATCCTTGAGGATCTCGTAGAACTCGCGCAGGCTGACCCGGCGGGCGATGGCGAAGGCGAGCGCGCCGACCGAGCCGATGCCGCCGGCCTCCGTCGCGGTGAAAAGCCCCGTATAGATGCCGCCCAGCACCAGCACGAAGAGCGCAGCCACGGTCCATATGCGGCGCAACGCCTCGAGGCGCTCGCGCGTCGTCGCGCGTTCGGCCGGCGGGGCCGATTCCGGCTTGCGGAACACGGTCCAGCGCACGGCCAGCGCATAGCCGACGACGCCGAGGAACCCCGGCAGCAGGCCGGCGGCGAAAAGCTGCCCGATATGGGTCTCGGTGGAAACGCCGTAGACCACCATGATGATGCTGGGCGGAATAAGGATGCCGAGCGTGCCGCCGGCCGCCACGGTCGCGGCGCTGAGCCCGTTCGAGTAGCCGTAGCTGCGCATCGAAGGAATCGACACCTTGCCCATGGTCACCGCGGTGGCGACGCTCGAGCCGCAGACGGCCGCGAAGCCGCCGCACGAGACGATCGTCGCCATCGCCAGCCCGCCGCGCCAGTGGCCGAGAAAGGCCTGCCCGGCGCGATACAGATCCGCCGAGATGCCGGCTCCGGCGACCAGATTGCCCATCAGGATGAAGAGCGGAATGACCGACAGATAATAGGACATGGTCGAGCCGCTGGTGATCAGCGCCAGCATGCTCATGGCCGGCGTGGCGCCATTGACGATGGCAAAGCCGATCGCGCCCACCACCGCGAGCGCGATCGCCACGGGCACGCGCAGGAAGATCAGCGCGAAGGCGCACAGAAATCCGATGGAAGCTGCAAGCATTATTCGAGACCCGAATGGCGCGCCGCGCCGTGGTTGTCGTCGCCCGGAACCCTGAAGATCGTGAGCAGGAAAGCGATGGCGGTGACCGCGGAGAGCGCCGCCATGAAATAGTAGGCCGGCGAGAGCGGAAGCTGGAGGAACGGGGTGACGTCGCCGTAGCTCGCCACCCGCGATCCCTGCACGGCGAGCCGCCACGCCAGCACGGCGAAAGTGCCCGCCCCGAGCGCCGCCGCGATGAATTGCTGGACCCGCTTCATCAAGGGTGGCGTGACGTTGTCGAACAGGTCGATCACGACATGGCGCTGGCGATAGGCGAGCTGCGGATAGAGCAGGAAGGTGATGCCGACCAGCGACAGCTCGGTCAGCTCCGTCGCACCAGGCAACGGACTGCCGAGCAGGTTGCGCCCGATCACGTCGCCGAGCGTCAGGAAGGCGAGCAGAAGGACGAGCACGCTCGCGGCGAAGGTGGTGATGGTTTCAATGCGGGTGAGCATGAGTCGCCGCCTCCTGATCGCAGGCTCGGGGAAGGAAACAATGGCTTTCCGGCAGCAGCCTCGCCGCCGGAAAGCCCGTGCCTGGGTGGGGTCAGTTGGCGCCGGCGCCCTTGTCGAGCTCGGCGCGGAAGGCTTTCAGCACCTCGCCGGCATTGGCGAGCCCTTCCTCTTCGGCCTTTTTGATCCAGGCCTGGTCGATCGGTTCGAGCGCCTTCTCGATCTGCGTCATCAGCTCGGCGCTGGCGTCCTTGATCGTCACGCCGCCCTCCTCGAGCGCCTTGCGCGACGTCTCCTCGCCCTTGGCATACACTTTGCCGGCCGCAAGCGAGAGTTTCTCGCCGGAGATCTCCATGATCGCGGCGCGGTCCTCTTCCGAGATCGCGTTCCACTTCCGCTCGTTCACGAGGAGGGCGAGCACGGACTGGCCGAGGCCGCCATCAACCACGGTGACGTATTTGAAGATGTCCTGGACCTTCCAGTCGAGGATCGGGTTGAACGGGAAGAAGGTGCCGTCGACGACGCCGGTCGAGGCGAGTTCGTACATCTCCGAGACCGGCTTCTGGATCGGCACGATGCCGAGCTGGTTCATGATGGCGACGGCGGTGGCGCTGGGCGCCCGCATCTTCATGCCCTTGAGCTGCGCCACATCGGTGATGATGGCGCTGTCGTTGACGATGTGGGTTGGCGTGCTGGCCCAGATCGACAGCACATGCGTTCCCTCGAACGGCTTGAGCTGCTTCAGATACTGGTCGTAGACCCGGTAGAAGGAGGGCGACAACACGGCCGGATCGTTCTCCAGCAGCGGCAGTTCGCCGATCTCCATGATCGGGAACCGGCCGGGGGTGTAGCCGGGCAGGATGATGCTCACATCGGCCAGGCCGTCGTGCACCACGTCGAACTGCGCCGCAGCCGAGCCGACCGCCTTGGGCAGCCATTCGACCCTGACGCGGCCTTCCGTCACCTTCTCGACCTCCGCCGACCAGGGCTTGAGCACCGGCTCGTTCAGCACGTAGCCCGGCGGAAGCCAGGTCGAATAGGTCAGCACCGTCTCGGCTGCCGCACCGGCTGTCGCCAGGCCGATCGAGAGATTGGCGAGCGCGGCTACGCCGAGCGTCTTGAGTATGGTTTTCATGTGCACGGACATAAGATCCTCCCTGTCGCGCGCGGCATTGACCGCGACCCGCAAGTACGCATCGGCCGAAAATACCGATTAGTATAGAATACGCATCGGCCGGAGATACTGACTGGTATATAACGATATCCGGCGGTAATCAACGCACTTCGTCACGCCGTTCGGGCCTGCGGCGTCAGGGCGCTCGACGAGGCTCGATGCCGAATTCGGCGAGCACCTCGGCCGTGTGCTCGCCCAGCCGGGGCGGCAGCCGCCTGATCGAGGGCGGGCTTTCCGAGAAGGCGAGCGGGCTCGCGGGGAGGCGCATGCCGCCCTCGCTCGGGTGCCGGTGCATCTCCCAGAAGCCGGTGGCGACGAGATGCGGATCGTCGAGCAGGTCCTCCAGTTCGTTGACGACCGCGTGAGGGATGTCGCTGCCGCCGAGCAGTTCCAACCACTCCCCGGTCGAGCGCGTCTTCAGGATACGGCCCACCTCGGCCCAGATGGTGCCGAGATTGGCCTGCCTTCCGGCCTGGGTGCTGAAGCGCGGATCCGCCATCAGGTCGGGCCGGTCGATGAGCGTGAGGAATTGGCGCCAGTTGGCGTCGTTGTAGGGCAGGAAGCAGATGTAGCCGTCGGCGGTCGGAAAAGGACGCCGCATCCCCTGCCGGATCGGCTCGTAGCCCATCTGCCCGACAGGCGGGTCGAAGATGTAGCCGCCGAGATGCTCGGCCGAGTTGAAGGCGACGATCGTCTCCAGCATCGGCACCTCGACCTTCTGGCCCGCACCGGTGCGCTCGCGGTGAAAGAGCGCCAGCGCGATCGCATAGGCCGCATGCACCGCGGTGATCTTGTCGCAGATGATGGAGGGCACGTAGCGCGGCTCGCCGGCGGCGATCTTCTGCAACATCGCGAGCCCCGACAGCGCCTGCACGATATCGTCATAGGCCGCCTTGCCGGCATACGGGCCGGCCTGCCCGAAGCCCTGGAGGTGGCAGTAGATCATGCGCGGATTGGCCTCCGCGATCGCCTCGTAGGCAATGCCGAGCTTGGCGGCTGCCCCGGCGCGGATGGAATGGACGAGAACGTCGCTGCCCGCCGCCATGCGCCGCAGCACCTCGCCGGAGCCCTCCTGCTTCAGGTCGAGCACCACGCTGCGCTTGTTGCGATTGTTGGCCAGGAACAGCGCGCCCATGCCTTCGGAGCGGCGCGGGCCGATCGAGCGGGTGATGTCGCCTTCCGGCGACTCGATCTTGATGACGTCGGCACCCATGTCGCCCAGGTACTGGGCGGTCATCGGCCCGAGCACCACAGACGAAAGGTCGAGGACGCGTATGCCGCTGAGCGGCCCGTTCTTGTTCATCAGGCAGTTTCGCTATCAGTTGCGACGGCGAACCGGGCGCCGCCGCGGGTTCATCCCTTGCCGGTGTCGGCGTTGACCATGTCGAGGATCAGCAGCGCCATCCGGTCCACCACCTCGTCGAGCGACAGCCGGCCGTCGGGCCGGTACCAGACATAGGCCCAGCTCACCATGCCGCCGATTGCCAGCGCCGCCATATGCGCATCGCTGACGTGGAACTCGCCCGCTTCAATGCCTTCGCGCAGCAGCGCGGTCAGCTTGCGGTCGAAATCGCGCCGCATGTCGTTGATGCGGTTGAAATCCGCGACGGCCAGGTTCTTTTCCTCGCGGGAGAAGATCGCGATGTGCATCTGACTGGTCAGGACGGCCCTCACGAACCGCTCGCCGAGCACACGCAGCTTCTCGGTCGGGCTTGCCTTCAGCGGCAGAACGCTGTCCATCGCTTCCAGCGAGGAGGCGATGCCGCGCGAGCATATCTCGGCGAGCAGTTCGCCCTTGGAGCTGAAATGTGCGTAGATGAAGGGTTTCGTCACGCCGAGCCGTTCGGCCACGGCGTCAAGGGTCGTGTTCTCGTATCCTTTTTCGTAGAATAACTCGACCGCAGCGGCGATCGTGCGCGACCGCTTGAGCGCCGCGACTTCGTCGCGGATGCCGAGTTGCTGCGCCTTGCGCTGCGGTGCCATAGGTACTTCCTTTTCCCCGCTGGTATGACTGAATACCGGTGTAGCCGAAAACGCCCCGCCTCACCAGCTTCCTCAATCAACTCCCAGCAGCGAGTGCGTCGAGCTCAACCGGATTTCCTGCTGCCCAGCATGTCCTTGCCTATGATCTGCTTCATGACCTCGACGCTGCCGCCGCCGATCCGGCTCATCCGCGCATCGGCAAAGGCGCGTGCGATCGGGTATTCCCACATGTAGCCCCAGCCGCCGAAGAGCTGCAGGCACTGGTCCATCACCCGTCCCTGCATCTCGGTCGAGACCAGCTTCGACATCGCCGCATCGACCGAATCGAGCCGGCCCTCAAGGTGCAGCTCGATGCAGCGGTCGAGGAAGACGCGCTGCATGGTGAGTTCCGCCTTCATTTCGGCGAGCTTGAATTGGGTATTCTGGAAATCGGCCAAGGTCTGGCCGAACATCTTGCGCTCCCGGGCGTAGTCCCGCGTCCATTCCAGCGCCGCCTCGGAAGAGGCGACGGCCCGGATGGACTGGATCAGCCGTTCCTGCGCCAGTTCCTTCATCAGCACGTAGAAGCCGCGGTTCTCCTCGCCGAGCAGGTTGGAGACAGGAACCCTGAGACCTGAGAAGAACAGCTCGGCGGTGTCCTGCCCCTTGCAGCCGATCTTCTCCAGCATGCGGCCACGCTGGAAGCCCGGCCGGTCCGTTTCGACCAGGATCAGGCTCACGCCACGGCCGCGCGCAGTCGGATCGGTCTTGCAGGCCAGCACCACCAGATCGGCCGAATGCCCGTTGGTGATGAACACCTTCTGGCCGTCGATGACGTATTCGTCGCCTTCGCGACGCGCGGTCGTCTTGATGTTCTGCACGTCGCTGCCGCCGGAGGGCTCGCTCATGCCGAGCGCAGTCACGATTTCCCCGGCAACCATCTTCGGCAGCCAGCGCTGCCTCTGCTCCTCGGTGCCGTGATGGAGGATGTACGGCGCCACGATGTCGGAATGGAGATAGTAAGCCGGCGCGGTGGCCCCGGCGCGCGCCATCTCCTCGATCATGATCGCGCTGTACAGGAAGTCGGCTCCGGCGCCGCCATATTCCTGGGGAATGGTCATGCACAGGAAGCCGGACGCGGCCGCCTTCAGCCATGCCTCGCGCGGCACGATGCCAGCCTTCTCCCACGCCGCGTAATTCGGCGTGATCTCCTCCGCGATGAAGCGGCGCACCGCGTCGCGGAAGATCTCGTGGTCGTCGGAGAGAATGCTGCGCGGTATCATCGTTTTCCATCCGGGAGCCGGGCCGGCGGGAGCGCCGGCCCCGGTCAGTTTCAGTCGGCTCAGGCGAGTTCGAACCAGAAGTCCAGCATGTCGCCCTTGCGCTTGTCCTTGTCGGCAAACTTGGTCACGACACGCGTGCCGATCTTGAGCTTCTCGGCCGCGGCGGCCGGATCGGCGAGGTCGACGCCCCTGAAATAGCCGCCGAGCGCGGTGTCGGCACCGTCGAGCAGGACGTAGCCGAAGGCGTAGGGCGGCTCGGGCAGGTTATTGAAGGGCTCGTAGACGATCGTGAAGGTCTCGATCTTGCCGCCCGGCCCGACCTCGACCCATTCCGTGGTCGGCTCGAGCGTCTGGTCCGAGAAGGCCCGCGGCGGCACCAGCACCCGGCCGGTATCGCCGCAGCGCCGGCCGAAGATCTTGGCGTTGTCGCGGATCTGGACGAAGAACCAGCTGGCCACCTCGCCGAGCGCATGCGTGTACGTGATCTTCCAGTCTTCCTGACGCTTCAGAAGTTCCATCTTTCCAAATCCTTCGTTCAAGCTTCGACGACCATGGTGCCGAAGAACTGATGATCGCCGCCATTGCCGCTGGCGATACCGAGCTTCGCGCCTTTGACCTGATGGCCGCCGGCACGTCCCGAGACCTGCAACGCGACCTCGGCGACGCGGATCATTGCGGTGACCGCGATGGCGTTGGTGCAGAGCACGCCCCCCGACGGGTTGACGGGTATCTCGCCGCCGATCGAGAAGCGGCCCTCGTTGACCTGGGCCACCGCTTCGCCGAGCCCGGCAAGGCCGGCCGCCTCGATCGCGTGATATTCGGTGTTGGAGAACGGCGCGTAGAGCTCGGCGACGTCGACCTGCTTCCGGGGGTCGGTGATGCCGGCCATCTTGTAAGCGCGCTCGAAGGACCGCTTCAGGGCGAAGGCGTCGGCATGGTCGGCCATGTAGCCGTTGCCCATGCGGTCGCCGATGTAATAGGTTTCCGAGCAGTGCCCCACGCCGGTGATCCACACCGCGTCGAGGCGGTTCTCCTTGATGTAGCGCTCCGAGGCCAGGATCATCGCGCCGCCGCCGCTCGATTGCGGGCAGCAATCCATCAGCTTGATCGGCCAGGAGATCATGCGCGAGGCCATCACCTCGTCGACCGTGACCTCCTTGCGCAGATGCGCATGGGGATTCAGCGAGGCGTGCTTGCGGTTCTTCACCACCACCTGGGCCATGTCCTCCTGGGTCATGCCGTATTTCTCGGCATAGCGGATGCCCGACATCGCCAGCATGGTGATGGTGCCGAGCGGCAGCGGCCGCTCGTATTGGGGGTCCCAGATCTTGTTGAGCACGGTCTGGGAATCGCCGCACTCGCCGACCTTGTCGGCGCCGGCCGTCATGACCACGTCGCAAGCGCCGGCCGCGACATGGTAGTAGGCGGCGGCGACGCTCGATATGCCGGTCGCGCCGCCGGTGTTGATGCGGAGGAAGCGCTTGCCGCGCCCGCCCACGGCATCTACGCCGAGCCGCTCGGCATTGCCGATGCCGACCATCGCGTCCGGCGACAGCGAATAGACGATTGCCTCTATGTCATCGAAGTCGAGCTGCGCCTCGGTCATCGCCTTGGCGACCGCCTCCCGGACGAGGTCGGGATAGCTCGAATCGTCGCGGCGGGAGCGGAATTCCGATTGGCCTATGCCGATGATTCCAACGCGCGGCGCGCTCATGCCTGAACTCCTTCTCGTTCGGCGCCCAGCACGAGAACGGTCTGGTACATCATCGCGAAGCCGCTCGCCGCATGGGCGAGCGCCGTGCGGGCGCCCTTGATCTGATGCCGGCCGGCCTTGCCACGGACCTGCCCGGCCGCTTCCGCGATCCGGATCAGCCCGGTGCAGAAAACGGGATTCAACGTCACGATTCCGCCCGACGGGTTGATCGGCACCTTGCCGGTCCGGTCGAATATGCCGGAGCCGAGATCGGCCTCCCACGCTTCCGGCTTCGACAGGCCGAGCGCTTCGTAGGACAGCAGCTCCTGGTAGGGCGTGACGTCGGTGAGCTCGACGAGGTCGAGCGACTGGCGCGGGTCCGAGATGCCGGCCTCCTCATAGGCCCGCCGCGCCGCTTCCTCCAGCGCCGGCGCCTTGGACAGCTCGCGGTCGCCGAGGAAGCCCGCTTCCGTCGCCCAGCCCATGCCGCGCACCCAGGCGGGATTCTCGATGCCGTGCTTGTCGACAAAGTCCTCCGAGGCGATCACCAATGCGACGGCGCCGGTGATCGGCTCGGACACCATGCCCTTGCGGACCGGCCAGCGGATCGCCTCGGAAGATGCGATCTCCGCCTCGCCGGCCGGGGCCTTGGCTGCGTCCGGATAGGCATGGGCGCCGTTGGCCCGGTTGCGCGCGGCGATCCGCGGTGCCAGCTGATGCGCCTGCGGCGCGGCCACGGCAAGCGCGGCAGCCTGCAGCGCATTGCTCGACAGCTCGTCCAGCGGCAGGGCGCGGTGGAAATAGGGGTCGGCGCCGAGGCGCTGCGCCTCCGACAGCGACGACGCCTCGGTCGGGCTCCAGGAGACGATCAGATGCGTGTCGTATTGGCCCGACGCGATGCGCAGCACGCCCATGACGAAGGCGTGCTCGCCGGCAGAGGGGGTGGACAGGATGTCGCGATCGACGCCCCCGACGGAACCCGAGGCGGCCATGATCGAGATCGCGCGGCCGTCGAACTGGTCGTTCGAGGCGACGACGATGCCGTCGATGTCATCGATGGTGAGGCCGGCGTCCTTCAGCGCGGCCTGGGCTAGCTCGTACAGGATCTCTTCAAGCGCTCGATCCTGCCGCGTCACCGGAGCGAATATCGCGCTCCCGATGACCGCAGTCTTCCGGTTCAGGGCCATGACTTTCCTCTTGCTTCATCGGATTCGGCCGCCGGCTCGCCACCGGCGAGCGCGGAGGCGCGCCTGGCGTACTCGCCATTGGCGGTTTCGGAATTGCCGGCCACGACCGTCGCCGGGCGCGATGCCGGCGGCTCGCCGTTGATCCAGACGGGCAGCAGCGCCTGCAGATCGCCCGCAGGTCCCCTGCGCACCAGCCTGCGCTCGTCGACCTGTTTCCCGGCCAGGGCCTCGCCGAGATCCTTCACGAGGGTGAAGCAGCAGTCGACCGATCCGAACCGGTCGGCCGCCTCGGCGCTGTCGATCCGGCTGAAAAAGTCCTGCACTTCCTGCCGCAACGCCTGCTGCGGGAAGGAATCGTCGTGGCGGGCGATCCAGTCCGGCCGGCCGGCGGCCCCGCAGAAAGCCCGCCAGAACTTCGGCTCGACGGCAGCCAATACGGCAAAGCGGCCGTCGCCGGTGCGGTAGACCTGGTAGTAGGCCGCCCCGCCGTTGAGATAGGTCGTGCCGCGCTTCGGCACCGTGCCGTTGGCGCCGTGATCGGCGACCTGCATCATCTGCAGCGGCATCACGGTGTCGGCGAGCGCCAAGTCGATCTCGCAGCCCCCGCCAGTGCGGTTGCGCCCGTGCAGCGCACCCAGGATGATCATGGCCGCGAACAGCGATCCGGCGACATCGGAGACCGGCGGGTCGAAAAAGGCCGGACTGTCGCCGCCGTTGCGGTCGAGCACACCCATCATCGCCAGGTAGTTGGCGTCATGGCCGGCCATCGAGCGCTGCGAGGCGTTCGTGCCGTAGCCGCTGATCGAACACAGGATGATCGCCGGATTGGCGCGCTTGAGCACCGGATAGTCGATCCCCAGGCGCTTCATGACGCCGGGGCGGAAGCCCTCGATGACGACGTCGGCGTCGCACACCATCTCCAGGAAGAGCGCACGCGTGGCATCGTCCTTGAGGTTCATGCGCATCACGGTCTTGCCGGCGTTCATGGTGCCATAGAAGACCGGCCGGCCCTCGGCGTCGCGGGGTCCGAGACGCTGCATCTCGTCGCCCTGCGGCGGCTCGATCTTCAGCACCTCCGCGCCCATGTCGGCCAAGAACAGGCTCGCCATCGGACCCGGGATATATTGCGACAGGTCCAGCACCCTGACGCCGCGCAGAAATCCCCCGAGCTCAGACATCGGATCGCCTCCCGCCCGTCACAGCACCGCCACCGGCGCGACCGGGCTGCCCGTGCCGCCGACGATCCGCAGCGGGGCGCAGAAGAACAGGAAGGTTTTCGCGCCGGCCTGCGCCAGTTCGCCGAGCACGAGGCCTTCGAGGATCGGAATGCCGTAGTCGCGGATCAGGCGCTGGTGCACCGGGAACACCTTGCCCTGCGGGAAAGGCAACGCCTCGAGCGCGAAATTGTCCGCGCCGACGACCGACACGCCGCTTTCGGCCAGGAATTCCGCCGCTTCGACATCGATGCCCGGCTCGGCATTGAAATCGACGTTCGCGCCCGGCGCCTGCCGCTCCTGCCATCCCGTCCGGATGAGGATCGCGTCGCCTTCGCGCGGCTCGGCTTCCGCTGCCGCCAGGGCCTTGCGGACGAGGTCGAGGCCGATGCTCGCGCCGTCGACAAGTTCGCCTCCATTGGCACGCACGCAGTCGAGCAGCACGCCGCGGGTCACGAGCGGGGGAAGCTTGTCCACGCCACAGCGGCCGGCGCCGAAGCTGCGCACCGTGTCGCCGGAAAAGCCATTATAGAGCTGGTCGTCATACCAGCAGTGGCACAAGGCATCGATATGGGTGCCGGAATGGACGGGCATCACGATGGTGTCTTCGGAGAACTGGAACCCGCCCGGCCGCCGGGCTCCCGCGGCATAGTCGCCGCCGTCACGGCCCAGAAGATGCAGGATGCCGGAGCGATGCTTGGGCACCGCGGTCGCGCCGGAGATCGGCTGGGCGAGGTTGAAGGCCCTGCCCTCGCGCACCAGTGCCGCGGCGTCGCAGACCTGCCGCGCGCCGATGGCGTTGACCGCGCCGGCCTCGTCCTCCTCGCCCCATCTCGCCCAGGCTTCCTTCACGAGGAGGCCTCCGCCTTGCCGCCGGCCAGCGCGATGGCGCTCGCCTTGAGCTGCTTGCGATGGAGCTTGCCGGTCGGGGTCAGCGGCAGCGCATCGCAGATCTCGATCCGGTCGGGGATCTTGTACTTGGAAAGCTGCCCCTTCAGGTGCCGCACCAGTTCCTCCGGCGAGACGCCAGCGCCCGGGTTCTCAACCACGAAGGCCACGATCACTTCGCCGCGCTCCATGTCGGGCACGCCTATCACCGCGGCGCGGGCGACCTTGTCGTGCTGCAGCAGCACTTCTTCGATCTCGGCCGGCGAGACGTTGATGCCGGCGCGCTTGATCATCTCGGTGCTGCGGCCCACGAAGACGAACGCGCCGTCGGCGTCGAGCCGCCCGAGATCGCCCGTGCAGTAGAAGCCGTCATCGGTGAAGACCTTGGCGTTGAGTTCGGCGCTCTTGCCCGAATAGCCCGGCGTGATGTAGCCGCGCACCTCCAACAGCCCCGGCTGTCCGGGCGCGACCAACTCGCCCGTTTCCTCGTCGCGGAAGCGGAACTCCTGTCCGGGGAGCGGAAAACCCTGGCAGGCGGCGCGGCGCGCCACCGGCCAGTAATGCCAGGTGACGGCGCAATTGCCGTAGGTCTCAGTCGCGCCGTAGATGTTGCAGAGCTCGGGCACGCCGAGCTTCTCGACGGCAACCATGAATTCCTGCGGGCTGCCGATGGTGAGCCCGGTGCGCAGGCTCGCGGTCCGCTTCAGGTTGAAACCCTCTTGACGGACCATTGCGCTGGTCATGGCCGGCAGCGTGTAGATCGCGGTGCAGCCCAACCTTTCGATCGCGTCGAGCGCGGCGGCGGGATCGAACTTCTCGAGCAGCACCAGACAGGCGCCGTGGGTGAATGCCGCCGGCAGCGCGTTCGCTCCGCCATAGGACCAGAATAGCGGCGCGGAAAGAAGCACGCGGTCGGAGGGACGCAGGCCCTGGCGCTCACCGATATTGAAGCCGTTCTCGACCACGCCGTGCTGCTTCAGGCGAACGGCCTTCGGCGCGCTGGTCGAGCCGGACGTATAGAGGACCAGGGCGTCGTCATCCGCGGTCGGCCCTTCGCCGGGCGGCAGCAGATCGTGGCTCGCAACTTCCTCGGAAAAGCTGGCGAAGTCGCCGAAGCCGTCGGGAAGCCCGCCCGTGGCTCCGACGATCACCACATCGATGTCGCCGACATCGATCTCGGTCAGGTCGGAGAGGAAGTCGCGGTCACCGAACCGGGCGAGCGAGAAGAGCACTTCCACCCGCGAATCGGGCAGCAGGAATTCCAGTTCCTTGCGCGTCGACCAGGTGCTGAACGGCACCACCACCGCGCCCGCCATCGACGCGCCGAAGCAGATCTCCAGCCACTCGATGCGGTTGCTCATGATCATGCCGACCCGGGCGCCGCGCCGGATGCCGAGGCGTCGTAGCCGGGCGCACACGCTCGCCGCGCGCGCGGCGAGTTCGGCATAGGTCACGGTCCGATCACCGCAGATGGCGGCCGGGGCATCGCCGCGGCACGCCGCGTTTTCGCGCAGAAGGTCAGGATAGGTTCTGCTGAAGGGAGGATTCATGCCAATGTCGTATTGATCGAACTGCCCGTTCGGCCATCTGACGAAATCAGGAGCCGATTACCGATTGGTATATCTTTCTTCCGGTCGGTACACAAGTCCGAAAGTGCCCCCCGCCGCGCCTGGAACCCGCGGCGACGGAGTTTGATCCGATCCTATTTCTCGGCTTCCGCCATATCGGCGCGGAATTCGGCCAGGACCGCGGCGGGATCTTCCAGCCCGTTCGCCTTGGCCTTGGCGACCCATTCGGCCTCGACAGGCGCGAGCGCCTGCTTCAGTTCCTGGACGAGCGAAGGGCTGGCGTCCTGGATGGTTACACCCGCCTGCTTGAGCTTGGCGTAAGCGGCCTCCTCCGATTCGGCGTAGTTCTTTCCCGCGGCGGCGGCGAGTTTCTCGCCGGAAACCTCCATGATCGCCTTGCGGTCCTCTTCGGAAATGGAGTTCCAGGTCGCCTCGTTGACCAGGAAGGCCATCACCGGCTGGCCGATACCGCCGGGAACCTTGGTCATGTAGGGCAGCAGCTCGGCGAGCTTCCAGTCGTTGATCGCCGTCGCGGCGAAAAAGGTGCCGTCCACCACGCCGGTTGAGGCCAGCTCGTACATTTCCGAGACCGGCTTCTGTACCGGCACCGCGCCAAGCGCATTGATGATGGGGATGCTGGTGACGGTCGGCGCGCGCAGCTTGAGCCCGCTGAAATCGGAGAGCGTCTCGATGATCTTCGTGTCGGTGACGAGCTGGTTCGGCGTCGTGGAGAAGATCGTCAGCACATGCGTGCCCTTAAGCGGTTCCAGCGCCGCGAAATGCTTGAAATAGGACCGATAGAAGGCCGGCGCGATCACAGCCGCATCGCTCGACAGAAGCGGGAGTTCGCCCATTTCGAGCAACGGGAAACGGCCCGGCGTGTAGCCCGGCAGGATGACGCCCATGTCGGCGAGGCCGTCGCGGACGACGTCGAACTGGCTGGCGGCCGTACCCACCGCCTTGGGCAGGAACTCGACCGAGACCCGGCCCTCCGTCACCCGCTCAACTTCCTTGATCCAGGGGCGGATCAGCCCGTCATGCACGGCGTGGTGGGCCGGGAGCCACGGCGAATAGCGGATCACCGTCCGCGCCGCGGCCGACCCCACGCCCACGGCCAGTGCAGCCGCCATGCCCAGGAGCGTCACGCCCAGGCGCGTCGAAACGAATCTCATCCTGATTTCCTCCTGTGAGATCCAGGGCCCTCTCGCCGCCTTGCCGGCAGGTCATCCCGGACTTACCGTCCAGTATAAATTCATTCGTGATAAAACCAAGTGGTTCCGGAAGGTAAAGAGGCCTCAGCGGCCCCGCCAGACGGGCGCGCGCTTCTCGGCGAAGGCGGAGGCACCCTCGCGCGCATCCTCCGATTCCAGGAGCTGGCCTGTGATCGCCTTCTGACGCTCGAACATCTCGTCGAGCGGCCAGTCGACCTGCTCGGTGATGACGCGCTTGCTGGCGGCGACGGAAAGCGGCGCGTTGGCGGAGATGGCGCGGGCAAGCTCGATCGCTCCGGAGAGCGCATGGCCCGGCTCGGTGAGGCGGTTGATCAGCCCGAACTGGTGCATGCGCTCGGCCGTGACCATCTCGCCGGTGAGCGCCATCTCCATTGCGACGCGCTGCGGGATGAGGCGAGGCAGGCGCAGCAGGCCGCCGGCCGCGGCCGCAAGCCCGCGCCGCGCCTCCGGCAGGCCGAATTTCGCGTCCCTGGCCGCCACCACCAGATCGCAGGCCAGCACGGATTCGAAACCGCCGGCAAGCGCATAGCCCTCGACAGCCGCAATCAGCGGCTTCTTCGGCGGCGTCTGGGCGATTCCCAGGATGCCGCGGCCCTCGACGCGCGTCACCTCTCCGGCCAGGAAGGCCTTGAGATCCATGCCCGCGCAGAAATTGCCGCCGGCGCCGGTGAGGATGCCGACCCGCAGCTCGTCGCTGGCGTCGAGCTCGTCCACCGCGGCGCACACCCCGTAAGAGACCGCGCGGTTCACGGCGTTGCGAACATGCGGGCGGTTGATCGTGATGATCATCAGCCCGTCCGTCTTCTCCACGAGAACTTCGTCGGTCACGGTCCTGCTCCTCGTCATTCCTTCGGCTGCAGCGCGACCAGGCGCTCCATCGCCTCCAGATATTCGAGCTGCATCTGGTACATCACGTCCTTCACCGTGGTCTCGCCGGCCATGGCGCCGACCACCTGGCCCGCGGGAAAGGAGAACAGGTCGCCACGCTGGGCACGCACCACCCGCGCATGCGCCTCGTTGTAGAGGATGCCCTGCAGCGGCGGCAGGAGATAGGACGGCGCGCCCGGCTCCTCCCAAGCCTCCGACAGCTTGCTCTTGAGCATGCGCACCGGCTTGCCCGTGCGCGCGCGTCGGCGCACCGCGTCCTCGGTGCGGGCGCGGAAGATCGCTTCCTTCTCGAAAGTGTTGAGCTCGCTCTCCTGCGTGCCGAGCCAGATCGTCCCGCACCACACGCCTTCCGCGCCCAGCGCGAGGGCCGCCGCCACCTGGCTGCCGCGGGCGATGCCGCCGGCCGCCAGCACGGGGATCTCGTTGTTCACGGCGTCGATCACCTGCGGCACCAGCACCAGCGTGGAGATGTCGCCCGTGTGCCCGCCGGCCTCCGTTCCCTGCGCGATGATCAGTTCGACTCCCGCCTCCTTCTGCCGGACCGCATGCGCCGGCTTGCCGCAGAGCGCGCCGAGCATCACGTCGCGCTGCTTCAACTCCGCCACTATATCGGGCGGAGGAGCCCCGAGCGCGCTGACGACGAGCTTCACCTGGGGATGCGCCAGCGCGGTGCGCACCAGTTTGCGCGCGCCTTCCGGCGTCATGGCGCCGCGCCCCTCCATGATCTCGCGGTGGACCCGCTCGCGCTCGTCCTCGGGCAGTTCCGGCACGCCTGCCTCGTCGAGGATGCGCTTCATGAACGCCTTGTGCTCGGGCGGGATCAGGTCGTGCAGGTCGGTCCTGCCCGTCTCGGCCTCCGCCTTGGCGTCGTATTTGGTCGGGATGATCACGTCGACGCCGTAGGGCCGGCCCTCGATATGGTCGTCGATCCAGCGCAGCTCGGCTTCGAGCTGCTCCGGACCGAAGGTTGCCGCGCCGAGTACGCCGAAGCCGCCTGCCTTCGTCACCGCGACCACGACGTCGCGGCAGTGGGAAAACGCGAAGATCGGCACGTCGCAGCCGAGCCGCTCCGCGATCCTGGTTCTCATCTGTCGTTTCTCCTCGTCCCGGCGGGGCGGAAACGCAGCACCGGCGTACCGTTCTCCTCGACATGGAAGCCGGCTTCGACCGGGAATCCGAGCCGCAGCGCACCGGCCTCCATGCCCTCCAGGCGCCCGAGCGCGCGCACCCCTTCCGCGAGGTCCACCGTCACCAGCGCGTAGGGAACCTCCCCGGCGAAGCCGGGATGGAAGACGTGATGCGCCACGGTCCAGGAATGCACTTCACCCTTGCCGCTCGCCTCGACCCACTCCACGCCCAGCGAATGACAGCGATCGCAGACGAGTTGCGGATAATGCCGCAGCTTGCCGCAGTTGGCGCACTTCTGGATCAGAAGCACGCCCTTGCGCGCCGCGTCCCAGTAGGGGCGCGACAGCTCGGTCTCGTGCGGTTCGGGTTTGGCCGCCATCGTCACCTCCTATGCCCGGGCCATGATCGTGAGGGCGCCGTCGCCGAGATCGCCGTAGCCGGTCGCGAGGCCAAGCCTGGCATCGGCGACCTGGGTCCTGCCGCCCTGCCCGCGCAACTGCCGGACCAGCTCCACGATGTGGTTCATGCCGA
Source organism: Propylenella binzhouense (assembly GCF_009866965.1). Lineage (GTDB taxonomy): Bacteria > Pseudomonadota > Alphaproteobacteria > Rhizobiales > Afifellaceae > Propylenella > Propylenella binzhouense. The sequence continues at coordinate 48,723 of NZ_SPKJ01000007.1, read as the reverse complement.
GCATGTGCGCCTGCGACAGGAGCCCGCCATGGGTGTTGGTCGGCAGTGCACCGCCGAGCCGCAGCCGGCCGCCCTCGACGAAGGCGCCGCCCTCCCCCTTCTTGCAGAAGCCCATGTCCTCGAGCTGGCAGATCACGATGTAGGTGAAGCAGTCGTAGATCTCGGCGACCTGGATGTCCTCGGGCGTGACGCCGGCCATGCCGAAAGCCTTGGGCGCGGCCTTGGCAATGCCAAGCCGGGTGATGTCGGGGCGCTGGGTGATCGAGCTCGGCGAGTCCGGGTGGCCTTCCGCCACGCCCAGGATCTCCACCACCGGCTGCCTCATGTCGCGGGCGCGCTCGGCCGCGCTGACCACGAGGGCCGCGCCGCCGTCGCTTTCGAGGCTGCAGTCGAGCAGCCGGAACGGGTCGGTGATCATGCGCGAATTCTGGTGGTCCTCGACCGTGATCGGCTTCTTCATCACGGCGTTGCCGTGCAGGATCGCATGCTCGCGCATGGCGATCGCCACCTCGGCGAACTGCCGGCTGGTCGTGCCGTAGAGTTCCATGTGGCGCCGCGCCATCGGCGCATAGAGCTGCGCCGGCGATATCGCGCCCAGCGGGTATTCGAACTCGGTGACGAGGTGGAACTGCGGCATCTGGTGGATGCGCACCCCGGCGCGCGCGCCGGAGGACACGTTGCGGCCCGAGGGGATCAGGACATGGTTGCAGATGCCGGCCGAGATCGCCGCCACCGCGGCCTGCAGCGCGGCGATGCCGCTTGCGCCGCCGAGCGGCGTGATGGCGGAGAAGCGGAGGTCGGGGATGCCGAAATTGGTGACGAAGGCCTCGGCCGGCGCGCCTGTGATGCCGATCGGGATGATCCCGTCTATGTCCCTCGGCGAGAGGCCCGCATCGGCGATCGCCTTCAACGATGCCTCGATCTGGAGCTCGAAAGCGTCTTTCGGCGAGGCCCGCATATAGTCGGTCTCGCCGATGCCGGTGACCGCACCCTTGCCTTTCAGCGACATCGTCTCTCGTTCCTTACCCGGCGTTCCAGTCGAAATAGGCGTCAAGCGCCTCCACCCGGTCGCCGCGCACCCAGAGCGGGTTGACGTCCAGGGCGGCAAGCTCTGGCCCTGCGGAAAGCGCGGCGCGCCCGATGGCGGCAACTGCCGCGGCGACCGCGTCGAGGTCGGCGGGCGGAATGCCGCGCTGGCCGTCCAGCAGCGCCTTGCCGCGCAACTCGCCCAGCATGCGGCGGACCTCCGCCTCGGAGACAGGCAGAAGGCGCAGCGACACGTCCTTCAGCACCTCCACGAAGATGCCGCCGAGCCCGACCGCCAGGACCGGCCCCCATTGGGGATCGCGGCTGCACCCGACGAACAGTTCCAGGCCGCCTTGGCGCATCGGCAGCACCAACGCGCCGTCGATGCGCGCTTCCGGCTTGCGCTCCCGCGCCGCCTCGACCACGCGCGCAAACCCTTCGGCTACCGCCTCCTCGCCGTCGAGGTTGAGGATGACGCCGCCGATGTCGCTCTTGTGCGCGATGTCGGGCGAGGCGATCTTCACCACCGCGGGGCCGCCGATCGCGGCGGCCGCGGCGGCCGCCTCCTCGCGGCTGCGCACCAGATGCGCCGGCACGACGGGCACCCCGTGCCCGGCGAGGAAGGCCAGCGCCTCGTGTTCGCTGCGCGGGCGCGCGGCCTGCCCCTGCCCCGCCCCCTCCACCGCCGCCGCGACATTCTCGCGGCCCGCGAAGCTGCGCTTGCGCTCCGACCACCGGGCGATGCCTGCCAGGGCGGTCAGCGCGCGGTCGAGGCCGCAGGCATGGTAGGGCATGTCCGACTTGGCCACGATCGAACGCGTCAGGTCGGTGACCACCGCATTGGTGTAGCTGACCAGCAGGCCCGGAATGTCGAGGCCCTTCAGGCCGCGCGACAGCCCGTCATGGAGGGCCGTGAGCCGCTCGTTGATCTGGTCGGGCGTGGAAGGCACCGGATAATAGGGGCAAAGCACCGCCGCATAATCCTCCTGCCCGCCGATCAGGCGCACGATCTGCTCTGTCCGGAGCGGGTCGATGCCGCCGGTGAGGTCGAGCGGATTGTGCGGCGTCCCGAAGCCGGGAATGAGCTCGCGCAGCTTCCGGCTCGTCTCGCCGGAGAGCTCGGGCATCATCAGCCCGCAGGCATCGGCGCGGTCGGCGGCGATCTCGCAAATCCCGCCCGAATTGGACAGCACCGCCAGGCCGCCCGGCCGGAGCATGCCGGTGCGGGCGGCGATGTCGGCGGTGACCAGAAGGTCCTCCACCGAGGAAACGCGGATGATGCCGTATTGGCGGCAGATGCCCTCGAAGACCCGGTCGTCGCCGACGAGCGCCCCGGTATGGGCCTCGGCCGAGCGCGCGGTCACCTCGCTCGCACCGACTTTCAGCGCCACCAACGGCTTGCCGCTGGCGAGCGCGCGCTCGGCGGAGCGGATGAAGGCGGCCGGATCGCGGATCGTTTCCAGGAAGACCGCGATGGAGCGCGTTGCCGGATGGTCGACCAGATAATCCAGGAAGACGGTACCGTCGAGATCGGCCTCGTTGCCGGTGGCAATGACGTGGCTCAGCCCGATATCCTGCTCGTGGGCGAGGTCGGCGAGGAACAGCGCGGTGGCGCCGCTCTGCGAGACAATCCCCACACCCTCGCGGCGCGAGAGCGGCCGCAGCGGCGTGGCCCAGGCGAAGACATTCTCGGCAAGGTTGATGAAGCCGAGGCTGTTGGGCCCGAGCAGACGCACGCCGCGCGCGCGGGCCGTCTCGACCAGCCTGCGCTGGCGCTCCGCCCCCTCCTCGCCGGTCTCGGCGAAGCCCGAGGTCAGGACCATGGCCGAGCGGGCGCCGGCCTCCGCAAGCTCGGCAACGACGTCGATCACCGCGTCCTGCGGCACCACGACGACACCCAAGTCGATCCCGGCCCCGATCTCGGCGCAACTTCTCGCAGCCGGCCGGCCGTGGACCGTACCGCCCTTTGGGTTGACCAGCGCCAGCCGCCCTTCGAAACCGGTCGCATCGAGATTCTGCACGAGCATCGAGGACCAGCGCGAGCGGTCTGAGGCCCCGACGATCGCGATCGAGCGCGGATTGAGCAGCGTGCCGGCCGCATCGGATTGCGCCGGTGGGTCTGCCCGCACAGCCTGGGCTTGACGCATCGTCTCCTCGTCCTCCCGATGGGGTCGCCCGCGTTTGTATTCTTGCTGGTATATGTTTCTACCGATCAGAATTCAAGCAGGCAAACCGGCGATGCCGGCGCGCTCACGCAAGCAGGGGCGCGCGGTTCGGCTCGCCCTTGTAGAGCTTGCGGTAGCTGTCGCTCGTTTCCGATTGCGAGACCCGCGCGTCGATGACGAAAAGCCCCTCGAAGCCCATGCCGCGCGCGACCGCTTCCGGCAGGGCGTCGAGGTCGGTCAGCGTCACGCCGTCGCCGCCGAAAGCCTTGGCGAGCGCCACGAAGTCGGGCGAGCTCCATTTCGCCGTATCGCCCGTGAAGCCCTTGAGCGGCAGGCGATGGAACTCGGCGCCGTAACCGCTGTCGTTCCACACCACCAGCACCATGGACACCTTGTGCCGCGCCGCGGTCTCCAGTTCCTGCATGTTCATCATCAGGCTGCCATCGCCTTCGATGACGAGATGCGGCCTGCCCGGCCGGGCCGCCCCGATGCCGATCGCCACCGGCAGCGTCTGGCCCACCGCGCCGAACTGGCTGGAGAACTCGACCTCGTTGCCGGGGCGCACCGGCAGGTACATGGCGACGAAACCCTGGAAATGGCCGACGCCGCAGGTGATCATCGCGTCGTCCGGCAGCGCGGCGCCAAGCGCGCGGGCGAGCCGGCGCGGATCGAGCCCGTCGGTGGCCGGGGGGAACGGCTCCGGCCGCTGCGCCAGCGTCTCGGCAGTTGCGGGCGTGCGGAAGCCTTCCCGGCGTACCTGCCGCTCTTCCAGGGCGGCCGTAAGGCGGGAGACGGTCTTGGCGGCATCGGCGCGGATATGCAGGCCGGGTGCCGCGGCCACATCGCCCAGGCTCGCCGCCGTATCGATACGGATCAGGCGCGCCTGTGGAAACAGCGTGCCGCCCCAGCTCGTATAATGGCCGATCTCGGCACCGACGCCGATGACGAGGTCGGCCTGCCGGCAGAGCCCCTCGGTGACGGCCGAGGAATAGCCGCCGACAATGCCGACCGACCACTCGTCCTGCGAGAAGGTCCCCTTCATCTGCAGCGATGTGCTCAGAAGCGCGCCGATGCGCTCGGCGAGCGCGCGGATGCCCGGCACGGCGCCCGAGAGCTTCGCGCCGCGCCCGGCGATGAGGATCGGCCGTTGCGAGGCCATCACCGCCTCGACCAGGCGCTCGACATCCTCCTCGTTCGGCGCCGGATCGGCCGGCGGGAGAAGATCGTCGGACGCGATGTAGCGCCAGGGATGGGCGAAGTCCCATTCCTGGATGTCGTTCGGCATGTTGAGCACGACCGGGCAGGATTCGAGCCGCGCCAGCCGAAAGGCTTCGACGATCTCGCGGGCCAGCGAGGCCGTGCCGGTGATCGACAGATAGCGCGCGCTGCAGGCCTCGACGAAACGGCGCTGGTCCATCGACTGCAGCCTGTTGACGGCATGCGGCGGGATTTCGCCGGTGAGCACCAGGATGGCCGACCTGTTGCGCGCCGCCGCCATCAGCGAGGTGCCGATCTGGGTCAGGCCGGGTCCGCAGGTGACGGTCGCTACGCCGAGGCGTCCCGTGGCGCGGAAATAGCCGTCGGCCATGGCGATCGCGCCGGCTTCGTTGCGGGCCGACAGGATCTCGGCCTGCCTGCGCGCCGCGACCGTCGACCACAGCGACATGTTGCCGTCGCCCATCAGCCCGAAGATCGGGTCCACGCGCTCAGCGGCCAGTGCGTCGGCAACGGCCTCGTAGATTTTCATCCCTGGCCCCTTTCCGCATCCGGCAGCTCGGCCCCGGCGCTTTCCCGCCTGCCGCGGCTCAGCTTCCACAATCCGCTTGTCTCCACGACGACCTTGCCGCCGACGCTGAGGATGCCCCGGAGATAGGCGACATGCGTGGTGCTGCGCAGCACCTCCGCCCGCGCTTCGAGGAAATCGCCGGGGATGACTGGCGCAATATACTGGACCTGCAGCTGGATGGTCGCCTGACGGTCCGCGCGCTCCTGAAGCCGCAGACTGCGACCGAGCGCGTGGTCGGCGAACAAAGCGAGCACTCCGCCATGCACCACGCCGCGGCTATTGGCGTGGCGCGCTTCGGTCTGAAAGCCGAACACGGGGCGACCATCCTCCTCGCGCAGCCAGAGCGGCCCGAGTAACGTCGCGAAAGAAGCGTCGGGGATCTGCCGCCACCCCGCGGAGCTGTCAGACTGCGCCCGAGCGCTCATCGGAGAACCATCGGTCATCCAAGACCTACCCAACGGTATCCGCAATTACCCTTCAGGACATCCTATTCGGCGCAATCCGTTCGCAATGCAAGCGTTTCGTGGCCGGCGGCCGAGCCGGCCGGCGCCATTCCTCTGCCGTCATGCTCGTCAACGAAAGCCGCATGGCCCACCGCCTGCTCATGCACGAGGGCCGACGAGGCGCGCTCGCCAGGATCCGCTGCTGTCCGGGGCAGGCAGGCGGAAGGCGGCGGCCTGCGACACCTGCCTCGCCCAGCCTCACTTCGCGCCGGTCTTGATCTCCACGCCCTTGAAGGTCACCTCGGCACCATCGACGAAGCGCTTGCCGTTCTTCTTGTCGTGGCGCGGGAAATCCGGCGCATCGAACCGGATCGTCAGGTCGTACTTGCCTTCGCCAGGCACCTTCCAGTTGCGGCCATAGTGATAGAGATAAGGGTGCCAGAGCAGCGGATGCTCGTGGGTGCCGATCTCCTCGCCGCTCTCGGCCTTCACCGTGACGCTCACCCGCAGACCGGGTATGAAGCGCCCGTCGGCGGCGTCGCGCACCAGCGCCTCGATATGGACGTTCTCCTCGTCCGGCTCGATCCAGCGCAGTTCACCGTTCTTGCGGTGATACATCCCCTCCGCTTCCTCGACCGCATAGCCGACGAGATATTCGTCTGATCTCGTCTCTGCGCCGCTTTCGGCGATCTTGCCGATCATGTGCTCGAGCGTGTCGCCGAGTGCCTTCCCCTGCCGGCACCCGAGCTCGAGACCTCTGCGATCGGCTTCTTCGCTTGGTTTCATGGCGGGTGATCTGTCGTTCATGGCGATCTCCTTTGCTGCCTGAAGCTCTGGTCAAAACCCGAGCCGGCCTTGTTCAAAAGCACGCATTTCGATCCAGGGAGATCTGATCGTTGCGCCCGTGCTCCGCCGGGGCCGGCGCTCGTGGAACGCCAAACCGCCCACGTGTGTTCAGCAACATGACCGCATCAGGCCGGACGCTGGATCACATAGACGATCAGTCGCTGGGCTGAGGAGCCGGCGCGCGGATGCGACGCGCTCGGAACGGCGACCGAGATGCGCGCCATGCGCAACTATGCCGGCCCTCGCCTCTCGCCCTGGCTCGGCCACCTGATGGTGTCACGCTCGGAGACCGCCGGGCCGCTGCTCACCCCGGGCGAGATCAAGCAGGTGCGCTGCCGGCTGACGACCAACCCGCCTTTGCCCGAGCCGGCGCAGGCCGCCGCCCGGGCTCAGGCCGGCGAGCGCTACGACGCGTTCGTCGCCGCGCTGGCCGCAGGCCCGCAAAGGGGCCGAAGCTGCGGCAGGAGATTTCGGAGGATATCGAGCCGGCATTGGCGCCTGAGCAGCAGTCCAAAGGGTCCGCGACCGCGCTTTGTGGGCTCACGACACTTCCCCACCGGGCGCGGCGATCCTGGCAAGCCATTCCGAGAGCAATCGCTGCTCACTGGCCGTGAGCGCATTGGTTTCGGACAGGGTAGCGCGAAGTGCGATCGCTGCCGACACGACGCCCGACGCTTTCCATTGCGGGGTTTGCGTGATGATGGTCGCAAGCACCGCTTCACGTGCGACGATCGACAGGTCGAGATCACGTTCAGCTTCCGGCATCGCCAGTAATGTGAACACCGTTCCGCATCCGCCAGCCCGGATCAAATTGGCCGCCCGCTCTTCGCTGACCCGAAGCCGCCCCGAGGCCGCCAGAAGTCGCATCCGTTGACGAAGAAAATCGACGGCCTTCGCGGCCGCCGGCGACGTCTTTCCGGGGCGTGGATCACCATACATGATCGAGAAGATGGCCGGGTTCGCCAGGCCGAAGCCGACGTGCAAATCCCACCCTGCCCGAAGCGCATCGATCGGATCCTGGCCTGGCTCATTAGGGCTTTTCTGTTTCAGGTAAGCAAGAAACCCATATTCGGCGACGGCATCGAGCAGGGCGTCCTTATCGCCAAACAGCCGATAAATGGTGGGCTGCTGCACTCCTGCTGCGGTTGCCACCGCTCGGGTCGTCAGCGCCTCGCGGCCGCCATGCCTCAGCAACTCGGCCGCACAGACCAAGATCCGCTGCCGGGCATCCGGGCCGTTCTCGCCTTCTTCGACGGTGTTTGCCTGATCCATGGGTGGACCATATCGCACATTTCGTATCAGTGATAGCGCGCCCTTGATATCGATGAATTATCGGTGATATGCTCCTGGCACTATCGATGATAACACTCGATGAAGGAGACGCTTTATGATCATCGTGACCGGCGCAAACGGCCAGCTTGGCGGAGCCATCGTTGCGCAGCTTCTGGCGCGAATGCCGGCAAATCAGATCGGCGTCAGTGTGGTCGATCCCGCGAAGGCGACTGCCTTCACAGAACAAGGGATCCGGGTACGGCGAGGTGACTTTACCGATCCGGCATCCCTCGCGGAGGCATTCGAGGGCGCGAGCCAAGTGCTGGTGGTTTCCACCGATGCGACCGGCGAGAGAGCCGTGCGCATGCACACCGAGGCCATTGAGGCCGCAGCAAAAGCCGGCGCGAGACGTATCCTCTACACCAGCCATATGGGCGCGCGGCCGGATTCGCCCTTCCCGCCGATGCCCGACCACGCCGCGACCGAAGCGGTGCTGCAGCATTGCGGCGTGGCCTTCACATCGCTGCGCAACGGGTTCTACGCCGCCAGTGCGCTCCAGCTGCTCGATCGCGGATTGAAGAGCGGGGAAATTTACGCCCCGGAAGACGGCAAAGTCGCCTGGACGACACACGCGGACCTTGCCGAAGCGGCCGCAATAGCGCTCGGCGGCGAAAGCGGTCTCGACGGCCTCACCCCGCCGCTGACAGCGGGAGAAGCTTTCGATTTCGACGATCTCGCCGCGATCGCCTCCGAAATCACCGGCCGACAGATCAAGCGCATCGTCGTCGCCGATGCGCGGTGGCGAGAGACGCTGGTCTCACATGGCGCGCCCGAGGCTCAGGCTGACCTGTTGGTGGGGATCTTCCAAGCGTCGCGGCGCGGCGATTTCGCGACGGTGGATCCGACACTGGAAAGGCTGCTCGGCCGCCCGCCACAGACGATGCGCGATGTGCTCGCGGCCACTCTGAAACCGTGAAGCCATCCATCCAGCTGGAAGAATAGCCCCATGTTAAGGATCATCTGTATCGAAGAACACGCCGCCGACCCGGCGATCGGCCAGGCGGCAGGCCCTGCGATGCAACGCGATGCGCCTTATATGGCGCTGTCGTGCACGGAGCGTGCTGCCTCGGCACCGCGAAACCCGCGCCGACCGACCTTTCTTCCCATGAAAAGGGTCGGGCCGCTCGCGGCCGACCTCGGCGCAATGCGCATCGCCGCGATGGATGAACAGGCAATCCAGATGCAGGTCGTCTCCTGGGCCTCGCCCATCCAGATGACGCCAGCCAGCGACGCACCAGGCCTTGCCCGCGCCGCCAATGATCGGCTCGCCGCCGCCATTGCCGAAAACCCGTCTCGCCTGAGCGGTTTCGCCACTCTGCCCTGGCAGGATCCGACGGCCGCGGCCGACGAGCTTTCGCGGGCCGTGACCGAGCTTGGCCTCAAAGGAGCGCTTATTGTCGGTCGGCCTGGCGACAGCTTCCTCGACGATCCGCGTTACCTTCCGGTCCTTGAAAGGCTGAATGCGCTGAAGGCGCCGCTCTACATCCACCCCTTCGTCCCTCTGCCGCCGGTGCAGCAGGCCTATTACGGCGGCCTGGATCCGGAGGTGACCGCCCAGTTTTCCCTTGCGGGGTGGGGCTGGCACCACGAGGCGGGCGTGCAAACCCTGCGGCTGATCCTGGCCGGGCTGCTCGACCGCCTCCCCGACCTTCGGATCATCAGCGGGCACTGGGGTGAGATGGTCCCCTTCTTCCTCGCCCGGCTCGACGATACGCTTCCTCCCGCCGTGACCGGGCTGTCGCGCAGCGTCAGCGAAACCTATCGTTCGCAGGTGTGGGTCACACCGAGCGGCATGTTCGATCGGCCGCACTTCGAGTTCATCCACAAGGTCCTGGGAGCGGACCGGATCATCTGGTCGGTGGACTACCCCTATGTCACGCTCGACGGGACGCGCGAGTTCCTCGAGACGCTTCCCGTCAGCGACGAGGACCGGGAAAAGATCGCGCATCGCAACGCGGAACAGCTCCTGGGTCTGTGACCGGCTCAGAAAGGAGCTGCCCCTCGCTCCGGGGCCAAAGCATGGTCAAGACGCCGGTCTGCATCATCTCGCATTCGAGGATCGGCACGAGCGAACCGTCGGCCACCAATCCGCCGCTGCCCGGGCCGGCCCAGGCGGCAGCACGCGCCCAGGCCGGCGAGCGTTACGACGCCGTCGTCGCGGCGCTGGGGCGCAGGCTCGCGAACGGGCCGAAGCTGCGGCAGGAGATTTCCGAGGATTTGAGCCCCATACCGGAGACGCGATAAAGCGTCGCGATAGACCTGATAAAAAGGCGGAACGGGCTCCGTGTCGGGGCGCGCACCAGCCTGCAAATGACGGTCGTGGGACATTCTTGCCGTTCGAACGTGACTGGTCGAACGGCAGCTGTTGCAAGGAGCCGATATTCAGCAGATCTCTACCGACCTCGCAGAATGACCGACGGTACCGGGAAAGATTGTGACCCCGATTCTGGTACCTAATTTGGGAAGACGTCCTCGGCCTTGAGTACATCGGCGTACATGCTGGTCGACGATGAAAGGGGGCCAACGCAATGATGGGCGCTGATGGCAAATTGCAACCACCCGCCAAGCGGCGACAAAGGCGACGTTCTGGTTTTGGCGGAATGCTGCTCCTGAATTGGAGCGTGGTGAAAGTCCGATGAAAGGCGACTTTAGACCACCACCGCTTTTGTGTACCGTAACCGTCATAGTAGACGGCCGGTAACTGAGGAGCTTTCGTGTTTATCCAACGTGTCGTCGTGAAGAACTACCGCTGCTTGAAAAAGGCGGACGTCACACTCAACGAAAAATTGAACGTCATCGTCGGCAACAACGAATGCGGGAAGTCGACGTTGCTCGAAGCCGTGCACCTCGCGATGACGGGGCAACTCAACGGACGGCCGCTCCTCGTCGAACTGCACCCCTACCTGTTTAATCTCGATCAGGTAAAGACCTACGCGAAGGCGCTGGCGAAGGGCGAGCCCGCAGAGCCGCCCAGCATCCTCATCGAGGTTTATCTCGCCGACGATCCCTCCCTCGCAAAGCTCAAGGGCGACAACAACAGCCTCGGTCTGGACCTGCCAGGCGTCTCGCTCGTAGTCGAACTCAACCCCGGCCACGCCGAGGATTTCCAGCAGTATGTCGCCGATCCCTCGGAGATCCGGACGCTGCCGGTGGAATATTACTGGATCAAGTGGCGCGACTTCGCGGAAAACGATATCAGCAACGCCCGCGGCATCCCGCTGCAGACCAGCCTCATCGACGCCAGCACGATCAGGAACAACGCGGCTGCCAATCGCTACGTTGTCAACATCGTGAAGGAGAGCCTGAGCAGCAAGGAGAAGGTCGACCTGGCGCTCAGCTACCGCCTGATGAAGGACCGGTTCCTCGAGCAGCCGAAGGTGAAGTCGATCAACGACGCGCTGGCCGCTCGGAAGGGCGGCATCAGCGACAAGGTCATCTCGGTGTCGCTCGACACGTCCTCGCGGGCAAGCTGGGAAGCGGGCATCATGCCACACTTGGACGAGATCCCCCTGACGCTCGTCGGCAAGGGCGAGCAGAACTCGGTGAAGATCAAGCTCGCGATGGAGACGTCGGCCAACTCGCACATCATCCTGATCGAGGAGGCGGAGAACCACCTCTCCTATGCGAGCCTGAACGAGTTGATCGGGCACATCTCGGCAAATTCCGGCTCGAGACAAATCTTCATCACGACCCACAGCAGCTTCGTGCTGAACAAGCTCGGCGTGGAATCCGTGCTTCTCTTCCAGCGCGGCGAAGGCCTCCACCTGACAGACCTGGAGGACAAGACGACCCAGGACTATTTCATGAAGCTGCCTGGGCACGACACGCTGCGGCTGATTCTCGCCCAACGGTCGATCCTGGTCGAGGGCCCGTCGGACGAACTGATCGTGCAGCGCGCCTACCAGCGCAAGCACGGCAGGATGCCGCTCGAGGACGGCGTCGACGTGATCTCGGTCAACTCGCTCGCGTTCAAGCGCTTCCTGCAGATTGCGGTGAAGCTGTCGCGCATCACCGACGTGGTGACCGACAACGACGGGGACGTCGCCGCTCTGCAAAGGAAATACGCCGACTACCTGACTTCCCCCCTCGTCACTGTCCAGTACGACGATGATGAGGCCGCGCGGACGCTGGAGCCCCAGCTGCTCAAGAAGAACGGGCTCGCCGTGATCAACGCCGTGCTCGGCAAGTCGTTCTCGGACGACGGTTCGGCGATCGAGTACATGACCAGCCACAAGGCCGACACGGCGCTCAGGTTCTTCGAGACCAACGTCAATTGGTCACCACCGGACTACATCGCCCGTGCCATCCGCTAGCCGCATCGTCATATCGGCCGCTGGCGGCGGCAAGACCACACGTGTCGTCGATCAGGCGCTGGCGAACGACAGCGGCATCACCGCGCTGATCACCTACACGCGGAACAACGTGCGCGAGATCCAGCTCAAGGCGTACGGACGATCGACTGTGATCCCGGCGAACGTCGAGGTGCTCTCGTGGTACTCCTTCCTCCTGCGCGAGCTCGCCCGGCCGTATCGGTCGGCGATGCATGGTCGGCGCATCGATGGGATCCATTGGGTCGAGGGCAAGTCGGTCCCGTATGTGCCTGAGGACAAGACGGACGCCCACTATTTCTTGGACAGCACCCGCATCTATTCCGACAAGATCGCCAAGTTCATCTGTCGCTGCGACGCGCGTTCCGGTGGTGCCGTCATGCGGCGGCTGAAGGCCCGCTATGCCCACCTCATCATCGACGAGATCCAAGACATGGCGGGCTACGATCTCGACCTGCTCGAGTTGATCCTCCGGTCAGGCATTCCGGCGACGCTGGTGGGCGATCACCGACAGGCGACCTTCGCGACCAACAACGCGGCGAAGAACAAAAGATTCGCCGGCCCGGCCATCATCAAGAAGTTCGAGCAGTGGAAGAAGGCCGGTCTCGTCGCCATTGATTACGAATGCCACACGCACCGCTGCAACCAAGCGATCGCCGACCTCGGCGACGGCTTCTTCCCGCTCGAGCCGAAGACCATCTCGAGGAACGCAGTGGTGACCGGCCACGACGGGATTTTCCTCGTAGCGAGCGCCGACGTTGGTGCATACATGGCCGCCTTCACTCCGCAGGTCCTGCGCTATTCCGCGAAGACGAAGTGCGAGCCCTACGAGGCGATGAACTTCGGCGAGGCCAAGGGCCTGACCTTCGAGCGTGTCCTGATCTACCCGCACGGAAAGGCAGCTTCATGGCTAGCCACGGGTGATCTCAAGCACGTCGAGAAGTCCGCGACCAAAATGTATGTGGCCGTCACCCGGGCACGGCATAGCGTTGCGTTCGTGTTCGACGGCAAGAGCTATGCGGTCCCCGCAACGCGCTGGCAGAGGTTGACGCAAGATCGAGTCTGAATCGATTGCCGTGGGATGCGACCGAGCGACAGATAGACCGCGGTCGCGTCCCACGGCCGTTTTCGCCATTCCGGCGTAAACGCCTAACCGCCCCATCGGCATATCGGGTCAGACAAGTACAGCGGACTGAAGCCAGTCTGCAATTGCTTCGTTCACTGCGGCAGGAGCTTCGAGCATGATCTGGTGACCGCCTTCTATCGTGACTTCGGAGAGCCGCTCGCAGTCCTCGCGCATAGGCTCGGCCAGCCGGCTCCGCGTCGTATCGCAGACAATGTCGTTGGTGGCGTGGATGAAGAGCGCTGGAAGCATGAGCCGACCGAAATTCGGCGCCTCTGCTGCATAAGCGGTATTGGGGGCGTCATTCATGTACCAGGCGTCAGCGCCTGAAAACCCGGTCACGGTGAAGGCTTCAACCATCGCATCGAAATCCTCCCGGTCCAGCAAGACAGTGTCGAGCGGTGTAGCCGGCGCGCGACCCGCCGGACCGAACCAGCCATTCCGCGCGCAGATATCGGCGGTGAAGGCCCGCTGTCCCGGCTGACGCGGTGGCGCCGTCCGATAGAGGAGCGCCAGAGTCGCGGCGACGTCGGCTTCGAATTCACGTGAAGCACGAACGAAATGCGCGCGGTAGAACAGCCAGTAATCCCATTGGCCAACGGGATAGCGCTCTGCGGGATACACGTCGCGATCGATCAGCGGCAGAACATTGGGAAGAGCGAACCCGCGCGCGAAGTATGGCACGCAGAGATTGACCACACCACGGCATCGTGACGCGTGATGCGAGGCCATGGACCAGGCGACCGCGCTTCCCCAATTATGCCCGACCCAAACCGCCGGAGCACCGCCGAGCGCGTCGTGCAACTCGATCATGTCAGCGACGAGTTCGCGAACGGTGTAGGCGGCGGTGCAATCGGGCCGCGAAGATCCACCGTATCCGCGCATGTCCGGCGCGACGCATCGCCAGCCCTGCGCCGAGAAATATTCGATCTGCCGTCGCCATACGAGCCCCAGCTCGGGCCAGCCGTGCAGGAAGATCATCAACGGCCCATCCGTCGGGCCGGCCTCCAGCCAGACCGTCCGATGGCGATCGCTTTCGGTGCTGCGGCGTCAAACGCCGGCGCCGATCACGACCGGATCCGCTGTTGGTGCGAGAACGCCATGGCGGGCGGCAAGATCATTGCGGCATCTCCGGTTGCGTCGTCACGATGAACTTCCAGTCCGCCAGCGCCGCGACGCGGTGAGGCTTGGCTTGCGAGGCATAAGCCGGGCTTTCCAGAATTCGGCGCAGCACGGCAAAGTTCGGATAACGAACGATGACGACATCATCCCACGCTTCGCCGTCGGTTCCCACCAGCACGCCACGGACATTGCCCACCCAGAAGAGCCCATAGTCCTCACCTTGCGCGACTGTGTTGAAGGCGGGAGCGTAACGCTGGAAATAGGCCTCGCGACCCGAGCAGGAGGGCAAGGTGCTTCCCGCTTCATAAGCCGCCTCGTCGCGGTAGCGGACAAGGTTGACCATGTAGACCGGTTGAGCTTCGCCGAGCCGTTCACCAGCGGCCTGCAGCGCCGCTGGAGTGCATTCGATCATCGACATGTTTCTCTTTCTCCTGCTTTCCCGGACTGAGCCGCATTGTGGCACCGGCGCGGGCGCTCGGAACTCGTCACCTGACATTGCCCCTTGCCTATCAATACGTCCAACTGTATTTATACGCAATGGCCAGACCTTCACTTCGCGAGAAAATCGTCGAATCCGGCGTTCAGACGCTGCACAAGCGAGGCTACGCCGGCGCCGGCGTCCGCGAGATCACCGCCGATGCCGGCGTCGCGCAAGGTTGCTTCACCAATCACTTCCGGTCGAAAGAGGCCTTCGCGGTCACGGTCCTCGACCGGTATCAGGAGCGGACCCAGGCGATCATGGACGCGACGCTCCGCGACGCGAGCAGGCCGGCCGTCGAGCGGCTGCACGCCTATTTCGACGCGATCGCTGAATGGCTCGAGGCAGCCGGCTGGCGATATGGCTGCCTGGTCGGCAACATGAGCCTGGAGGTCACCGAGCAGAGCGAGCTGCTTCGCACGCATCTGATCGACGTCTCGAGCGCGCTCACGTCATCTTTCGCGGAAGCCGTTCGCGCGGGGCAGAAGGCGGGCGAGATCCGCAGCGACCTCGATGCGGCTGACATGGCTGTCTTCATCCTTGCCTCCTGGCAGGGCGCCATGATGCGCATGAAGGTCGATCGTTCGCCGCGACCGATTGAGCAGTTCAGGCGCGTCCTGTTCGCGACCGTACTCGCGTCATGAAGGTGCGCCTCGCAGGTCACTCGGGCCTTGTAGCCCGTGTTCCTCACCGCTCATTATCACCAGAAGCGGCGTGCGAAGCTTCCCCATCCCGCGCGTCTGAACCCGGATTGCGTCGCACGGTCTTTGCAGCACGTGCTTCCCGGACGAAGGTACTTCGATCTCCGTTCAGTCGACAGCGGCATCCAACACAGCTGGGTCAGTCAGCTACATAAGACAGCCCGCTCCACTGGATCAGGGAACGATCACGGTTCGTTCACCGGGCCGATCGACGTGCGCCCATGCTTTCTCGACGTCAGCAAGTGGAACGATATGGGGGCGAACGCCGACCAAGCCGGATGCAAGAGCAGCGCTGAGCCCCGGGAGGTCCGCATCTTCCATGATCACGGAACCGAACCCGCTTCCGCTGATACGGAGCGCGTTGTGCCGTAAGGCGTTCCCCCCCAGCGTGATCGACATGCCCCCGGTGCCTCCCACCTGTACCCAATCCAGGATGCGCGTGTGTTCGGTCCGCGCACTGAGGATCGCCTGCATCGCCTGCTCCGCTGGCGGTCCCCACACATAGTCCAGCACGACGTCGATCTCTGCTGCCGCCGTGGCATACGCGACGGCGGTTGCGGCTTCATCGGACGTAAGGGGGACCAGTTCGTCTGCCCCCTCCGCTAGCAGTCCATCCAGACGCTCGCGATTGCGGCCCGCTGCGACGACGCGTGCCGCGCCGAGGTGCTTGGCGACCCTGACACCGGAGGAGCCGGCGTTGCCGGTGGCGCCGATCACCAGCACCGATTGACCCGGCTCGAAATGGACTCGCGCCTTCAGGGCGACCCATGACGACAGGGCCGCGTTCATCGTCGCTGCAACGACCGCCGGATCCGCGCCACGGGGCACTGGGACCAGGTCCTTCGGATCGACGAGGATTCGCTCGGCGAGCGAGCCGGTACCGGGAGACATCACGAAGGCAAGATCACCATTCTTTCTGCGGACGACGGCGTCGATACCAGCCAAAGCCGGAAGCGACTTTGGGCTGGTATAATGCTTCCCAGCCGCCGCACCGCGTGTGGCATGGCTGATGCCGACGGCGAGCACATCGACCAACTCCTTACCGGAGTGGGGACGCGGCACCGGCACGGAGCGGAGGTGCGGCGGCTCGTCAAAGGATTCCACCATTGCGGCCTTCATCATGGACATAAGCGTGCTTCCGTCAGTTGCGCGGTTTGAAGATGATCTTGCCCTTCGCATCGCCGCCGGCTTGCCGGGCGAACGCATCTGCGCCCTCCTCGAAGCGGACCATGCGGTCGAGGCGCACCTTGACGCCGTGATCGGCGCGCTCCGCGACATGCCCGAGCTTGGCGGCATCGGACCGGTGGAAGACGAACTTCGCCTCGACGCCCGCTGCGCGCGCGCGATCTGCGTCAGGCGGCACCGGAGTGGCAATCAGCGTGCCGCCCTGCTTCAGAACCTTGAGCGAGCGCTCCTCGACATCACCGCCCACCGTGTCGACGACCAGATCGATGTCGGACAGCTGATCCTCGAACCGCTCGTTCCGGTAGTCGATCACCTGTGCCGCGCCGAGGCCGCGGACATAGTCGGCATCCTGCGCCGAGGCGGTGGCGAAGACCTCGGCGCCCGCCTGGACGGCGAGCTGGGTCGCGAAGGCGCCGACCGGCCCGGCCGCACCGTGGACCAGCACGCGCTGGCCTGAAGCCACCGCGAACTCGTCGAACAGGATTTGCCAGGCGGTGCCGCCGATCGTGACGAGGCCTGCGCTCTCGGCGAGTGGCATCGATGTCGGCGCGCGAACCAGCTGGTCGGCGGGAACGGCGGCGAACTCAGCGAAGGCACCGCCCTTGGAAGGATCGAGCCGGGCGATGATCTCGTCGCCAATCTTCCAGCCTGAGACCCCGTCGCCAATCGCTTCGATGGTGCCCGAGATGTCGGTGCCCGGCACATAGGGGAAGGCGGCAAGGAAGAAGTCTGTCATGTAGCCGGCGTGGATCTTGGTATCGAGGGGGTTGAGCGCCGCGCCCGCGACCCGGACGAGCACTTCGCCCATCGCCGCCTGCGGCGCGGGGCGCTCAGCGATGGCCGGTGCTTGTCCATAATCATTGTATTCGAGGGTCTTCATGCCGGCTTGCTCCTTGATCGCCGGTCGAATGTGGCAAGCCGATCGCCATTGCGTAACTCAATAATCATGATATGGCATTATCTGTGGTGCTTATAATCCTGGTGCGAAAGCAGACGCCGGTCATGAATCTCAACAGTATCGATCTCAACCTGCTCGTCGGCTTCGAAGCGCTGATGGCCGAACGGAACGTGACCCGCGCCGCTGCGCGCATCGGGCGTACGCAGCCTGCGATGAGCGGCACGCTGGCGCGCCTGCGCGAGTTGATGGAGGACGAACTCTTCATCCGTACGGCGCATGGGCTTCAGCCCACCCCGCGCGCGCTCGAACTGCACGAGCCGGTCGGCAGGGCCTTGGCCCAGATCGAGGCGGCGTTCTCCTTTCGCGACCGCTTCGTGCCGGAGACCGCCGAAATCGCGCTTACCATCGCCATGTCTGATCCGCCGACGATCTCGCTGCTTCCCGCGCTGTTCGAGGAGCTGACGCGCGCGGCGCCCGGGATCACGATGCATGTGCGCGGGTTCGACGATCGCGACGAGGCGATTGCGCTCCTCGACAGCGGCGTGGTCGACGTCGCGATCGGTGTTCCGCCAACCGAGAAGGCAGGCCGTATCCTCTCGCGCCCGCTCTTCGAGGACGGGTTCGTCACGATGATGCGGGCCGGGCATCCCGCGGCCGAAGGTCCCCTGACCCGGTCTGCCTTCCTCGCTTGGCCGCATGTCCTGTTCTCGCCCGAGGACGACCGGTTCGGGATCGTCGACGAACGCCTCGAAGAACTCGGCCTGAAACGCAAACTCGTGCTGACCGTGCCCAATGCCACCGCCGCGGCGCTTGTCGTCGAGCGGACCGATGCGCTGTGCACGATGCTGACCGGTCTCGCGCTTCAGTTCGAGGCCGCCGGCAGGGTCGTGCTGGCCAAGACCCCGCTCGATTTGCCCTCCGCCCCGTTCACGATGAACTGGCACCGTCGCAACGATGCCAATCTCGCGCAACGCTGGTTTCGGGGGCTGATCGGCAAGGCGGCCATGCAACGCACTCGTTCGCCCGGGCAGGCAAGGAGCCAACCCGCCCGGACGAACGCCCCTTAGAGGGCCCGCTCCGACAGCACCGGGCGATGATGCGGTCGGTTCTGCCGGGGTTTCCGATCGCGAACAGGTGACGCACATCGCTGACCGGTTCGATCGATGCCGTCACGGGTTCGGCAAAGACGGCCAGCTGAGTGTGCTGAGATCGTAATCACCTGACAGTTGGCCACCGAAGAACCGGGTGGCGGGGTCTGGCGAGAGGGCCGCAGCAGCCTGCCGATGAAGCTATGGTGGACGCAGCTCGCTCTGAACTTCGCTTGGTCGTCCACCTTCTTCTCAGGCCATCATATCGATGCCGCGCTTGGCATAATCGTGCTGCTCCTGATCACGATCATCGGCTTCATCGCGGTGGCTTGGCGACAGGACAAGGTCGCATCGCTCCTGTTCGTGCCCTACGCTTCCTGGGTCGCGTTCGCTTCGGTCCTGAACGGCGCGATCTGGCCATCGAACTGACAGGACGCCGGATGCGCCGCCGCATTGTGATCGTCAACGACAGGATGCAGCAAGGCTATCGCTACGTGTCGTCCGCGCCGGCCGGCCGTGATTTCGACGCGCAGTTCCGGCCCGATCTGACGCCAAAGCAGATGCTCGAACTCGGCGTGTTCTGCGGCAAATACCTGACCGATTGTCGCGACGAGTTTCCCGCCAGCTGGTTCGCGCGGGCGAAGCTCTCGCCTGCGGGCCGCGACTGCTCCTTGAACTATTTCGGCGTGGACGCCAGCCAACCCCTGTCGGAATGGCGGAGAAAGGGCTGGATATATCCGGACGATCCGCGTGGCTGGTTCCAGTGGTACTGTCGGTACTACATGGGCCGGCGCCTGCCCGAGGAGGACGCTCGCCAGATCAGGCGCTGGAAGGCCATGAGCCGACACGTCTCGCAAATCAGGATGCATTGCGAGCCGGGAAACCTGGCTTGCCGCCCGCGCCAGCGCCAAGCGCTGCTACATTGGGCCTATGACAGCCGGAGAATCTAGAGCGGATTCATCCTATTCGCAGTCGTAGCCACAGGCGGCGAAGAGGTTGCAACATTCCCGCGGGGAGAATTCGTCGAGGGCGGCAGCGATGGCGTCCCACAGGTCGGCGACCGTGCGGGCGGCCGCCTTGCGCAGCAGGGCCTTCAGCTTGGCGAAGGCTTTCTCAATAGGGTTGAAGTCGGGCGAGTACGGCGGGAGGTAGAGCAGCGAGGCGCCGGCCTCCTCGATCGCCTGGGCAATGCCGGCAACCTTGTGGGTTGCGAGGTTGTCCATAACGACGACGTCGCCGGGGACAAGTTCGGGCACCAGAACGCGGGTCACATAGGCGCGGAAGGCGTCGGCATCCATCGCCCCGTCGATCAGGAACGGAGCGACGAGGCCGTCCTGGCGGATGCCGCGGGTGAAGGTGGTCGTCTTCCAGTGCCCGTGCGGGATGGCGGCGCGGCAGCGTACGCCGCGCGCAGCTCGCCCTCTGAGCCGGGCCATCTTCGTGCTGGCGCCGGTCTCGTCGATGAAGATCAGGCGGGCGGGATCGAGGCCGAGCCTGGCCCTCGAACCAGGCCGCACGCCGGCGGGCGACGTCCGGACGCTCCTGCTCGGCCGCATGCGCGGACTTTTTTGAAGGTAACGCCGCGCTTGGCAAAGAACTTCCACATCAGGACGCGGCTGTCGGCGACGCCGCGCTCCTCGCCAAGCAGCGCGGCAATCTCCGACAGCGTGATGTCCGGCCGCTCAATGACGAGGTCCATGATGAAGCCCTCGTGCGGATCGAGCTTGGAGCGCACCGGATGGCCCTGTCGAGCGGGCGCCACGCTGCCGGTGCGCCGCCACAGCCGGTGCCAGGCGCCAGCCGTTGCGATGCCGATCGCCAACCGCCGCGCGGCCGCGCGGGTGGACAAGCCTGCGTCGATCGCGTGCACCACCCTGAGCCGCCGATCCATCCCCAGCGCCCGACCCATCCCAGCCTCCCGAATCACTCGGGAAAAGCGAGTCACGCCGATCCTGACAGCCCATTACGACTCGGGGATAAGTGAGCCTGCTCTAGCCGACTTGAGCGAAACCACCATCGCAAAACCAGTCACTCTCCACCCGAGCGGACAGCCCGCAAGGTCTACAGGACGAGGGATGAAGCCAGGGCGGATGTGTTCGATTGCATCGAGCGCTTCCAAAACCCTCGGCGAAGGCACTCGACGCTGGGCCATATGAGCCCTGTCAAGTTCGAGGAAAACGCTATGTTAGCTTAACTGCGTGTCCGAAAGACCGGCAGCAGGCCACCCCCCCGAAGCTTCTGGGAAGAGCGGCGCGCCGCTCCGACTAACGTACAATTCGCACTGCAACCCCTCTAATCTATGCCTCCTGGTCACACTCTCTTGGGGGTAGTTGTATGGCCACGGCTAAAGGCGGCTAGCATGCTGAAGAAAAATTAAATGGCTTTTTCAAGTTCTGGCAGGATGGTGAAGAGGTCACCGACGAGGCCGTAATCGGCGACCTGGAAGATTGGCGCTTCCTCGTCCTTGTTGATGGCCACGATCACCTTGGAGTCCTTCATGCCGGCCAGATGCTGGATGGCCCCGGAGATGCCGACGGCGATGTAGAGCTGCGGCGCGACCACCTTGCCGGTCTGGCCGACCTGCCAGTCGTTGGGGGCGTAGCCGGCGTCGACCGCGGCGCGCGAAGCGCCAACTGCGGCACCCAGCTTGTCGGCCACCGGCAGGATAACTTCCTGGAACTTCTCGGCCGAACCCAGCGCACGGCCGCCCGAGATGATGATGCGCGCCGAGGTCAGTTCAGGCCGGTCGCTCTCGGAGAGCTTGTTCTCGACGAAGGCCGAGAGGCCCGGATCGGCCGCTGCCTCGACCGTCTCGACGGAGGCGGAGCCACCGTCTTCGGCGGCCGGGAAGGAGGCGGTGCGCACGGTGACCACCTTCTTGGTGTCGCCCGACTGCACGGTCTGGATGGCGTTGCCGGCATAGATCGGCCGCTTGAAGGTGTCGGCTGAGACGACTTCGACGATGTCGGAGATTTGCGCGACGTCGAGGAGGGCCGCGATGCGCGGCGCGACGTTCTTGCCGGTCGAGGTGGCCGGCGCGACGATCGCGTCATAGCCGCCGGCGAGCGACACGACGAGGGCGGACAGCGGCTCGGCAAGGCGCTCGGCCAGGCTGTCGGCCTCGGCCAGCAGCACCTTGCGCACGCCCGTCAGCTTGGCGGCGGCCTCGGCCGCTGCCTTGGCGTCCTTGCCGGCGACCAGAACGTCGACGTCGGAACCGATCTTGGCTGCTGCCGACAGCGCCTTGCCGGTCTGGTCGGAAAGCGTCGCATTGTCGTGCTCGGCGATCAGGAGAATTGCCATTTGTTCCAATCCTTTCCGTATCGCTCAGATCACGCCGGCGGTCTTGAGGCTGGCGACCAATTCCGCCACGTCCTTGACCTTGACGCCGGCCTTGCGGCCTGCCGGCTCCTCGGTATTCAGCACCTTAAGGCGCGGCGCAATGTCGGCGCCGAGATCGGCGGCGGTCTTTTCCTCGAGCGGCTTCTTCTTGGCCTTCATGATGTTGGGCAGCGAGGCATAACGCGGCTGGTTCAGGCGAAGATCAGCGGTGACGATGGCCGGCATCTTCAATTCGATCGTCTGCAGGCCGCCGTCGACTTCGCGCGTCACCCTGGCCTTTTCGCCGTCGAGCTCGACCTTCGAGGCGAAGGTGCCCTGCGCCCAGCCGAGAAGCGCCGCCAGCATCTGCCCGGTCTGGTTGGAATCGTCGTCGATCGCCTGCTTGCCGAGGATGACCAGGCCCGGCTGCTCGGCCTCGACCACGCCCTTCAGGACCTTGGCGACGCCGAGCGGCTCGACCGTCTCCTCCGCCTTGACGAGGATCGCCCGGTCGGCGCCCATGGCAAGCGCGGTGCGCAGCGTCTCGGCCGCCTGCTGCGGGCCGATCGAGACGACCACGATCTCCTCGACCTTGCCGGCTTCCTTCAGGCGGATCGCTTCTTCAACCGCGATCTCGTCGAACGGGTTCATCGCCATCTTGACGTTGGCAAGCTCGACGCCCGAACCGCCCGAACGAACGCGGATCTTCACGTTATAGTCGACAACCCGCTTGACAGGCACAAGCACTTTCATTGAGCGTCCTCAAAACAGGGCGTTGAACTTGATAGTCTTCGTTAAGCTGCTTCTACACGCTCGGGGTCCGACTTTTTGGCCCAGGCGGCAGCGCTCTCTCCTGCAAGCTTCCCGAAAACTGAGCCCGACATTAGGCCGGTGCCGCCGGGATAATTCTCATAAAACAGACCTCCAACGAGTTCGCCGGCGGCATAAAGCCCGGGAATTGACTGGTCGGTCATGTCCTGGACTTCACCCTTTGTGTTGATCTGTAGCCCGCCGAAAGTGAAGGTAATTCCTGTGGTGGTGGTGAAGGCAACGAAGGGCGGCTTGTCGAGCGGCAGTGCCCAGTTCGACTTCGGCGGTACGATGCCATGCGCCGACTTTCCGTCCAGCACCGCAGGGTTGAACGTCTCAGACCCGCAGGCAGCATTGAATGCTTTGACGGTGCGTTCGAGCGTCACCGGGTCAACCTCCAGCGCTTCAGCCAACCCTGCGATGGTATCGGCCTCGACCTTTGTGACCTGCTTGATGCGATATTCGTCCCGCAGCATACCAACCGTCTTCTGGTCGAAAATCTGGATCGCCGTGCGCCGGGGCTGTTTCATGATCTCGCGGCCAAACTTGGCGTAGGTCAGGTTCCTGTAATCCTCGCCTTCGTCGAGGAAACGCTCGCCATTGATGTTGACCATGATGCCGAGTGGATAGGAATGCTTCTGGAAATTGTCTAGCACCCAGCGGTCGCCATAGGGTGGGGCCGAGATGTCCCATTCGCATGCGTGACAGCTCGACCAATTTCCATAGGGCCGAGCCCCGATCGCGAGCGCCATCTGAATGCCTTCACCCATATTGTGGCGAGTACCGCGCACTCGACAGAGATCCCAGCCCGGCCCGAGATAACGAACGCGCATCTCCGGGTTCGATTCAAAGCCCCCGCAGGCCAGGATGACGGCCTTGGCAGAGATTTCGGAATAGCCGTCACGACCACGCACCCTGACCCCGGTCACGGTGCGATCATCCTTCTGGAGGAGCTCGATCGCGGCGGTGGCGTAGCGGATTTCCACGCCCAGAACCTGCGCCCGTGCGATTTCCGCCTCCACTAGCCCCGCGCCGCCTCCGACGGCCTCGATGTTCACGCCACCATAGAAATGGTGCTTGCCCTCGACCAGATAGGACTGACGTCCATACATGGGAACGAAACGAATGCCATGGCTGCGAAGCCAACCCATCGTGGGGCGGGAGCGGTCGATCAGCACCCAAGCCAGATCTTCGTCCGACTGATACTGAGTGACTTCCATGAGCTGATCGTAGAAGAATTGTCTGCTGTGCGACGGCAAGATGATCTGGTTTCTCTCGGTCTCGGACAGGTCCACCAACACGTCCCGCTGAACGTCCTCAAGGCCGTCATGGGCAAACCTGAAGCCCCCCGCCGTAAAATAGGAATTGCCACCCCGCTCATCCTCGGGCGCTTTCTCCAGAACGAGAACGCTGGAGCCGTTTTCAGCTGCCGAAAGAGCAGCACAAAGCGCGGCATTGCCCGCTCCAACCACAATGACATCATAGTCGGACATATTTTCCTCCTAACGTCGCGCGAACAAGTGCAATCTTTTCAGTCTGCAGGCTCTTGCGCTCAGTAAGACTTGGGCATACCGAGAACACGCTCGGCGATGAACGACAGCACGAGTTGCGGCGAAACCGGTGCGAGACGGGAGATCATGGCCTCCCGGAAGTATCGCTCAACGTGATACTCCTTGGCGTATCCCATGCCGCCATGCGTCGCTATCGCGGTCTCGCAGGCTCGGTATCCCGCCTCACAGCAGAAGAACTTGGCTGCGTTGGCTTCCGCGCCGCACGGCCTATCGTTATCGTACAGCCAGTCCGCCTTCTGGTAGAGCAGCGAGCCCGCCTCCACGTCGATCCACCGTTCGGCGAGAGGATGCTGGATGCTCTGGTTCTTGCCGATGGGACGATCGAAAACGATGCGTTCCCGCGCATAGTTTGCAGCGCGGTCCAAAGCGACGCGTCCAAGCCCGATGGCTTCGGCCGACACGAGGACACGCTCCGGATTCATGCCGTGCAGGATGTACTGGAAGCCCTTGCCTTCCTCGCCGATGCGGTCTTCGATCGGAATCTCGAGGCCGTCGATAAAGAGTTGGTTCGAATCGACAGCCTTGCGTCCCATCTTGTCGATTTCGCGAGCCTCGATCTTCGAACGGTCAAAATCCGTGTAAAACAACGACAGGCCCAAAGACGGCTTTTCGCACTCCTCGATTGCCGTGGTGCGTGCCAGGAGCAAAATCCTATTGGCGACTTGCGCCGTCGATATCCAAACCTTCTGGCCATTGACGATGTAGCGGTCGCCCTCTCTGCGAGCGAATGTCTTCAGCTTAAGCGTATTCAGGCCCGTATTGGGCTCCGTCACCGCGAAGCACGCCTTGTGCTCTCCCGCGATCAGCGGCGGAAGCCAGCGGGCTTTTTGCTCGGGCGTTCCGAACACTACGACGGGATGCAGGCCGAAAATATTGAAATGGACGGCCGACGCCCCCGAAAGCCCGGCGCCGGAGGCGACGATAGCCTCCATGAGCACCGCCGCCTCGCTTATGCCGAGGCCCGCGCCGCCATATTCCGCGGGCATGGCGATCCCCAGCCAGCCGGCATCCGCGAACGCTTTGTGAAAGTCATGCGGGAAACCACCGTTCTTGTCCTTTTCCAGCCAGTATTCGGCGGGAAACTTCACGCATATCTGGGCAACCGCTTCCCGGATCTGCAAGTGATCGTCCGTCGGGGAGAAATTCATGAATCGTTGCCTGCTCCCGTGAGTGTCGGGTCGATCAACCGCGGTCGCTACGCGACTTTGATCGATCGGTAGGCTGATAGTATCGGCGTTGCTGGGGGGCTGGAACCAAAAGCTGGGAACACTACTTGTGAGTATACGTCACAGCTGCACATCCCGTTTTCGGCTACATTGGGAAGAGTGCCGCTCAGTTCCTTGCAAATGTCACGACGCAGGTGCCTGAAAGCACACCCTCCCCTTCTTCCGGTTCAATGCGTGAAGTGAGAGCTTTGGGGCGGGGTGGATGAATTCTCGACCACAGCGACGACCGTTGACCACGGCGTCGAGACTGCCTCCCGGCCAGACCGAGCCGAGGAAACGAAACGTCGAATTTTGCGGATAGCATCGTCGCCGACGCGTTCTGCACCGCACGCCACGCCATGCCCGTGTTCAACTGCCATGAGCCATCACGCGGCGCAGGTTGGCGGCTCTCGTCGCAAAGACTTCGTCCGTGTGGATCGCGTCGGTAGTCACCGGACGCCCCGGCGAACTGGACAAGCTGCGGGCGGTGAGGCGGACACAAGTGCCCTTGCGGCCCCGTTTCTGCCATTTGCGACCAGGACGCGTCTCGGCGCTGAGCGCATCTCCGGTCCGGATCGGCCGGAAGGTATTCGTAACCCCGCTCGGCCGCAAGCCATGGGCTGCGCTGATTCCTGTCCACGCCGCTGTCCGTGGCGCCCGATCCTGCCCAGGGCTCTTCTGCATGGGCCGCAGATGCGAGTGCGGATCGAAGTGCGCCATGCGGCCAGGAACCAGGCGGTATTGTCAGATCGGCACCGCTCTCGATGGCCGTTTCTGTCGCCTCGCCACCGGCTCGGGCGTAGATAAAGACGTGCTCGCGCTCGATGGGAACCGGAACGAGCCCTCCCTCATGCCACAGTTTCAGGCGCGAAGCGGGGCAGCGACCACCCCCTCTCCTCGGCAGGATCGAAGGTCACCCCGACGCGGCTTCCGATCCTGACTTCGTCCGGGGCGATGCCGACTATGTTCGTCATGACCCGTGGCCCCTCGTCTAGCTCGACATAGGCCAGGACATAGGGGCCGCTGTCCTTGTAGGCTCCACTTCCGCGGCGCGTGATGGTGAAGGAATAGATGGTTCCACCGCCTGAGGCGGGAACAAGCTCACAATCCTCCGCCATGCAGAACGGACAGATCGACCGAGGATACCAAATGTAGGAGCGACACTGCCGACAACGGCAGATCCTCAGCTCTCCCTTGGCGGTTGCATCCCAGAAGGGCTGCGTTTCCAGCGAGATAAGCGGGTCGGGAGAAGGTAGCTTTTCGGTCATGCGTCCTCACTGCCCAGCAGCAACGTTACACTGCCCATTCGGGTGGAAATCGAGCCGCCGGTTCCATGCGCCAGCGCCAGCCGGCAATCCGGCACTTGCACCGCAGGATGCGCCTCGCCGCGAAGCTGACGGACAGCTTCGATCACCTTGGTCATGCCGCCGCGATTTCTCGGGTGGTTATTGCAAAGCCCGCCGCCATCCGTGTTGAAGGGCAGCTTGCCCACGCCCGAAATCAGGTTACCGTCCAAGACGAAGCGTCCGCCTTCACCCTTCTTGCAAAAGCCCAGATCTTCCAGCGTCATCAGCACCGTGATAGTGAAAGAGTCGTAGATCGAGGCATAGTCGATGTCGTCCGGCGTCAAGCGCGCTTCGGCGAAGGCTCTCGGACCGGACCAGACCGCCCCGGTATGGGTAAGGTCAAGGCGTCCCACATCGGCATGTTTAATAGCTTCACCGTGCCCGAGAACCTTCACGCAACGTCGCGGAAGAGCCCGCGCGACCTCCGGACTGACCACTACGAGCGCGCCGCCACCATCCGTCACCACACAGCAATCAAGCCGGTGAAGCGGATCGCTTATCATCGGCGAGGAAAGCACATCTTCGATGGTGACTACCTTGCGAAGGAATGCATTCTCATTGTGTTGTGCGTGAACGGACGCTGCGACCTTTATCTCGGCAAGTTGCTCACTTGTCGTGCCAAATTCATGCATGTGCCGTTTTGCACAGAGCGCATATTTGCCAGCAATCGACGTGCCGAAAACGTCTTCGAACCCATATTCAGGCGCATCGTCCCTCAGCGTCTGGACACTGCCCTTGGCCTTGGCGCTTTCTCTGGCCTTTCCAGCGAGCGTGATGAGGGCGACGCTGCATTTGCCCTGCGCGATCGCCGCGCGAGCATGGCCGATATGCGCCAGATAGGATGATCCGCCAGTGTCTGTGGAATCGATGTACGACAGCTTAAGCCCGAGATACTCTGCCATCGATATGCCGCCGAAGCCCGGCGCATCGCCGGCGCAGAAGAAGGCGTCCACATCGCGCAGGCTGAGACCGGCGTCATTGAGCGCTCCCACCGCGACCTCGGCATGGATCTGCGGGACGGTCTTGTCGGGAAGGCTCCTCTTCGGATGCTCGAATGCTCCGGCGATGAACGCTTGCGCTGTACGGGACATCAAATTCTCTTTTCGCTTTTTCTGTTCACCAGAAAGTCCGCCAAGCCTACGCGATGATAGGCTCTGTCACCGAACAGAAGCTCGGAAGCCTGGGCGCGCCGGAAGTAGAGATGGGCGTCATGCTCCGACGTGAATCCAATGCCGCCTTGAATCTGGATGTACTCGGAAGCACACCAGAGATAAGCGTCGCTCCAATGCGACCGGGCCACGTGGGCGGCGAGCGCCAGTTCATGATCCGACATGTCCAGAAGTGACGCCGCCATGCCGGCGGTCAGCGCGGCCGCGACCTTCACCAGCATATCGACGCATTTGTGCTTGATGGCCTAGAAGCTGCCGACCGTCTGGCCGAATTGATGCCTGGCCTTGGCGTAGTTGACGGCCATTTCCCGATACATTGCTCCACGGCAGCGCCCTCGAGCCTGTCTGCCGTGTTTGGCCAATCCGCAAGCGCCGGCGGAAACGCCCGGCCAATGACCGTTTGACGGTCGAGACGGCCTCGTTCGGCAGCCGCCGCGCTGGCCGCCTTTTCGAATTGGCCTTCATGCCGGCCCCGCATGGCCGAGCGCGAGCGACAGGCGGAAACCGCTCGAAGTTCAGCGTCGGCAACGCAACGTTCCACCCGCCATCGACCGTCCCTACAATCCCGTCGCCGCCGACATTGGCATTGTCAAAGAAACGCTTGGAAAAGGTGGGCCGGGCGCCAGCTGGCGGCCACGCCGGAAAGTGCTTGAGCGCCCTTCTAGTCAGCCCATTACTTCCAACAAGGGTCATCGACCACAGGTCTCGCTTTGTCGCGCCGTGAAAGAACGCATCCGGGGCGTCAGCACACAGTCCGAAATGTGGATATCCCAGACGGTGGCCAGAGGCTGGCGCTGGTAGTCGTCGAAGAGCTGACGGAATTGACCCGGCTCGGAAACCGTCGCGCCGCACAATCCAAAGCCCTCAGCCAGGGCCTTGAAGTTGGGACGGCCGAACACGGCACCGCTGTCGTCCAGCCCATCGGCCCGCAGCTTGTGGAACTCGGAACCGTAGCCCCCGTCATTCAGGATGCAGATCAGCAGCTTGATGCGATGCCGGGCTATCGTTTCCAGTTCCTGGATATGCATCAGCGCGCTGCCATCCCCGTCAAAGAGGACGACGGAACCATCGCCTCTCGCTAACGCGGCCCCTACGGCATAGGAAATGCCATTGCCGATTGCTCCAAATTCCCTGATCCCATAATAATCGTGCGGCCGGCGATTGCGCATTGCCGTGTGGAAATAGGACTGGTGACCGGAGCCGCTGACCACGCCGTAGGTCTTGGGGATCACGGCATCGATTTCGTGGATCACCTCGCGAGGATCGAGTTCGCCAGGTTCAACCGGATAAGCCGCACCATATGCAGGTTCGTCCGCGATCCGCCTGGCCAGGGAAGCGGACCGGATATCGGCAGGCTCGGCGCCATCGGGCAGTGCCGCCGTGACGGCGTCCACAGCCAGCTTGGCATCCCCAATCAGGATGACATCGTCCAAATTATTACGGATCGCGCCGATCGCGGGATCCAGGTCAATGCTCAAGACGCTTGCCTTCGGGAACATCTTCCCCTGGTCGAGGGTGAAAGGATTGAGGCTCGTCCCGATCGCCACCACGAAATCGGCCTTTTCACCCATCTCGCGCGCGATATCTCGGGCATAGCCTCCGGCGATCCCGATCGAGAAGGGGTGATGGTCGAACAGGCCACGCATGGGCAGGGTCGTGGCCAGCAGCGCCCCTGTCTTATCCGCGAGGCGCTCGACGCTCTTTTCGGCCTGTGAAAGAACGACACCCCGGCCGGCCAGAACGACTGGGAACGAAGCACAGCGAAGGCGCTCGGCGGCGAGACGAACCTGTGATGGATCAGGGTCGACAGGCGGTTGCATGGCCAGCTTCGGAGCAGGCCTGTACTGCTTCTCTTCGACCGCCAGTTGCTGGAGATCGTAGGGAATGCCCAGGACGACGGGCTTAAGATGGCGGCGCGCCTGGAATACTGCGTCGCGGACATAATCGTGAATCCTGCGCGGGTCGTGCCCGGAGATGTAAATGCAGTCGCTCGCCGCGACGAACGGCCTCTGTTCAATGGCCTGCAGATGCCATCCTACGCCAAGTGGTGTTTCTCCCGCCAGGATGACCATGGGCGTCCGCGCCTGCGCAGCCGTAACGAGTGCAGTCATGATCTGGGTCAGGGCTGGTCCGCACGAGACGGATACCAGCGGTAGGTTTCCGGTCGCGCAGTAGTAGCCGGAAGCCATTGCGCAAGCGCAATGCTCATGACGAACGAAGACAGACTGGACGCCTTCGACATTCTTAAAGGCGGTAAAAAAGTGCATGTTGCCGTCGCCCATCAGTGCAAAGTGAGCCTTGACGCCTTCGGTCGCAAAACATTTCGCAAGATCGACGTAGATGGGAACCGAAGTGGGCATGCTTCCCTAAGCCAAGTGCTGGTTGTTCAGCGATGGGAGTACGGTCTCCGCGATCGAATTGTCCAGCGCCTCGAATCCGCGCAGGTCGATCAGGTCGTATAGTTCGGCGCGAGTCTGCATTTGGTCGAGCACAAGGGCGGAGCTCCCATCACGACGCAGCGCCGCGTAAAGCCTTTCCTGCGCCTTGTTCGCTACCCTGAGGGACGAGACCGGCCAAATCACCATTCGGAAGCCCATCTCCTCGAACTCCGCAGCCGTGAAGAAAGGGGTCCGGCCGAATTCCGTCATGTTGGCAAGTAGCGGTACGCCGGGAAGCCGGGACGAAAATTCACGGAACATGTCGGCGCTCGTCAGCGCTTCCGGAAAGATCGCGTCAGCGCCCGCTTTGACATAGAGCCTGGCTCTTTCGATGGCGGCATCCAGTCCCTCACTGGCTACAGCGTCAGTACGCGCGATCACGTAGAGGGAGCGTCGCGCCGCGACCGCCCCGGCAACCTTCGCTGCCATTTCATGCGGCTCGACGAGCTTCTTGTCGTTGAGATGGCCGCATTTCTTTGGAAGCAGTTGATCCTCGATCTGAATGGCGCCGGCGCCGGCATCCTCGAAGGCGCGCACGGTGTGCATGGTGTTCAGGGTGCCCCCGAAGCCGGTATCGGCATCGACGAGTACTGGCAGGCCGCTGCTGCGGGCAATCTGTGTCAGAAAGAAAACGACCTGATCGATCGTGATCAGCCCGACATCGGGGAATCCCATGGAGGCCGTCATGGCGGCGCCCGACAGGTAGACTGCTTCGAAGCCTTCCTTCTTCGCTTGTAGGGCTGCCATTCCGTTATGCGCGCCAGGAATCTGCACGAACCCCTTCTCGACGAGAGTCCGAAAGCGTTCACCTGCCGGCAGATTGTCGGATCGTGTCAGGTAGGGCATGGAAGCTCCTCGTCAGCGAGATAGAGAATACAGGACGCGGCCTTCGAAGAGCCGGCGCGACGTCCGGTAGATCGCGCCATAAGTCGCCCGCGCCTCAGCCGGGTTTTCGGTGCCCACGACCTCGGCATCCACGGACAGGATCCCGGAAGGATGACCGATCCTTATCGGCCCGCTCGACGCTGTAGCCAGTCCGTGGGGTATGGTTCCGTTGATGCGGACGGCAACCGCAAGGCATAGCGCCCCGGTGATCATCAGGGCGCGGTGGGGCTGGCCGTTCGATATCGCCCGCACCCCGATCGAGTAATCCCGCGCGCTGAGCCTTTCGCCAGACGTAGTGCGCATGTCGGCTGGGGCGCTCACCATGATGATCTGCGGAATGGAAGAGATGCGGTGAGCCTCAACGAGGTTTGCCGCCAGGCCCATCCGTACGGACCCGGCGCTGCGGATCGCTTCCAGGCGTTCGAGCAGTAGAGCGTCGCCATCGAGTTCGTCCGGGCGTTCATTGCCGACCTTGCCAAGCGCGGAGGCAGGGACGAACACGCAAGGGTTGGCCGCATCGAGGAGCGTAACCTCCGTCTCCCCAAGACCCGGGACATTTAGCACGTCACGCGCCGCTCCGGTTGGTAGGAGTGTCCCGGTTTTGGCACCGCCGGGATCCATGAACTCCAGCCGGATGGGCGCGCCACTACCGGCAACACCGTCGATCCTGAAGTCTCCCGCGACGACAGCTTTCCCGTTCCTGGTTTCAAAGGATGCGCAGATGATCTTAGCGGTGTTCGTGTTGTAGATCCGGATGGTCGCGGTTCCGTCCGCCGGAGGGTCGACCAGCCCTTCATCCACCGCAAAAGGCCCTATTGCGGAAGACATGTTTCCGCAATTGCCCGCATAATCGACGGTTGCCTCGCGGATGCCGACTTGCGCGAACGTATAGTCGACATCCGCATCGGAGCGTTTGGATCGACCCACCACGCAGATTTTGGACAGGGACGACAAACCGCCTCCCATTCCGTCCAGCTGCCGGCCATTGGGGTCGGGAGAACCCATCAGCGACAGGAAGATGGGATCCCAGTCCTTCTGTTCTTCCGGCAGGTCCTCCCGCCGGAAGATGACGGCCTTGGAGGTTCCGCCACGAATGAAGGCTGCTTTGATGGCTTCCTGCGTCACACCGAACATGGTCTTCAGTCCTCTACGAAGACCTCTTCGCGCTTGCGCGAAAAGTAGGGCAACGCAACCACCGCCAGCATGATGGCTGCAGCGACGATCAGCCCGGCGCTGATCGGACTATTGACGAATATGCTGAGGTTTCCTTGTGACATGATCGTGGCCCGACGCAGGTTCTCCTCCAGCAGCGGACCGAGAACAAAGCCCAGGAGAAGAGGCACCGGTTCGCAACCCAGCCTGATAAGGATGTATCCCCCGAGTCCAAACGCGGTGATGGCATACACATCGAACGAATTGAAGCTGACAGTGTATGCGCCGATAGCCGAAAACACCATGATGGACGGGAACAGAACCTTGTATGGGACGCTCAGCATCTTCACCCATAGGCCGACCAGCGGCAGGTTGAGAACAACCAGCATCAAATTGCCGATCCACATCGATACAATGAGCCCCCAGAACAGCTCAGGATTGGTGTTGACGACATTTGGGCCCGGCTGAATACCCTGGATCATGAGGGCGCCTATCATCAACGCCATGACGCCGTTCGACGGAATGCCGAGCGTGAGCATCGGGATGAACGAGGTTTGCGCGCCCGCATTGTTCGCCGACTCGGGACCAGCAACACCTTCTATTGCGCCATTGCCGAACATTTCGGGATGCTTAGAAAGCTTCTTTTCGATCGTGTAGGAAGCGAAGGAGGATAGAAGCGCACCGCCGCCTGGCAGCACACCCAGCAGGGAGCCAATCACGGTTCCCCTGAGAATGGGCTTGACCGAGGCCCGAGCCTCAGATCGATTTGGAAACAGTGACGTAACCTTGATGGCGTCGACGTCATTTCCCATAGGCAAGCCGAGATTGCGCAGGATTTCGGCTACACCAAATAGGCCAACAGCCAGTGGCACTATACTTAGTCCCTCGGCCAACTCATAAAAGCCGAAAGTAAATCGCGGCACGCCTGCATAAATGTCGGTCCCGACCGTGCCAAGCAGCAGTCCGAGAAGGATCATCGCAAGGGCCTTGGCTATCGAGCCATGCGCCAGCGTGACCGAAGACACCAATCCGAGTATGATAAGAGAGAAATATTCAGCGGGCCCAAAATCCAGCGCGATCCGCGTCAACGGAACCGCAAACATCGCGATGAGCAGGGTGGCCACGCACCCGGCAACGAACGAGCCGACGGCCGCCACCGAGAGAGCGGCGCCAGGCCGACCCTTCAACGCCATCTGATAACCATCCAGAGTCGTCACCGAGGCGGATGCTTCGCCGGGGAGGTTGATCAATATGGCCGTGGTCGAACCGCCATAGGCTGATCCGTAGTAAATGCCCGCCAACATGATGAGGGCAGCCTCGGGCGAGAGGCTGAATGTGATCGGCAGCAGCATGGCGACCGTGGCTGTCGGACCAATGCCCGGCAGGACGCCTATGATGGTGCCGAGCAGCACGCCGATCAGACAATAGAATAGATTTCCAGGCGACCCGGCAACCTGCAACCCCAGTGCGATGTGAGAAAGGATGTCCATTGGTCAGCCTATCCCCACAGCCACAGGCCGACGACCGGGAGAGACAATCCCAGACCATATACGAACACCAATGTGCAGAATGTGGCGAGACAGAGCGCGAGAACTACTGCGAAAAACAGCGTCATGCCCTTGCTGGCATAAGCCGCGCTCACTGTCGCCAGGATCGTCGCCGGCACCAGCCCGAAGCCGCGAACGGTGGCGCCGAAGAGAATCGGTGCCAGCGAAATGAGGATTATGCCCCGCCAGGGGAGACCCTTCATGGCGAAGTCGGTATGCTCCCCGCCCTGCAGGGCGACAACTATTCCAAAAAAGACAAGGCCAACGCCAATGATCACGGGAAAATAGCCCGGCCCCATTCTCAATGCCGAGCCGACTTGCATGTCCATGACCGCCCACAAGGCGGCAAAGGCGCCAATGGCTACGAATATGGCTCCCGTGAACAAATTATTAGTATTCAGCGTCATCGTCTTCTCCCACATTGCGGCTGGCTCGCCTGTGACAAGCCAGCCGACTTTCTTGTTAAATCCCTCAATCTCTCAGTTTGAGATGCAAGGACTCGATCAGCTTCCGCCAGGTGACCGAGCCTGATTTTATACGCTCTCCCAGTTCCTCTGGTGTGCTGGACTGTGCGATAACCCCATTCTCCAAAAGACACTCCGAGAAATTGTTCATCTTTACCGCCTCGACAGTAGCCTTGTTCAGCTTGTCGATAATTTCCTTGGGGGTTCCCGCCGGCGCAACGAGCGCAAACCAGTTGATCAAGGCCAGTTCGGGGTGGCCGAGTTCAGCAATTGAGGGCACGTCCGGCACCGAGGGCGAGCGCTTGTCGTCCATTACGGCGACGATCTTGCCATTGCCATTCTTGTGCATCATCAGCGAGCCGGTCATGCCGTCCGGATAGACATCGAGCCGGCCGGCTGCGAGATCGAGACCGGCGTCCGCCGACCCCTTGTATGGCACCTCGACGAACTGGAGACCGAAGGCCTGCTCCACGGCCTTGCCGACGAGATACGGCCCGCTTCCGACGCCGAGCGATCCGACTTTGATGCTCGCGGGTCGCTCCTTCGCGAGCTTGATGAGGTCGTCGAAGGTCTGAGCAGGGAATTTGGCTCCTACCATCACCGTGTAGGGAGTCGTTGCCACGAGCGATATCGGTGCAAAATCATCGGCGCTGTAGGAAATCTTTTCATATAGATGAGGGTTGGAAACTAACGCCGTAGCACCGGTAAAAAATAGCGTATATCCATCTGCAGGCGCCCTCGCCACGGCT
This sequence comes from Propylenella binzhouense, assembly GCF_009866965.1. GTDB lineage: Bacteria > Pseudomonadota > Alphaproteobacteria > Rhizobiales > Afifellaceae > Propylenella > Propylenella binzhouense. The sequence continues at coordinate 13,545 of NZ_SPKJ01000007.1, read as the reverse complement.
TCAGCAGCAATTTTGGTTGCGGCTCCGGGCATATTTTCTACAATGAAATTCTGGTCGAGGATCTTTGAAAGATTATCACCAAGGAGTCTCGAATAAATATCTGTTCCACCACCAGCAGAAAAGCCAATGATGATGCGCACAGGCTTTTCCGGATAGGATTGCGCTGCACCCGGCGTGATATTTCCAAAGGCAAAGGCGGCAGAGACCACCGCAGCCAATAGATATCTAGAACGCATTTCTTCCTCCTTTTTCAATGCCCGACTGCTTGGCGAACGGCACCTCCGTCACGGGCCATTTTATCCAGCACCGCAGCGGTATCGGCGCCCAATATCGGTGCTGGAATATTCACGCCACTCAATCGCCCGTCAAAGCGCCAAGGGGGGATGAAGACTTCGCGTGTGCCCAGGAACGGATGCTTGACATTCATCGTGAAAGCCCGCTCAGCTTTCCAGGCTGATCCAGTCATATCCTCGAAAGAGTTGACGGGTGCCGCCGCAACGCCAATAGCCAATAGCTCGTTCACAAGCTGGTCCCGAGGCAGACCCGACGTCCACTCGGCGACGGCGCTTTCGATCTCGGAAACCTGCCTCAGGCGCCCGGCCGAATCGAGATCCCGGAACCGGGCAAGTCCGCCACTCCCGGATTTGTCGACCAGCTCTCGCCACTGCTCGTCGGTCCTGATGCAGATGGCTGTCCAGCTGTCTTGCCCCTTACAGGGAAAATGGCCGTGTGGAGCGTAGAGCGTATGACGGTTTCCCAGGATCGGCACATCGCCTTCAACCTGATGCTGGAGAAGCGGCGCCGGCATGACCGAGAGCATCGCCTCGATCTGCGATAGATCGATCCAGCATCCACGACCAGTGCGGCGCTGCCGGACAATCGCCGACAGAAGCGCCGTGGTGGCATGGATAGCGGCATTGGGATCGCCCAGCGCCGTCATCATCATTCCCACGATGTCGGGTTCGCCACCGTCGGAAACATAGCCAACGAGCGATTCCAGCCCGGCCATGCTCGACATGATCCCGGCATAGCCTTTCATCTGGCTGAGCGGCCCGGTCTGTCCCACCATGGACATCGAAAGCATGATGACTCCGGGATTTGCGGCGGCAAGGTCCCGATAGCCGATGTTCAGGCGGTCCAGCACGCCTGGCCGCATATTCTCCACGACGACATCGCAGGACGCCGCGAGCCGACGTATCTGCTCCTGGCCTTCTGGCGACTTGATGTCGATCGTCACGCTTCTCTTGCCGTGGTTGAGCTGGTTGAACCAGGGGCTGACCTCAACCTCTGGCCCCTCGATGGGCTTGCCGTTGATGATTGGACGGCCGCGCAGGCGCACGGAGTCGAGATGCGAGGGGTGTTCGATCTTCAGGACCTCCGCGCCGAAATCGACCAGGATCGAGGTCACCATCGGCCCCGACCACACCCAGGAAAGGTCCAGCACCCTGAGACCGCCAAGATAGGATGACGGCTCCTGTGGCTGGCAGTCCGCAGGGGGTCTGGTGACGGGCGCGGCATGAGGCTTTTGAGACGTGTCCAGTTCCTTCAGGAGCCAGGGCATTCTGGGAGCGACGACTGGCGAGCCGGCTGTCGCTGCCCTGCCTGCGCTGATCGCCTCGAACGCTTGCCTGTGCGCGAATTGCCGATCGCCGAGAACTTCGTCCAACGACTTGACCGGACCGACCGCAAACCCGCGATCGAGAGCCAGCGCCATCAACTCGTCCTGCGAATGCCTGGCGAGCCACGGTAACAGGTGCGAGTCTGCCTCGTCCGCATGTTCACGCGCCACGACCCGCGGATCGCTGAAGCGCTCCTCGCGCGACCACTCGGGATCGCCCATCGCGGCCAGTATGCCACGCCATTCGTGGTTGCTGCGGCAATAGATCACGACATATCCATCGCTGCAGGAGAACAGGCCGCAGGGATACACACCACCCGACATGGACGGTCGCCGGCCGGAACGAGACCACGGCCTGCCATAGGCAAGATGATGAGGAGCCAGCATGCCGACGATGTAGGCCAGCACATCCCGCCCCGAGACCTCAATGTCACGACCGCTCTTTGCCGGGCTGGCAGCCGCCAGCGCGGCTGCTGCGGCCGCGTTGACGCCCACCAGATAGTCGGCGATGTCGTAGGGAAGCGTCAGAGGCATGCGGGAACGTTCGCCGATTGCCCAGCTCATGCTGCCCCAGGCGGCGCTGGTAAGGCCGCAGCCCGGCAGTTCGCCGGCGATGTCCGCAGCCGGAGTGATCACGATAAGGGTAGCGGCGGACGCTATTCCTTCACGCGCCTTGAAGTCGTTGACCAGTTCCGGGTAACCAATTGTGGTTCCTCCAGTCTCGATGATGACGAGATTTGCAGCGGCCAGCGCCGGGTGGCCAGCGACGTTCTCCAGCGGCTCGCATGCCTTCGAGCCATGCAGGACTTCCTGTAGCGCATCCGCTGTTCCGGCAGAGACTATGGCGGCGGTGTCGGGGCCGAAACGGGTCACCTCGGCGCCCAGATCGGCCAGCACCTTGCCGCAATACGCGCCTGCAATGCTGTGGGACACCTCCACGACCTTCAGGTCGCAAAGCAGATCTCGAGAGATCACCTGCAGAAGATCGTTGCTCATGATTGCCTTTTCTTTGCCTCGTCGGATACGGATCGGCCGTCATGCCGAAGCGGCAGCAGCAGCAGCGCATCGCCAAGGGTCTTGCCCTGCGGGTCGAGCCGCAACGATCGGGCCGGCCCGCCGTCCAGTATGCGTGTCAGGACGAGATTGACCGCCCAGAGGTTAGGCAGCTCATAGCGCGTGACGCTGCCGTGGCAGATGTCGGAGAAATGTTCTTTCACCCGATCCGCCGTGACTTCCTCCAGAAGAAGGCCGTAGTCATTCCTGTCCCAGACGACGACCCCGAGATTGATATTGTCGCCCTTGTCACCCGAATGGACCCAGGCAATATCGCGAAGCAGCCCCTCATCCATGGCAGTCCTGCCCTCCCATGAACTCGACTGTTGGGGTGAGGAGATCGCCCGGAATCAGGGTTGGCCAATGTGAATAGACACTGAGGACCTGTCCCTTGCCGCCGGCGATCTGGCCTGCCAGACCGGGAGGCCCATAGTGCATCGGCGCCTGCTGCGACGCCAGGCGGCCCGCGTCTTCCTTGTGCTCCGTATGGGCCGCGAAGCGCGCGATGACCTCGAGCGGCTCCGCCGCGCGGGGCAGCACGTTTGAGCGCCGCCCATGGATGGCGCCTGCACCGAAGATGTCCGCCCTCGTTTCGTCAAACCGAAGTCCATGCCGCTTGATCGTGTGCTCGATCTTCCGGAAGGCGGCCTGCGCCTTTTTCTCGGCATCGGGCCAGGCGTAGGGCCACATCAAGATCGCCTTGTAGCCGTCCCGATAGGTCATCGACACTTTCAGCGTCGAGGGCGGGGGCGTTCCCTTGATTCCCGAAAGGCGGACGCGGTCGTCGCCGAGTTCGTTCAGTTCGATGGTCGTCCAGTCCACCGTCACGTCCGGCGAGAGGAAATGGCGTGGATCGAACACCTCATGCAGGAGCTGGTCAGTCACGGTCCGGCGGTTCACGGCCCCGCCGGTGCCGGAAGCCTTCGTCAGCACCACATCGCCATTTTCGGAAACTTCCGCGATGGGATAGCCGACATGCTCCAACCCTGGAATGTCCTGCCATCCCTGGTGGTTTCCACCTGTCGCCTGAGGGCCACATTCCAGAAGATGGCCAGCGACGGTGCCGGCGGCCAGCCTGTCCCACTCCTGCTCGCCCCAGCCGAATTCATGGATGAGCGGTCCAAGCGTCAGCGCTACATCCACGCAACGTCCGGCGATGACAATCGAGGCGTCTCCGTCGAGCGCTTCGCGGATCGGTTGTGCTCCAAAATAGGCATTCGCGCTGACGATGCGCCGCGCGACCTCTGAAAAAGGCCGGCCGTCATCGGCGTTGTCGAAGGGAAGAGCGGACGAGAATTCGGAAAGTCGCGGCAGCAGGTCGTCGCCATCCACAATGGCGACCTTGATGCGCGAGGAAAGGCCCGCTTTCTCCACCAGTTCCGCAACCATCCTGCCGCAGGTCCGGGGGTTGAGTCCGCCAGCATTGGTGACGATCTTGGTGCCGGACTTGGCGATGAGGGGCAGAATGTCTTCCAAGACGGCCAGGAAATCGGTCGCGAAACCGGCTTCAGGATTGCGGTCCATCTGCCGGCGCATGATCGACAGCGTCAGCTCGGCGAGATAGTCCATCACCAGATAGTTCACATGGGTGCGGCTGAGCAACTCGCGCGGTTCGGTGATGTCATTGCCCCACGATCCGGACCCGCTTCCGATGCGGATGATGCGTTCGTCGGCCATCGGTCAGCGACCTTTCCAGTTGGGCGCGCGGCGTTCCTTGAACGCCTTGGGACCCTCGATCGCGTCCTCGCTGAGATAGGCGGCTCTGAAGCACAAATCGCCTGCGGCGAAGCTTCCGGTCCGTCCGGTGTCGGCCGCCAGATAAGCCAGTTCTCGCCCCGCCTTCACGCCGAGCGGCGCATTCCTGGAGATCGTGCGCGCCAGGTTCATTGTCACTTCGGCCAGCTGATCAGCAGGCGCCAGCCTGTTGACGAAGCCAAGCTCATAGGCGCGCCGGGCCGACAGCGGCTCCCCGGTGACCAGCATTTCCATCATGATCCGCTGCGGTAGCATCCAGAGCAATGGCCCCGCCCATGGTGCGCCGCGTCCCCAACGCACCTCGGTCAGGCCAAACTCAGCATCCTCCGAGGCGGTGCACAGGTCGCACATCTGCGCTAGAAGGAAGCCGCCGGCATAGGCAATCCCATTGACCTGGGCGATCGTCGGCTTCGAGACGTGCAGCGTGCGGCCGAGATGAGGAATGGCCATAGCCCCGGGAATTTTCTTGCCCGTATCCACCATCTCCTTGAGATCGGCCCCTGCGCAGAACGCCCGGCCCTCCCCGGTCAGGATGGCCACCTTTGCCTCCGGATCGGACTCGAAACGGACGAAGGCATCGACCAGGCCTTCGCGGACGGCCTTGGTGACCGCATTGAGCTGGTCCGGGCGCCGTATCGTCACAAGAGCGACCCCATCCGCCAGTTCATAGGTGACCGCCTGCATGCCTTCCATAAGTCTATCCGTTGTCCAGCCGAACGATTATCTGGCTGGAGGGTAAGGGCGAGCCGCCGGAGCTGCTAGAAAGCATTTGGAACATTCGCTGTGAGATTCCTTCACAGCAGCCCTGGTGTATGCTTTTCCGGCGGAGCATGATCGCCGCATTGAATTGGGGGCTCCATGAACCGGTTCGACGAGTTCAACATGATCGCCGCCGTCGCGAAGAACGGCAATTTCTCCTCTGCCGCGCGCGCCTTGCGGCTTTCGCCGTCGGCGATCAGCAAGATGGTCAACAGGATCGAGGACAGGCTCAAGATACGCCTGTTCGATCGCACCTCCAAGTTCGTCATGCTGACGCGTGAAGGAGAACTTTATCTGAGCAGTATCACCCGAGTGCTGAACGCGATTCAGGAGGTGGATGAACTGGCGGAATCGCTGATCAAAGTCCCTCACGGCACGATCAGGATTCACACGTCGCCGGCTTTCGCACAGGGACAGATTGCTCCGATACTGCCGGAATTCCTGGCGCGATATACGAGCCTGAAATTTGAACTCCGCGTCGGTCCGAAGTTCTTCGGGCTAACCGAAGACACGGATATAGCGATTCAGTTCGGCGAACTGGCAGACTCGTCCTTGGTCGCGAGGCGGATCGCGGCCAGCAAGCGCGTTGTATGCGCCTCGCCCCTCTACCTCGAACGCGCAGGTGTACCGACAAAGCCGAGCGAGTTGGCAACGCACCAGCTCCTGAATTATTCCATGCCCGAACGGGACGCTTGGCCTTTCGTGAAGGAAGGCGTCGTGACCCGTGTGCCGATCAACAGCAAGGTCGTAGTCGATCAGGCCGGTTTCCTGCTTGGGCTGGTGCTGGATGGCGTCGGCATAGCGCGACTGCCGGGATATATGATCGCCAAGGATCTGGAGGAAGGCCGGCTAGTCGAACTTTTTACGCCGTATACATATCTGGAAGGGATATACGCCATCTACAGGGCGCGAAAGAATTTAAGCCCGCGTCTGCGATTGTTCATCGAATATATCCGTCGAAAGCTGTCGGCCCAGGACTGGAACCTGGACAGGAATATCATCCAGTCGAATTGACCGGCGGCATTCGCGCGGCAACAACCTCATCCATCCTACACGCATGCAGCATGGCACGTTCAGAAGAACGTTTTCAAACAAGAAGACACATCATGATGGCGGTGCAAAGAGACGCCATGATGAACTGGACGTCGGTTAGACCGGCCTTTGAACGACCGACTGATAACCCAGGGGCTGCAGCATGCCGGACAGTTCGGCTTTCAGGATGGCATCAATCTTCTGGGCCGACCAGTCACGGCGAACGGCCGGTGGACAAAGCAGGGCCGGATGTGTGACGGTATTCAGCTCATCCCCCGCCAGACGGAACACCTGTCCGATTATTCCCTCGCTCAGGTCGGACAGGAGAAAATTGACCAGAGGCGCATTAGCGGCGGGCTCCGGCAATGCTGCCGCACGAGCCGGCTCACCCTTCCTGTGCCGAAAGGCATCCGTCGCCTGCGACATGCGTGTCTCGGCGTAGGGCGACACGGCATTCACGCGTATGGGCGAGCCATCCAATTCCAGCGCCCATGAATATGTGAGGGATGCAACCGCGCCCTTGGTGGCGCTGTACACGCTCGCGCCGGCGAGACCCATCTGCGATCCGGACGTGACGTTCACGATCGACGCGTTACCGTCCTGCGCCTTCATGCGCGCCACCGCGTGACGCCCGCAATGGATGGTCCCCATCACATTGACGCGCAACAGCGCATCAATGTCTTGCTCATCCATTTCATCGATCGAATGATGTTTTATCAGCGCCGCGTTGTTGACCAAGCCGTCTATTCTACCAAAACTGTCGCAGCAGCAGGATATAAGTTTGAGAGCTTCCGCAGAACTAGAGACGTCGCAAGCGAACCCGATGGCTTGCCCGCCTTCCTCGCGGATTTCGGCAACCACCTTGTCCACGAGGTTGCCGGCAACGTCGTTGATGACGACCTTGGCGCCCTCCGAGGCGGCCGAGCGGGCACAGGCTGCACCAATCCCCCGGCCTGAGCCAGTAAACACCACGGCCTTTCCGTCAAGGACGGTCAAGTTAGGCCGCCCACGCGGAAGGGAGGGCGCTTGACAGCGCCGCTCCTGAAAGCCCAAAAGAACTCGCTTCAATTTTTCATCCTCGATAAACTTATTTCAGGTTGATCTTCGTCTTCTAGAGAATATTGGTATACATTTCCACATCATCTTTGTTCTTCTTATCGAAACTGGCGACTTCTTCACCGGCTGGAATTCCCCCTATTTGCTCGATGCGCTGCACCACATCGGGAAGCTTCAGGATTTCCACCACCTCCTTGTTCAGAGTTTGGATGATCTCCGGCGGCGTCCCCTTTTTGACGATCAATCCTACCCAGGATTCGGCATCCATTTCTGGAAGCCCCTGCTCCGAGATTGTCGAGACATCAGGCAGCGTCGAACTCCTGCGTTTGCCCAGGACGCCCAGTGCGCGGATTTTCCCCTCGGCCAGCGGGCCTGCCAGAGTCGTAGCGCTGAAAACGCCCAGCGCAACCCGCCCCGACATGAGGTCGACCAAAAAGGTCGAATCCTTGTATGGAACGTGGCGCATGTCTATTCCGGTATTCAGCTTGAGCAATTCGCCGGCGAGATGGGTGCCGGACCCGGCCTCATAGGCGGCGAATGTGAGCTTGCCGGGGTTTTCCTTTGAGTATGAGACGGCCTCGGCTATACTGTCGAAGGGCATATCCAGGCTGGCAGCGATGATGATCTGCAGGTCGATGAGCCTGGTGACTGGATCAAAGTCCTTGACTAGATCATAAGGAGCACCGGCGGCCGTGTAGATGGCGATCGACGCGCCGGGAGAGAATACAGTGTAGCCGTCTGCAGGCGCATCCAGGACAGCCCTGGCGCCCGGAACATTCTTTCCGCCAGCGATGTTTTCCACCACTGTATTCCAGCCGAGGCGCTCATGCAGTTTGGACGCTACCAGCCGCGTTACGATGTCCACCGAATTGCCCGGCCCGTTCGGAACGATGAAGCGAATGGGCTTGCTTGGATATTCCTGGGACATTGCGGCAGGGCCGAACCCAAAGCAGAAACCCAGGGCCAACGCAGCGCCGAAAAACCTTCGGCTGATATTCTTCATTTTTCTATTCCTCCCGAATAATGGTGTCAGATGTTCTCATCAAAGGAACTGATATGATCTATGAAAAGACGCACCACCTTTTCGGCGTTAGATCAGTTCATGGAACTCAATAACGTTTCCAGAAGGATCCATAACATAGATCTGCTTGAGGCCTATACTTGCCCAATCTCCCGCATCTGTGTACATGATATTTGCCGCGTCCAGCCTTTTTCGAAGCGCCGAAATGTCGGGAACGGTAAAGGCTGCATGGCCACCAACGGTGGGATTAATGGAAAACCGACGCCTCAGCGTGACATCTGGATTCGGCATGCACAGATGCAGTCCTCGCCTTTTCTCGCCGAACCAATATGATTCCTGGATGTAAGCGCCATCCTTATCCGTAAATGCAGGGCGATGTTCTCCGGCATCAAAACCAACTATATCCTTATAAAAGGAAACACTTTTGGCCACATCATAGGAATTTACGTTTACATGGTGCAGTCTTATTTCCACTTTAGATCCTCCATTCTCTCATAGTCGTATTTTCTGTCGTCATTCGGCAGAGTGTCAACGCGCACCTTGGAAAAGTTGCGTTGAAATTTGTTCACAGCTAATCTGCTGGGATGGTATAGTCGCGGCTTGGGCGTCAAGTGTTTCAATTCGCTTTCAATCGTCACCCCGTTTTCGCGTCCGAAGTCATCCTCCTCGTGTGACGCGGACGAGCGCGGCCGCCCCGGCGGAGATGGTCGGGGTTTCGCAGCCCGGGCGGCTGCGGTCCCAGAGTGCGGTGACGTCGTGAGGCTCAGGCGCGGTTTTTGAAGCGCCAGCTTTCATTGCCGGTTTCGACGTCGCAATGATGGGTGAGCCGGTCGAGCAGGCGGTCGTCATCTTTGCATCGCCGAAGACCTGCGGCCAGTCGGCGAAGGCAAGGTTGGTGGTGATGATGATGGAGGTGTTCTCGTAGAGCTTGCGGATCAGGTGGAAGAGCAGCTCCGCGCCCGACTGGCTGAAGGTCAGATGGCCCAGTTCGTCGATGACGATGAGGTCATGGCGCAGGAGCGTCTCGGCAGTCCTTCCACTTCGGCCAGCGGCCTTCTCCTGCTCGAGTTGGCTGACGAGGTCGACAAGGTTGAAGAAGCGGCCTCTCGCCGTGACGCGCTAATGCCCGATAAGGAGTAATGGCGGCTTCCATCTTTTCGGATCTATTGCTCTCTATCTCCTCACTTGGAACCAGAGGAGACGCAACTTGAGCACTCACGCTATCACGCCGATCAAGAAAACGAGTCGGCGGCAGCAGTTGCGCGAGATCGTGCCATTGGCTGACAGCACAATTTACGAAATGGAGTAGCGCGGCGAATCTCCGCGGCGCTTTGCTTTGACCCCAAGATGCGTCGTTTGGGATTTGGACGAGGTTCAGGCGTGGCTTGCGGCTCGCCGTTCAAAACCAATTCTCCGCGCTCCGAGACCGGATGTGAAACAACGCAGGACTCGGCCCGTCAAAGAGTCCACCGATAGGCATCGATAGATACAGACAGGAATACTTATTTATATCAATGAGTTAGATCGTATCCTAGCGTAGTTTTGGATATGTCCGGATAGACCAAAATCATTCCCACTCGATGGTCCCGGGGGGTTTGGAGGTCACGTCGTAGACGACGCGGTTGACGCCCTTCACCTCGTTGATGATGCGGGTGGCGGCGCGGCCGAGAAAGGCCATGTCGAAATGGAAGAAGTCGGCGGTCATGCCGTCGACCGAGGTGACGGCGCGCAGCGCCAGCACGCTGTCATAGGTGCGGCTGTCGCCCATCACGCCGACGGTCTGGACCGGAAGCAGCACGGCGAAGGCCTGCCAGATCGCGTCGTAGAGGCCCGCCTTGCGGATCTCGTCGAGATAGATCGCGTCCGCCTTCCTGAGCACGTCGAGCTTCTCGCGCGTGACGGCGCCGGGGCAGCGGATCGCAAGGCCCGGCCCCGGAAAGGGATGGCGCCCGACAAAGGCCTCCGGCAGGCCGAGCTCGCGCCCGAGCGCCCGCACCTCGTCCTTGAAGAGCATCCGGAGCGGCTCGACGAGCGCCATGTTCATGCGCTCGGGCAGCCCGCCGACATTGTGGTGCGACTTGATGGTGACGGACGGGCCGCCGGTGAAGGAGACGCTCTCGATCACGTCCGGATAGAGCGTGCCCTGGGCGAGGAAGCCGGCGCCGCCGATCTTCTCCGCCTCCGCCTCGAAGGTCTCGACGAAGAGGCGGCCGATCGTCTTCCGCTTCGCCTCGGGATCGGCGACGCCCGCGAGCGCGGCGAGGAAGGTCGCGGCCGCATCCACGTGGACGAGCGGGATGTTGTAATGGCCGCGGAAGAGCTCGACGACCTGCCGCGCCTCGTCCTGCCGCATCAGGCCGTGATCGACGAAGATGCAGGTGAGCCGCTCACCGATCGCCTCGTGGATGAGGACGGCCGCGACGGCCGAATCGACGCCGCCGGAAAGGCCGCAGATCACGCGCCCCTGCCCGACCTGCGCCCTGATCCGTCCGATCGCCTCGTCCTTGAACTTCGCCATCGTCCAGTCGCCGGCGAGGCCGGCGATGCGATGCACGAAATTGGAGATGAGCTTCGCCCCGTCCGGCGTGTGGACGACCTCGAGATGGAACTGGACGCCGTAGATCCGGCGCGATTCGTCGGCGATCGCGGCGAACGGCGATCCTTCCGTCACCGCGATCGGCCGGAAGCCGGGCGGAATGGCGACCACCTTGTCGCCGTGGCTCATCCAGACCTGATGCCTTGTGCCGGGCTCCCACACGCCCTCGAAAAGCGGGCTCTCGGCCACGATCTCGACGAAGGCGCGGCCGAACTCGCGCTCTTCCGCCGGAACGACCGACCCGCCGAGCCGGGCGCAGATCGCCTGCTCGCCGTAGCAGATGCCGAGCACCGGGACGCCGGCCTCCAGAAGCGCCGGCGCGGCCTGCGGGCTCTCCGCGCCGTGGACGCTCGCCGGCCCGCCGGAAAGGATGATCGCCTTCGGGGCGAGGCGCGCGAGCGCGGCCTCCGCCGCCTGGAACGGCACCACCTCGGAATAGACCCCGGCCTCGCGCACGCGCCGCGCGATGAGCTGCGTCACCTGGCTTCCGAAATCGACGATGAGGACCGTGTCGTGGACGGCGCTGACGGGCTCTGTCATGGCACGCGTGTAGGCAATACCGCAGGCATCCGCAACGGCCGCGACGGGGAGCGCGCGCGGCCGGGCGCCGCTCCCCCCTCCCTCCAGCGCGCAAGCGCAGGACGCGCGCATCCCAGGCATGCATTCACTCAGCGCATGGCAGCGCTGCGGTGGTGTATGTTGCGGTGCACCATCGCTGGTATTATTTCTACCACGACAGCGATGGAGGTCTAAATGTCTGTCGGAACGACAACTCTCACCCACGCCCCGGCCGAAGGCGGCTTCCGTGGCTTCGGCCGCCGCGTTTCGGAATGGGCCGACCTGTTCTTTGCCAGCGTCGCGGTCGCGAACGCCTGGGAGAGCCGGCGCCGCGCCCGTCCCGAGGATCTGATGATCGTCGGCATCGACCCCGAGATCGAGGCTCGCCTTCTCGGCGCGAAGTAAGCGGCCGGGATCCCGTCCGCAACAACGAATGCCGGGCGGCAAGGCCGACCGGAACGGAGCATGCCGCCGATTTCCGGCGGCATTGCTTTTTCTGGCGCTACCGCGTCACCGGCAGGCTTCGCCGGCAGGGTCGAGCGCCACGATGCCCCAATGGCTGGTCCGCCAGCCCGCCGGCCCGAACGGCCGCGACCAGGGCTCGTCGATCGCCACCACCGCGCTTCCCTCCGCCGGCGCCGCCGGCCCGAACTCGCTCGCCATCCGGTCGAGCGGCGGCGGCCTGGAGCCGTCCGGACCGGAATCGTAGACGAGCAGGCAGACCTGCTGCCGCGCCGGGTCCGCGGGCGGCCGGAAATAGCTCATCCGCAGTCCGAGCACCCGCGCCTCGGGAAAGAGCCGCCTCAGATTTCCCGCAACATATTCGTCGCCGCCGATCAGGGTGCCGGTCGCCGCACCGCGTTGCGCGAGCGCTTCGGCGAGCCGGTCATAGGGCTTGATGTCCCGGCAGATCGGCGTGCAGAAGGGCCGGTCCTTCCAGACGAAGGCGCCGATCTTGACGGCGAAGGTGAAGAGCGCCGCGGCCGCCACCAGCCGGACGAACAGCCGGACGCGCCGGGCGGACGGCGCCGACGCCTCGACCCGCGCGAAGAGCCAGAGCGGCGCGAGCAGGAAGAGCGCCTGCATGTGGCTCTCCTTGAACACGCCCACGCCGAAGAAGAGCAGGCCGACCACCATCAGCGCGAGGGCGAAGAGCGCCTGATCGCGGAAGAGGCGGGCGAAATCGGGCTCGCCGGAGGCGGCGCGGGCGAATTTCGGCGAAAAGGCGCGTGGAAAGAACACGACGAGAAGCGGCAGGAGCGGCGACAGGAACCCGAGCACGGTGAGCGGGATGTCGAGGAGCCCGCGAAGCACCCGCTCGCGATAGGTCTCGTCGGTGAGGAGCCGGTTCTCGACCTGCTGCAGGAGGCTCTGCCCGCCGAAGGCGAGCCAGAGCGCATAGGGCAGATAGAGCGCGACCGCGGCGAGGACGGCGAGCGGCGCGGTGCGGACGGCGAGCCTGGCGCGGATCGGCGCCTGCAGGAGCGCGGCCGCCAGGAAGGTTCCGATGAAGGCGGCGAAGCTGTGCTTCGCGTAGAAGCCGAAGGCGATGGCGGCTCCGAGCGCGACCGCCCGGCCGGCATCCGGGCGCTCCAGCCAGCGCAAAGCCGCGAGCGCGCAGACCGGGACGGCGAGCACGACCAGCGCCGTGTGCGTGAAGACCTGATGCTGCAGCCATCCGATCTGGTAGACGAGCGTCAAAGAGAGGGCCGCCACGACCGCCCAGGCCCGATCCCGCAGGACGTGCCGGGCGAGCGCCGCATAAGCGAGGATCGCCAGGATCAGGGTCGCATAGCGGATGACGAGGAAGGACGGCAGCTCGGGCCCGGTGACCGTCTGGAGCGAGATCAGGAGCCAGTCGTAGAGGGGCGGCTGGCGGGCGGTGTAGCCCCATTGCCAGCTCTGGGTCAGCACGTTCTCGTTGACGTCGTCGGTGCCGAGCGAGGGCGAGGCGAGAAGCCGGGCGAGCGCGAAGGGGAGCGCGTAGAGGACGGCGACGGCCGCCGTGAGCGCGAGCGGACGGCGGCGCGCGAGCGCGAGGAGCCGGTCCTCGCGCACGGCCCCGGCTTCCGCCGGCCGGTCGGCGGGCGCGCCGGG
>NZ_SPKJ01000069.1 GCF_009866965.1 Propylenella binzhouense | reverse complement strand
CGCGAGCGGAAGGCCGCTGCCGTCGAGACGGGCCCCGAGGACGGCCGCGGCCTCGAGCCCGGCACCCGTCGCGGCGAGATCGCGCGGGCTGCCGCGGTCGAGCGCGAGGCGCGAAAGCGCGCGCAGCATGTCGGGCGCGGCGGACAGACCCGCCCGGAGATCGCGCCGGAGCGCCGGATCCTCGACGAGATGCGCGACCGCCGCGAGCCGCCGGTCGATCGCCGCCGGGTCGCAGAGCGGGCTCGCAAGCCGGTCCGCGAGCAGGCGCGACCCGCCGGCCGTCAGCGTGCAGTCGACGGCCGCCAGGAGGCTGCCGGAGCGGCTGCCGGAGAGCGTGCGGAAAAGCTCGAGATTGGCGCGCGTCGCCGCGTCGATCCGCAGCGCCTCGCCATCGCCGACCCGCTTCGGCGGCTCGAGCGGCGGACGGCGGGCGATCTGCGTCTTCTCGACATAGGCGATCGCCGCGGCGCCGGCCGCGAGCTCCTGGCGGGCGAAGGCTCCGAAGCCGTCCATGGTGGCGACCCCGAAGGCGCGGGAGAGCCGCTCCTCCGCCGTCGCGGGATCGAAGAAGGAGGCCGGCAGAGGCGTCAGCGCGGCGCCGGCCTCCTCGACGGCACGGCGCAGCGCAGGCTCGCCCGCGGCCCGCTCGGGCACCAGCACCTCGCTCGGCTCGACCCGGGCGAGAAGGGCCGCAAGCCCGCCCGGACCGGAGCAGCCGATCCGGAATTCGCCGGTGGAGATGTCGATCCAGGCGAGCGCACAGGCCTCGCGCCCCGGCTCGCTCGACGGAATCGGGACGAGCGCGGCGAGGTAGTTGTTGCGCCCGGCATCGAGCAGCCGCTCCTCGGTCAGGGTGCCCGGCGTGACGAGCCGCGTCACCGCGCGCCGGACGACGGATTTCGAGCCGCGGCGGCGCGCCTCCGCCGGATCCTCCGTCTGCTCGCAGACCGCTACCCGGTGGCCGAGCGCGATCAGCTTCTGAAGGTAGTCGTCGGCGGCGTGGATCGGCACGCCGCACATCGGGATGTCCTCGCCGAGATGCTTGCCGCGCTTCGTCAGCGTGATGCCGAGCGCGCGCGAGGCGACCAGCGCATCGTCGAAGAAGAGCTCGTAGAAGTCGCCCATGCGGTAGAACAGCAGGCAGTCCGGGTTGGCCGCCCGGATCTCGACATACTGCTCCATCATCGGCGTGACCCGGCGCGCCGCCGCATCCTCCTCTGCGGTCGCGGCGCTGGGATCGGCCCTCTCGTTCATCTCCAGACACCTAACAGACCTGACCGGAACCGGACCAGACCGGCGCCGGATTGCGCACATCAATTGCGACCGCGACCCCGCTTGCAGGCCCGGCGCCGGGGCTGTACTCCCGGTCGGGGAGGAGAGCCCCATGGACGCCGACACGATCCTCGAACGCCGCCGCCTGCGGCGGCGCGCCACCTTCTGGCGGGTGACGGCCTTTCTGATCCTCGCCGCCGCCGTCTTCCTCCTGTTCGCGCGGCAGCCGGGGATCGGCCCGTTCGCAGGCTCGCCGCGCGGCGAGGTCGCCCGCATCGACGTCGACGGCTTCATCGGCACCCGGCCGGACGCCGTCGAGCTGATCGAGGATGCCGCCAAGTCGCGGCGCGTGAAGGCGATCCTGATCCGCATCGATTCCCCCGGCGGAGCCGCCGCCGGCGGCGAGGCGCTCTACCGCGCGCTCCGCGCCGCGGCCGCCAAGAAGCCCATCGTGGCGGTGATCGACGGCATCGGTACCTCCGCCGCCTACATGACGGCCATCGCAACGGACCACATCGTCGCCGCCGAATCGGCGATCACGGGGTCGATCGGCGTGATCTTCCAGTACGCGCATTTCGAAGAGCTGATCGGGAAGCTCGGGGCGCAGTACGAGGAGGTGAAGAGCGCGCCGCTGAAGGGCCAGCCCTCGCCGTTCACCGCCACGTCCCCTGAGGCGCGGGCGATGCTGCAGCAGGTCGTGACGTCGACATACGAATGGTTCGTCGGCCTCGTCGCCGATCGGCGCGGCTTCTCGACCGAGGAGGCGCACCGGCTTTCGGACGGCAGCATCTTCACGGGACGGCAGGCGCTCGGAGCCAAGCTTGTCGACGCGATCGGCGGCGAGAGCGAGGCGCGCGCCTGGCTCGCCTCGGCGAAGGGGGTGCCCGCCGACATTCCTGCCGTCGAATGGAAAAAAGACGAGTTCGGACTTCCGTTTTTTGCCTCTCGAGAATCCGGCGCAATCGCCTGGATCGCGCGGATTAGCGGTCTAGATCAAATACTTACGCCGGCCGCCGAGAGCTTTTTGCCGCCCCGGCTCATGGTTGACGGTCTCCTGTCCGTTTGGCAGGCTCCCGGACCGATACCGAACCATCGCTAAGGGGCGGCGATGATCAAGTCCGAACTGGTCGAGCGCATCGCCGCGCGCAATCCGCATCTTTATCAGCGCGATGTGGAGCATCTCGTGAACGCGATCCTCGAGGAGATCGTCACCGCGCTCTCCCGGGGCGACCGGGTCGAGCTGCGGGGCTTCGGCGCCTTCTCGGTGAAGAACAGGCCGGCGCGCACGGGACGGAACCCGCGCACCGGGGAACAGGTTCCGGTATCGGAAAAGTTCGTGCCGTTCTTCAAGACCGGCAAGGAAATGCGGGAGCGCCTGAACAACGGGGCCGACCCTGGCGCCGAAACGGACTTCGACGACGAGGACTAGCGATGACGACGATCGGCACCGTGCTGAAATGGCTGATTCTGCTGCCGATCCTCGTCGTCGTGGCTCTGCTCGCCGTCGCCAATGACGAAATGGTGACGGTGCACCTCAACCCGTTCCAGCCGGAGGACGCCGTCCTCCAGGTCCAGCTCGCGCTCTACCAGCTCGCCTTCCTGTTCTTCGTCATCGGATCGCTTGCAGGCGCGCTCGTGGTCTGGAACGGCCAGCGCCGCTACCGCCGGCGGGCGCGGGAGGAGCGGCAGCAGGCCGCCTTCTGGCGCTCGCGCGCGGAGCGCGGCGAGGCCGAGCGGTCGCGGGCGCTGGTCCCCTCGAACCGCGGCTGAGCCGGGCCACGGCGCCG
Organism: Propylenella binzhouense; assembly: GCF_009866965.1. Classification (GTDB taxonomy): domain Bacteria; phylum Pseudomonadota; class Alphaproteobacteria; order Rhizobiales; family Afifellaceae; genus Propylenella; species Propylenella binzhouense. Next base: position 20,176 of record NZ_SPKJ01000069.1, on the reverse strand, counting down.
CCATGCGCGTCGTCGGGGCGGCCGAAGTCCTCGACCGGCTGCGCTTTCCGGATCTCGTCCGGCGATTGCGGGAGGCGTTCCGCGCGGGCGCGGTGACGCCGGTGCGGCACCACCACGCGATCGCCCGGCCCGGCGAGCCCGACGCGACCCTCCTGCTGATGCCCGCCTGGAGCGATTTCGCCGCGCACCGCGACGGCGGTCATATTGGCGTCAAGATCGTCAATGTCTTCCCCGGGAACGCCGCGCGTGGCCTGCCGAGCGTTGCGGGGGTCTACGTGCTGATGTCCGGGGAGACCGGCGCGCCGCTCGCCGTCATCGACGGTCACGCGCTCACGGTGCGGCGGACCGCCGCCGCCTCCGCGCTCGCCGCCTCCTTCCTCGCCCGGGCGGATGCGAGGCGCCTCGTCATGGTGGGCGCCGGCGCGCTCGCTCCGCACCTGATCGAGGCGCATGCGAGCATCCGCCCGATCGAGGAGGTGCTGATCTGGAACCGCCATGCCGCGCGCGCCGAAGCGCTCGCGCGGTCCCTTGCCGGGCGGCCCTTCTCCGTCGGCGCGACGGAAGACCTCGCAGCCGCCGTCCGAGGCGCCGACATCGTCTCCTGCGCGACGCTGGCGTCTGATCCGGTCGTCCCCGGCGCGTGGCTTTCGCCGGGCACCCATCTCGATCTCGTCGGCGGCTTCACCCCGGCCATGCGCGAGACGGACGACGAAGCGGTCGCGAAGGCGACGCTCTTCGTCGACACCCGCGACGGCGCGCTCGCCGAGGCCGGCGATCTCGTGCAGCCGCTCCGGTCTGGCCTCATCTCCGCCTCCGGCATTGCCGGCGACCTCTTCGAGCTGTGCCGCGGGTCGGTTCCGGGCCGGCGCAGCGAGAGCGAGATCACGCTCTTCAAGTCGGTTGGCACGGCGCTCGAGGATCTCGCGGCCGCGACCGCGCTCGCCGCGCCGCACTAGCCGGCCGGCCCCGGGCCGGCAGGACGGCACGGACGGACCTTCGGCCGGGATCCTTGACGCCGCTCCGCCGGGTACCTATAGAACACGTCGGATATGCGGTCGCGACGGCCGCGATCGCTGTTGGCGACACAGGCGCTCGTGCATTGCGTGCTGGAAGCGCCTAATTTGACTAGAAAGCTGAAACGGCGGAACTGGAATGGCGAATACACCCTCGGCCAAGAAGGCCGCGCGCAAGATCGCGCGCCGAACGGCAATCAACAAGGCGAACCGCTCGCGGATGCGCACCTTCGTGCGCCAGGTCGAGGAGGCGATCGCGACCGGGGACCAGGAGCAGGCGGCTTCCGCCCTGCGCCTCGCGCAGCCCCAGATCATGAAGGCTGCGACCAAGGGCATCCTTCACGCGAACACCGCGGCGCGCAAGGTCTCCCGCCTCACGCGCCGGGTCAAGGCGCTCGGCTGAGCGCCACGCCCCTTCTTGAAGCGTTGAAGACCCCGGCCAAGGCCGGGGTTTTTTCGTTTGGCAAGCGGGCCCCGGCCGGTTCTCCACGGAACGCTTGCGGAACGCGTTGCACGCGTTAACGACATCTTAACGACAGAGGCTGTTTGCAATTCAACGACAGAAATTTGCTCGTTCGATCAATAGCTTACCTGCGATCGAGCAGGATCGACCGCGACTCTTGTCCGTACCGGGTGAGTCAAGGGTCCGTCATCGAAAAATTCCGCTCGTGGCATTGTCGTCGCCGCACGGCCCGGAAGCGCGGGAGTCGCAAGGCCTTGGGGAATTCTCCCCCCCGCCACACGCAGGCGATTGACCTCTCCGCGGCCCCCTTGGCCGATTCGTTCCTGTCCGACGGTTGCCCCTGCCTCCGGCTGTAGTATGTTCCGAGGGCAGGCAACACTTGGCACCCGAGGAAGGGACGTTGGAGAGGCAAGTTGAGCATTTGTTGGCTTCCTCTCTGGCTGGACCTCGCTTTCCCACATCGCGGTCCAGGTCGAGGTTTGCTCTCGCCGAGCTCTCGAATGAGGCGCGCCGGCGACTGAAGTAGGCGTCAGTCGTTCACACTGAAAACTGTCGGATCGGGGTCTTGTCGCCGGAATTCACTTCCGCGGCGGAAGGAGACTATTTGCCTATGACGAAGGCACCCTATGCAGGCGACGTGACTCCGGAAGCGGCCTGGAAGGCACTCAAGAACAACAGCAAGGCCGTGCTGGTCGACGTGCGGACGGTCGCCGAATGGAACTTCGTGGGGATCCCGGACCTGGAGCCGATCGGGCGTAAGCCCGTCACGATCGAGTGGCAGTTCTTTCCGAGCGGGAGTCCCAACCCCGCGTTCCAGCCGTCCCTGGAAAGGACGCTCGAGGCTCTCGGGGCGGATCGGGACGCCCCTGTCTACTTCCTGTGCCGGTCGGGCGGACGCAGCGCGGCGGCTGCTGCTGCCATGACCCGGGCAGGATTTTCACAGTGCTTCAACGTGACGGGAGGCTTCGAGGGACCGCGCGACGAAAGCGGCCATCGGGGCACGATCGAAGGTTGGAAGGCGTCGGGGCTGCCCTGGTCGCAGCCCTGAGTACGCGTTCGTTGGCGTTGGGAATGAATCGAATTTGCGGAGGCATAGGAATGTTGAACGGTGCGGCACGCGAGGAAACGTCTGCGATCGGCTCGAGGGAGAGCGCAATTGAAGGCAACCCCGTCGGACATCCGGCCTGGGCTCGCGTCCGATCTCGCTTGCGTGCGGAGCTGGGCGAGGACGTCTTCACGTCCTGGTTCGCCCGGGTCGACTTCCAGGCGATGAGCGGCGGCGTGGTCCGCCTGTCGGCGCCGACCGTGTTCCTGAAAGGCTGGATCAAGTCTCATTACGGCGACCGCCTCCTTCAGCTCTGGCAGGAGGAGGATGCCTCGGTCCTCAGGGTGGACGTGGTCCAGCGAAGCGCGCTGAGGGTGGTGACAGCGGAGGAGGAGGCACCGGCCGCGCCGGCCCCGCTTCCGCGCCAGGCCGCGGAGGCGCCGTCCGAGGCCGTCGGCGACCGCTTCGCCGGCTCCCCGCTCGACCCCCGGCTCACCTTCGCGAGCTTCTGCGAGGGCCGCTCCAACGATGTCGTCTATCGTGCCGCGCGGGCGGTGGCGCTGTCGCCGGAGGGCAGTTCGCCCGCCTACAACCCGCTCTACGTGCATGCCGGCGTCGGGCTCGGCAAGTCGCACCTCCTGCAGGCGATCGCGCACGAGGCCCGCACGATCGATCCGAGGCGGCGGACGCTCTACCTGACCGTCGAGCGCTTCACGCAGCAATTCGTCGCCGCCATGCGCGAGCGCACCACGATCGACTACAAGGAGAGGCTCCGCGCGATCGACATCCTTTTGATCGACGACATGCAGTTCCTCACCGGCAAGACCGTGCAGCAGGAATTCTGCCACATGCTGAATGCGCTCCTCGACAGCGCCAAGCAGGTGGTCGTGGCGGCGGACCGGCCGCCTTCGGAGCTCGACGGGATCGACGAGCGCGTCCGCTCGCGGCTCAAGGGCGGCGTCGTGGTCGGCATCGCCGCGCCGGATTTCGACCTGCGCCGCCGGATTCTCGAGACCCGCCTCGCGGCCGCGCGCGAGCGCAACCCGGCGCTCGTCATCGCCGACCCGGTGCTCGATTATGTCGCCCGCGCCGTCCCGACCAACGGGCGCGATCTCGACGGGGCGCTGAACCGGCTGATCTGCCGCGCGGAGTTCTCCGACCTTCCGATCACGGTCGCCGTCGCCGAGGTCGCCATCGCCGACCTGGTCGGCCTGCGCGAGCCGAAGCGGATCCGCATCGAGGACATCCAGAAGGTGGTCTCCAGCCACTTCAACGTGTCGAAGACGGACCTGCTGTCCGCGCGCCGGACGCGCGCCATCGTGAGGCCGCGCCAGATCGCCATGTATCTCGCCAAGACGATGACGACGCGCTCCTTCCCGGAGATCGGAAAGCGCTTCGGCGGCCGCGACCACACCACCGTGCTCCACGCGGTGCGGAAGGTCGAGGAGCTCGCCTCCGGCGACGATACGCTTGCGCAGGAGATCGAGCTCCTGAAGCGGATGCTGCAGGACTGACTGCAGCAGACGGCGCCGCGCGCAGGCGGCGCCGTGAGCCGGAAGACGCGCCCCCCTTCCTCCCGGGTTCTCCGGCGACGTCTTCCGGCACTTGAGTTTTGCGGGGCCACGGGCCAAGTTCGCCGTCCAAGCCGGCCGCTGCATCTCCCATCGGAATTCGAGTGTCATGAAGGTCACGATCGAACGCGCCAATCTCCTGAGGGCGCTCAACCATGTCCATCGGGTCGTCGAGCGGCGCAACACCATCCCCATCCTGGCGAACGTCCTGCTGCGCGCGGAGAACGACCGGCTGTCGCTGAAGGCGACCGATCTCGACCTGGAGATCGTCGACCGGGCGCCCGCGCAGGTCGATCAGCCGGGCTCCACGACGGTGCCCGCCCACATGCTCTACGACATCGTCCGCAAGCTTCCGGACGGCGCCGAGATCCAGCTCGACACGAGCGAGGGCACGACCATGGCGCTCCGCGCCGGGCGGACCCGGTTCGCGCTGCAGATGCTGCCCGATTCCGACTTTCCCGACCTCAATGCCGGCGACCTCCCGGTCGCCTTCGAGATGCCGGCGGAAGCGCTGAAGCGGCTGATCGACCGGACGCAGTTCGCGATCTCCACCGAGGAGACGCGCTACTACCTGAACGGCATCTACTTCCACGTGGTCGGCGCCGGCGGCGAGGCCCGCCTGCGGGCCGTGGCGACAGACGGCCACCGTCTCGCCAAGGCCGAAGCGCCCGCGCCGGTCGGCGCGGAGGGCATGCCGGGCGTGATCGTGCCGCGCAAGACGGTCGGCGAGATCCAGAAGCTCCTCGAGGACCCGGGCGCGATCGCGAAGGTGTCGCTGTCTGACGCCAAGATCCGCCTCGCCGTCGGCGACATCGTGCTCACGTCCAAGCTGATCGACGGCACCTTCCCCGACTATGAGCGCGTCATCCCGCGCGGCAACAACAAGGTCCTGACGCTCGAGAAGGCGGATTTCGAGCGCGCCGTCGACCGCGTCTCCACCATCTCCTCCGACCGCGGCCGCGCCGTGAAGCTGACGCTGGCGGACGACCGCATGGTGCTCGCCGTCAACAATCCCGATTCCGGCAGCGCGAGCGACGAGCTGCCGGTGGACTACGATTCCGAGCCGCTCGAGATCGGCTTCAACTCGCGCTATCTGCTCGACATTGCGGCCCAGCTGACGACCGACGAGGCGGAATTCCGTCTCGCCGATCCGGGCTCGCCGACCCTCATCCAGGACAAGGGCGAATCCGACGCGCTCTACGTCCTGATGCCGATGCGTGTCTGATCGCGGGCAGGCCGGACACAGCGGACCGGAGCCGGTCGCGGTCAGGGTCCTGAAGCTCTCGGACTTCCGCAGCTATCCGTCGCTCTCCCTGCGGCTCGATGCGCCGCTCGTCGCCTTCGTCGGACCGAACGGCGCCGGCAAGACCAATCTCCTCGAGGCGGTGTCGCTGCTCACCCCGGGACGCGGCCTGCGCCGTGCCGCCTATGGCGAGATCCTCCGGCTCGGCGGCGCGGAGCGCTGGGCGGTTTCCGCCGTCCTGGAGCACGGCGCGGCGGAGACGCGCCTCGGCACCGGATGGGAGCGTCCCGCCCCCGGCGGTTCCGATCAGGGCCGCATCGTGCGCGTCGACGGCGCGGATGTCCCCTCCGCCGAGGCGCTCCTCGACCATCTGCGGATCCTCTGGATCACGCCCGCGATGGACGGGCTCTTCACCGGGCCGGCCGGCGACCGGCGGCGCTTTCTCGACCGGCTGGTGCTCGCCGTCGATCCCGAGCACGGCCGCCGCTCGCGGGAGTTCGAGCGCCTCCTGACGAGCCGAAACCGCCTTCTCGAGGAAGGCGCAGCCTCCTCCTGGTGCGATGCGGTCGAAGCGGAGCTCGCCGGCCGCGGCGTCGCGATCGCGCTCGCGCGGGCCGAGACGGTGGCGCTCCTTTCCGCCCGGATCGCCGAGCGCTCGGCGGGCTCCGCCTTTCCCGCCGCCGGGCTCTCGCTCACCGGCGAGTTCGAGCCGCTGCTTGCCGGCCGCTCGGCCGCCGAGGTGGAACTCGCCTATCGGCGCGCGCTGAGGGACGGCCGGGAGCGCGACCGTGCCGCCAGGCGGACGCTCCTCGGTCCGCACCGGAGCGATCTCGACGTCGTCTTCGCCGAGAAGGCGGTGCCGGCGGCGCTCTCCTCGACCGGCGAGCAGAAGGCGCTCCTGATCGGCCTGGTGCTGGCGCAGGCCGACCTCGTCGCGGCGACGAGCGGCATGACCCCGATCCTCCTCCTCGACGAGATCGCGGCGCATCTCGACCCGAACCGGCGTGCCGCGCTCTTCGCGCGGCTTTCCGCGCTCGGCGTGCAGGCATTGATGACCGGGACGGACCCCCTCCTCTTCGAGCATCTGCCGGAGCCCGGCCTGCGCTTCCGCGTCGAGGACGGCGGCGCCGCCCCGATCCGGGGCGCCTGAACGGATGTGGAAAATCCGGCATTCCGGCCGAATCCGCCTACAATTGCCTTCCTCGGATCACCATCTATAACGGGCCGATCCCAACCACATGAATCGCATGGCCGAAGAAGCAGCACCCGTCCCCGATCCCGCGAGCGAATCCGAATACGGCGCCGGCTCCATCAAGGTCCTCAAGGGGCTCGATGCCGTCCGCAAGCGGCCGGGAATGTATATCGGCGACACCGATGACGGCTCGGGCCTGCACCACATGGTCTACGAGGTCGTCGACAACGCGATCGACGAGGCGCTCGCGGGCTATGCGACCCATGTCGAGGTCATGCTCAATGCCGACGGCTCGGTGACGGTCTCCGACGACGGCCGCGGCATACCGACCGACATCCATCCCGAAGAGGGCGTATCCGCCGCCGAGGTCATCATGACCCAGCTCCATGCCGGCGGGAAGTTCGACCAGAATTCGTACAAGGTCTCCGGCGGCCTTCACGGCGTCGGCGTGTCGGTCGTTAACGCGCTCTCGACCTGGCTCGAGCTCGTCGTCTGGCGCGCCGGCAAGCGCCACGAGATGCGCTTCGAGGACGGCGTGCCGGTCGCGCCGCTTCGCGTCACCGGTCCGTCCGAGGGGCGCAAGGGCACGCAGGTCACCTTCATGCCCTCGCCGAACACCTTCACGATGGTGGAGTTCGACTACGCCACCCTCGAGCACCGCCTGCGCGAACTCGCCTTCCTGAATTCCGGCGTGACGATCATGCTCTGCGACCGGCGCGGGCCGGACGAGAAGCGCGACGAGATGCACTATGACGGCGGGCTGCAGGCCTTCGTCCGCTTCATCGACCGCGCCAAGAAGCCGCTCATCGCGCAGCCGATCGGCCTCAAGGCCGAGCGCGAAGGCATCACCGTGGAAGCCGCGCTCTGGTGGAACGACACCTACCACGAGAACGTGCTCTGCTTCACCAACAACATCCCGCAGCGCGACGGCGGCACCCATCTCGCCGGCTTCCGCGGCGCGCTGACGCGCCAGGTGACCGGCTACGCCGAATCCTCGGGCATCGCCAAGCGCGAGAAGGTCTCCCTCACCGGCGAGGACTGTCGGGAGGGGCTGACCTGCGTCCTCTCCGTCAAGGTGCCGGATCCGAAATTCTCCTCGCAGACGAAGGACAAGCTCGTCTCCTCCGAGGTCCGGCCCGTCGTCGAGAACGCCATCAACGAGGCGCTCGGCACCTGGTTCGAGGAGCACCCCGCCGAGGCGCGCGTGATCGTCGGAAAGGTCGCCGAGGCGGCCGCCGCCCGCGAGGCCGCGCGCCGGGCGCGCGACCTCACCCGACGCAAGGGCGCGCTCGACATGGCCTCGCTGCCGGGCAAGCTCGCCGACTGCCAGGAGCGCGACCCGACGCATGCCGAGCTCTTTCTGGTCGAGGGCGATTCCGCCGGCGGGTCCGCCAAGCAGGGGCGCAACCGCGCGTTCCAGGCCGTGCTCCCGCTTCGCGGCAAGATCCTCAACGTCGAGCGCGCGCGCTTCGACAAGATGCTGTCGAGCCAGGAGATCGGCACCCTCATCACGGCGCTCGGCACCGGCATCGGCAAGGACGAGTTCAACGCCGACAAGCTGCGCTACCACAAGATCATCATCATGACGGATGCGGATGTCGACGGCGCCCATATCCGCACGCTGCTGCTGACGTTCTTCTACCGCCAGATGTCGGAGCTGTTCGAGCGCGGGCACCTCTTCATCGCCCAGCCGCCGCTCTACAAGGTGACGCGCGGGAAATCGGAGCAATATCTGAAGGACGAGCGCGCGCTCGAGGATTACCTGATCGTCGGGGGCATCGAGGACGCCGTCCTCACGCTCGCCACCGGCGAGGAGCGCAGCGGCCAGGACCTGCGCAACCTGGTCGACGAGGCGCGCGCCGTGCGCGGCATCCTCGACGCGATGCATTCCCGCTACAACCGGAACGCGGTCGAGCAGGCCGCGATCGTCGGCGCCCTCGATCCGAAGCTCCTCGACAATCCCGAGGCCGGCGTCGTTGCGGCCGGGGAGATCGCGCGCCGCCTCGACATCCTCTCGGAGGAGACGGAGCGCGGCTGGACCGGCATCTTCAGCGAGGAGCGCGGTCTCGTCTTCGAGCGGACGGTGCGCGGCGTGACGGAGCTCGCGATCCTCGACCCGGCGCTTCTCGCCTCGGCCGACGCGCGGCGCCTCGATTCCTTCGAGGACTCGCTCCGCGGCACCTACGGAGCCCCGGCGAGCCTCAGGCGGCGGTCCGACGAGACCCCGATCTACGGTCCGCGCGACCTCATCGAGGCGGTGCTCGCCGCCGGGCGCAAGGGCATCTCGATGCAGCGCTACAAGGGCCTGGGCGAGATGAACCCGGAGCAGCTCTGGGAGACCACGCTCGACCCGAACGCGCGCTCGCTCCTCCAGGTGCGGATCCGCGAGGTCGACGAGGCCGACGACATCTTCACGAAGCTGATGGGCGACGAGGTCGAGCCGCGCCGCGAGTTCATCCAGGCGAACGCCCTCTCGGTCGCGAATCTCGACGTGTGACGCCTCGACCGGGACTCCCGGGCGCCGGCATCCCGGTGAAGACGCCGAGCGCGTCCGCAGACGCAACCTGAACGTCCGGAATGGCGCTCCCGGCTCTTCTCGGACGAAGTTCCGGCGATGGAAAGCGCGCATCCCGCCCGGACGGAACGGGATCCTGACAGGGTCCGGCATGGCGAGACTCCGGCATGGAGAGACTCCGGCATGGCGAGACTCCGGCATGGCGAGACCGGGCATCACCTTCGGCATATCCCGGGCGTCGGGAGCGGCGGCGTCGCTCTGGCCTTCGTGACTATGTCGCCGCGACCGGCTGATCGGCCGCCGGATCGCCCCCGGGCGGCAAGGCAGCGGATCCGGGGCGCCGGCCGATCCCCCTCCCGCGGCGCGGGAGAGCGGCCGCCCGCCTACTTCATCACCACGATCCTGGCCGGTCCGGTGCGGCGAAGGACGTTCGTTCCGACGTCCCCGCCGTGACGCGTGAGGCGGATGTCCATGCGCGTCTCGCCGAGGGCGAGATTGCGGATCGTGACGCCCTCCAGGAAGCCGGGCAGGACAGGTTCGTTGAGGCGGATCTCGTCCGCCGCATGGTCGAACTCCAGCCCGAGGCTGGCGGCGAGCACGCCGAAGAGCGACGCCGAGGCCCAGGCCTGGGGAGCGCAGGCGACCGGATAGGCGGTCGGCCCCCTGTGCGGCCGCCGCTCGAACCCGCAGAAGAGCTCCGGCAGCCGGCGGAGTTCCTGGTGCGCGGCGGCGTCGAAGAGCCCCGCGAGCACGCGCGCCGCCTCCTGCTTCAGCCCGTAGCGGGCGAAGCCGAGCGCGACCAGCGCGTTGTCGTGCGGCCAGACCGAGCCGTTATGGTAGGACATCGGGTTGAACCGGGCCTCCCCGGTGGCGAGCGTGCGGATGCCCCACCCGCTGAACGAGCCGCCGCCCATCAGGAGACGCGCCACCCGCGCCGCCCGCTCCGGATCGCAGATCCCGGTGAAGAGCAGGTGGCCGGCATTCGAGGCCCGCACGCGGCACGGCCGCTTGGCGCCGTCAAGCGCCAGCGCATAGGTGCCGATCTCCTCGCACCAGAACGTGCTCTCGAAATTCCGCCGGAGCCGCTCCGCCTGCTCCGCGAGGCGGCCGGCCAGTTCGGCGAAGCCGAGCGTGCGCGCGATCTTCGCTGCGGCGAGGCGGCCGGCATAGGCGTAGCCCTGGACCTCGCAGAGCGCGATCGGCCCGGTCGCGTCCGAGCCGTCGGCATGGAAGATCGCGTCGTGGGAGTCCTTCCAGCCCTGGTTCGCGAGCCCGCTTTCCGTCTCGCGGCGATATTCCACGAAGCCGTCGCCGTCCATGTCGCCGGACTGGTCGAGCCAGCGCAGCGCCGCCTCGATGTTCGGCCAGAGCGCGGAGACCGTCTCGCGGTCGCCGGTCCGGTCGAGATACATGCCGGCCAGCATCAGGAAGAGCGGGGTGGCGTCGACCGTCCCGTAATAGCGCCCGAACGGCACCTCCCCGAGATTGGCCATCTCGCCCTGCCGCAGCTCGTGCAGGATCTTGCCGGGCTGCGCGTCGGACTTCGGGTCCGCCTCCGTCGCCTGCGTCGCGGCGAGCACCTTCAGGACGCCCTTCGCGATCTTCGGGTCGATCCAGAGCATCAGCATTGCGGTGATGATGCCGTCGCGCCCGAACACGGTGCTGAACCACGGGATCCCGGCATAGGGATAGAGGCCGAGCGGGCCGCGCGTGGCGAGGGTGTAGATGTCCGACACGGCCCGGCAGAGCACCTCGTCGAAGACGTCGTGCGAGGTCGTCACGGTCGCGATGTCCGCCGTCGAGGCGCGCCGCGCCCGCCGCGTGTCGCGGTAGGAGAGGAAGAAGTCGGCGGCCCCGGGGGGCGCGAGCGCCACCTTCTCCGACCCGCAGCCGACCGCCACCACGACCGAACGGCGCTCCCCCGGCGCGAGCGTGACGTGCAGCATCGCGCGGTCCGCCGCGATCTGCTCCGGGGCCGGGTCGATCGTCACCACTGTCACCCGGTCGAGCCCGTCGAGCCCGCGATAGCGGATCTCGGCCCGGTCGGGCGCATGGCAGGCCGCGCTCTCGCGCCCCCGCCGCTTCCGCTTCGTGCCGCGGACCTCGAAGAGGTCGCGGAAATCCGCCCCATAGAGGAAGTCGAGCCGGATCCGCCGCGCCGAGCGCCCGAAATTCCTGAGCCCGAAGCGCTGGTGGAACATGCCGTCCCAGAGGAAGGCGGTGCGCTCGATGAAGATCGTGTCGCGCGGCAGCTTCTCGCCGCCCGGCAGCACGATGTCGGGATTGGTCAGGTCGACCGTCAGCGCCGACTTGTCCTCGTGAGCGGCGGAGGAGAGAAGCAGCGGACGCGCGCCTTCGATGCGGAACTCGAAGCGCGAGAGGAAGCGCGTGTCGCGGTAGAAGACGCCCTCGGCGGTGTCCGGCACCGTTCCGATGTCGCCGAAGGAATCGAGCACGGCGAAGCCGTCGCCGTGCTTGAGGGTGCGCAGCGGACGGTCGACCAGCGAGCCCTGCGGCTCGATGTCGTATTCGGACCAGAGATTCGCTCCCGCCTGCCCGTTGCCGGCCTTGAGCGAGACGACATTGCGCACCGGATCGCCCATCGTCTCTCCTCAGCGCTGGGCGGGCAGCAGGCCGAACGGCTGCGCCGCGGCGGAGCCCGCAAGCCCGGCCGCCGCCGCGAGCGGCAGCCGGTCCCCGAGCAGGCTCTCATAGGCCTCGACATAGTCGGCGGCCATTCGCGATGCCGTGAAGCGGGCCTCGAACCGCTCCCGCACGAGGGCTCTCGGCAGCGCGGCGGCGCGCTCGACCGCCGCCACGGCCTCCGGGACCGACCGCACCAGGAAGCCGCTCACGCCCTCCTCGATCACCTCCGGCACCGAGCCGCAGGGCCAGGCGACGACCGGGGTGCCGGTCGACATCGCCTCGATCATCACCAGGCCGAACGGCTCGGGCCAGTCGATCGGGAAGAGGAGCGCCCGCGCATTGCCGAGGAAGGCGCATTTCTGCGCCTCGTTGATCTCGCCGACGAACTCGACCAGGGGATGGCCGAGCAGCGGCTTCACGCGCTCCTCGAAATAGGCCTGATCGGCGCGGTCGATCTTCGCCGCGATCTTCAGCGGCAGGCCGGCCGCAACCGCGATCTCGATTGCCCGGTCGGGCCGCTTTTCCGTCGACATGCGGCCGAGAAAGGCGAGATAGTCGCCGCTCTGCGGGTTGAAGGGACAGACCGAACCGGGCAGGCCGTGATGGATCGTCCGCAGCCAGTTCGCGCCGGCCGGCACCGGCAGCCGCTGGGCGTCGGAAATGGAGACGAGCGGCATTTCGGGAAAGCCGGCATAGATCGGGTGGAAGTCCGGCAGGTCGAGCCGGCCGTGGAGCGTCGTCAGGCACTTGTGCCCGAGTTCCCTGAACATCGGATATTGCAGCAGGTCGACGTGGAAGTGGATCACGTCGAATTCGTGCGCCCGCCTGCGCACCCGGTCGAGCATCACGAGAAGGCTCGCCGTCTGGTCCCTGATTCCGGAGAGCCGCAGCCCCTGCGGGCAGCAGGCGACGAGTTCGGCGCTGGTTTCCGAATCGCCGCTCGCGAAGAGCGTCACGTCGTGGCCGTCGGCGACCAATTCCTCGGTCAGCCAGGATACCACCCGCTCCGTTCCGCCATAGAGCTTCGGCGGCACCGCCTCGGCCAGAGGCGCCACTTGCGCGATCCGCATCCTCATTGTCCTTCGATCTTGCCGGCTCGTCGCGCGCGGGCAGCATTCCCGGCGCCTTGCCGATCGCCACACGCCCTAACGCGCGAGCGCCCCTCCCGGTTCACCGGCCTCCGGGCGGCCTCCGGGGCGGCCTCCGGGGCGTAACACGTTCCAGGTCTTGATTGTTTTCGGCTCTCGTGCCGCGCGCGCCGGGGCGTCCCGGCGCCTGGCCCCGCCCGCCTTGCGCCGCGTGTGAACCGCTCGTATCGCGCGGCGTGCCGGTCCGCGCCTCTATGTGGAACGCGTGCGGACCGTGCAGAGACCGTGCAAAGACCGTGCGGGACGCCGCGCCGGCACGCGCCGACCGCTCTTGACGGCGGCGCGGGCCCGGACCACCTGTCCCGCGCCCGACCGCAATGTTGCGGCTCACCGTGCGCCCGACCGCAATGTTGCGGCGGCGTGTGGTCGAACCACCTGTCAGCCTGCGCCCGGCCGTTGCGGCGCGGGCGGCGATGGGCTAAGAGCGGCGGAGGGCGCTCCCGCGCCGCATGCACCCGTAGCTCAGCTGGATAGAGCGCTGCCCTCCGAAGGCAGAGGTCGTGAGTTCGAATCTCGCCGGGTGCACCATTTTCTCTTATTCTTTCACGGGCTTAGCAAGAACCGATTTTGTTCTCGTCGGCCGGGAAATGCTCGCGGAAGCACCACGGAAGCAGTCGCAGGTGTGTTGTAGCGTGGCGTGGCGCGAGGTGCGGCGCGATCAGCATGGGTTCCTCAAAACTCGTGCCAAAGAATCGCGTGGCACCAGATTGCGCATGTGCGCATTCGGTTGACCGATCGAACATCGTCACGCTACTTATGAATCGATGCACCCGTAGCTCAGCTGGATAGAGCGCCACCCTCCGAAGGTGGAGGCCCCGCGTTCGAATCGCGGCGGGTGCGCCATCCCCCTTAAACTGTTTGCATCTCAGTACCAGAGTCCCGACCAACGGCGACGAGGCGGCGTAGTCATGCGCCTCATGTGGATCGGCACGACCACTGCGGGCCGCCGAGCCAGTTCTGCCGTGGTGGGCGGCCGCTCGTCCAAATCGATCAGGCGACGGATTCGCTCCTCGGTCGGAGGATGGGTCCGAAGCAGCGAAGGATCGGGAATGCGTTGTTGTGGAAGAAACAGATTTTCCCAGAGACGACCCTGACGTTCGAGTTTAGCGAGCGCGGAAGCGAGTCCGCGCGGGTCACCCGTGAGAATCGCTGCCGAGAGATCTGCATCGAACTCGCGCGATCGCGACAGTGCGAGCTGCAGGAGGCTCATGATTGTCGGCCCGAACATAAGCAGTAAAACGAGGAGCCAAGGGATGACAATCTGCCCTGTGAGGACGAGCGGCAGATTGAGGGTCAGGAGCAGAAAGCCGAAATACGACATCACCGTCATCATCCGGCTCATCATGTCGGCAAGTCCCATGATCCACAGATCATTGTTTGCGATATGACTGACTTCATGCGCCAGCACATTGGCGAGCTCACGAAAGTTCAAGGTCCGCAGCATGCCATCGGTGAGAGCGATTATTGCCGCTTCGCGGTTGCCGACGGCGAATGCGTTGACGGATCGGCTGGGGACGTAGCAGAGACCGGGTACTGTCGGCAGCTTTGCACGGCGGCTCAACTCCTCCAGGACGTTGTGGATGTCCGGCACCTCTGTCGGTGACAGCGGCCTGGCGCCGTAAAGCGAGAGGATGATTCCGGGAGCAATCGCTGGCGTAAGGAGCAGCGCAAGGGCAGCGCCGATCATCCCCCAGAGTAGGCCTTCTGCGCCCCACAGGGTCCAGGTGCAAAGACCCACGATCAGCGCCATTGTGGCTATCAGCAGTGCCGATTCGAGGAGATTGCGCAATCTATGTCGCGCAAGCCGGCTCATCCTGCTCCCTCTCTGTTGACTTGAGCGTCGTATTCTGACGGCGGCGCTTGGATCTCGCTCGAGAAGCGGCAAATGCTCCCCCTAGTTGAACACTGCGTTGATGACGAGGATCGCTCCATTCAGGATAGCAAAGAGCACGCCAGCCACCACCGTAATGGAGGCCATGAAAGCGAGGAAACCAGCGATCACCCAGGCGCCATCGCGTTCCAAAATGCCCAAGCAAAAGAGACATATGGCAAAGGCGGGCGGAATATTGCCGAAGGGGATGGGCAGGGCGAGAATGATCGCGAGAATCAGGCAAAGCGCGCCGATCACACGTTCAGCCGGCGGACCGACAAGGATCGTGAGCCGCGGCTTGAGCAGCTTCTCCGCTGTTGTCAGCCAATTCCCTGCACGGTCGAGCATCAGAATGAGATCCGCTCTCGATATGGAGCGCCTGGCAATGATCCGTGGAAGCCACGGTTTGCGACCGAGCATCAACTGCGTGGCCAGGATTATCAGCGGGAGCCCGAGAATGCCGGAGGCGCCGGGCGGCATCGGGAGGATGTTCGGGAGCGCGAAAAAGAGCATCAGCGGGCCGAAGGCCCGGTCACCCATCGCGACAAGCAGATCTCCGATCGAAATACGCTCGCGTGAGGTATCATCCGGGAGGGACCGCAGGATTTCAGAGATTTTGCGTCCGCGCTTGCGGTAGGCATCCAGCTGGGCGCAGACGATTGAACTCGATGAATCTCCGTAAGGCATTCCTGGGCATAAAGAGGTCGGTGAGCTTCTCCAAGTTTGTGTGGGATCAATATGGTTCCGCGCATCAGCAGCGCAAGTTTCAGAACGACCGCTCTACCGGTTTCGGTCAGCCAGATGTGAAACATCGCTTACCGCCGCGAGACCGAGAAAACCGGAAGCACAGCGGGCCGTCCGACGCGGCGACACATATCGGTTCGAGCCGCCCCTTCGGTTCAGTCGAGCTTCAGGCTCGCTGACGTCGGCGTGCAGACCCTACCAGCGCGGTGCGACCTCAGTCTCAGCGCCCGGCGCGAACCTTTGGGGTGAGGATAGCCGTCGTGCCGGCGCCGTGGCTCTGACGCGCGATCTGGACGGTCAATCCCTCAGGTTCGGGCTTGCGGAACTGGCACTTGAAGCCGAGAAAAGCCCGACTATGTCTTTGAAAACCCCCATTTCTGACGCCGAAAGGGAGAGCGAGGACAGCTAGAGCGCAAAGGTGAGGTCGCCATGTCTACTGTCGAGGATTCCACGCCTGTTAGCTCTGCTTCCCCGAACCGCTCGATGCCGCGCGATGCGTCGGCCGAAGAGCTATGGCAGGCCACGCTTCGAGGTGATCGAAACGCGTTCCAGCGCCTGATCAGTCCTCACCTTCATGAGCTGTTTGCAGCAGCCCGGCGAGACATCCGCTATCATTCGGCGGTTGGCGACCTGCGGGAGGATGAGATTTCCCCCGAGGAAGTGGCCGGCGAAACCCTGTTGCGCGCGTGGCGCGATCGCTATCGGCGGCCGCAGGGGCTCGATGTTCGTCCGTGGCTGCTGGGTCTCCAGTTCCGTGTCCTGACGCGCATCGTCCGGCAGGAGCAACTCCTGCGCAAACTGGTCTCCGTCTCGCTCGAAGCACCGGTTCCCGCCGAACCGATCTACGACGACGATGAATCGTTCTGGGAATGGTATCAGCCGGACGAGATGCTACGGTGGGAGGATGTCGTCCCGGCGGATGTTACCGCCGGGCTGGCGGAGCCCGCGTTCTTCGAGCGGGAGGTGCCCGGACTGTCGCCGCTCGCGCGGCAAGTGCTCGTCTTTCGCCATGTGCATCGGTTCTCCGTCGGAGAGATCGCATCCAGCCTGGGCTTGCCCGTTCGCCGGATTGTGGAGCTTTGGCATGAAGGCCACGCTGTGCTGGCAGGCGCCAAAAAACAGGAGGCGACATGAATTCGCTCACCGTCTCGCTGGGTGTCCATAGCCCGCTGACGCCCGAATTGCGGGATCGCATTCTTGAGACGACGCGCGCGCGAATGGAGGAGCCTGCCTACAGGCTCCTATCGCCCGAGCATCTGCGCGGGCTCGCGCGGCTTGAAGCGAGGGACGATCCGATCATCAGCGTCTATCTCTGTCTGACCCCCGAAAGACGGGCGGCCGGCGGATGGCAATCCATGCTGTCCAGCCTTGCCCATCAGACGCTGCTGAAGTCCCACGAGGCGGCCTCCGAGACCATCAGGAGGCAGCTCGACCGCATCGAGACCGCGTTGAACGAACAGCTCCCCGAGCTCGGGAGGAGCGTGGTCTTCTTTGTCTGCGAGAGGCTGGGGATCTGGCGGCAGATCACGCTGCCAATCGCGCTGGCGGACAGGATCCATGTCGCGCCGCGCCCCTATATCCGTCCGCTTCTGCGCAGCTGGGGCGAAGGAGACCGCAATCTGGTCGCTGTCCTCTCGCAGGAACGGAGCCGGTTCTTCGTCGATCATCTGGGGCAGATCGAAGAGATCTACCGGGTCAAGGGGCAGAGAATTCGCGGAATGCTGACCGACCGCGTTCCCCGCGACCGCCGCGACGTTCTTGCTACCCAGGTGCTCAAGGATGAAGCGAGAGCTCTCGCGCAGATGGCGGAGATCATCACGCGCGAGCTTGAGCCCTCCTATCTGCTGGTGGCCGCGCCGCCGGACATGCACGCGGCTTTTGTGGAGAGTCTGCCCAAGGCGCTTGTCGAGCGCGTGCAGGAATTCGCAGTGGATATCCATGCGTCCTCGCACGCTATCGGAGAGGCCCTCGGCCCGCTGCGTGAACAGATGCGGCGCGATCAGGAAACGGCCGTCCTGCAGGAGCTCGAAGAGGCCGCCTTCGAGAAGGTGGCGATCGGGGTGCAGGAGACTTTGGATTGCCTGCGCGAAGGCCGCGTCGCAGCGCTCGTGGTCGATGACCGCTTTGCCGCACCCGGCGAACAATGCGCCGAGTGCAAGGCGCTCTTCCAGCAAGCGCCTGGCGACGCCTGTCCGATCTGCGAAAGCGGGAAGCTTCAAAGCGCAGATGACCTCGTGGATGCTGCAGCCCAACAGGCCCTCGACAGGGGTGCACGCGTGGAGTTCATACGTTATCCAGAGACACAGGTTCGTCTTGGCAAATTCGCTCCGATGAGCGCGCTCCTGCGGTATTGAGCGCCCGCGAGCGGGCCAGAAGGCGGCACTTTGAACCTGCAGCAAGATCCTGTCGAAAAATGTGTCTCGCAAGAGTATGCGTGTGGCGCCGGGTTTGGATCTCGACGGAAGCAGCGGTGCGTCACGCCCGATGATTGCGTTCAGCTTGCCCACGACAAAAGTTGAGCGATTTCTTGAACATGGCGCGACCGTTTCCTAATTCGTACGTCGCACAGGTCCAAACTGCCCGCGCAACCAACCGCTGAAGGAGGGTCCTGCCAGAACGCCGCCGTCTGCAAGTCGCGCCAAGAGCGTGCGAATCGAGGATGCGGACATGCCGGTCCTTGGGACGCGACGGACGGCTTCGGACATCGTGGAGGCTAGCCACGCCTTGCGGGGTGGCGCCGGGTCTCTCCCGATGCGGCTCATTGTCAACACTTTGCTCAATCGAGGAGGTATTGTCGATGAAGATCGCCCAGATCGCCCCGCTCGCGGAACGCTGCCCACCCCGCCTCTATGGGGGGACGGAACGGATTGTAGCCTACTTGACCGAGGAATTGGTGCGGCAGGGACACGACGTCACGCTGTTTGCCAGCGGAGATTCCAAGACCAGCGCACGGCTGGTGCCATGCTGTGATGTCGCACTAAGGCTCAACCCTGCGGTCAGCGATCCTCTTCCCTACCACATGATGATGCTGGAGGAGGTCCGGCGGCGCGCCGATGACTTCGACGTGCTGCATTTCCATATCGATCTCCTGCACTATCCCATGCTCGCCAGTTTGGCCGACAAGGTCGTCACGACGCTGCACGGGCGGCTGGACCTTGCGGATCTGAAGCCGTTCTATTCGATGTTCTGGCGCTATCCTTTGGTCTCGATCTCCAACGAGCAGCGTCGCCCGATGCCGCCGGTGAATTGGGCCGGCACAGTGTATCACGGTCTGCCCCCAGACCTTCTGCCCTTCACGGCCAAGCCGAAGGGGGACTATCTTGCCTTCCTCGGCCGGATTTCGCCGGAGAAGCGCCCGGACCGGGCGATCGATATCGCCGCGCGCAGCGGACTTCCTCTCAAGATCGCGGCCAAGATCGACAAGGCAGACCAAGCTTATTGGGATGAGTTCATCAGTCCTCTGGTGGCAAACCACCGGAATGTGGAATTTATTGGTGAGATCAACGAGCACCAAAAGGCGGATTTCCTCGGGAATGCCCGCGCGCTGCTGTTCCCGATCGACTGGCCGGAGCCGTTTGGGCTGGTGATGATCGAAGCCATGGCCTGCGGCACGCCGACCATCGCCTTCCGCTGCGGGTCGGTGCCGGAGGTCATCGACGACGGCGTGAGCGGCTTCGTCGTTCGCGATATCGACGAGGCTGTCGATGCGGTTCGACGGGTGGACAGCCTGGATCGCGCCAGGGTGCGGGCGACTTTTGAAGATCGATTCACGGTTGAGCGGATGGCCAGGGAGTATGTCGAGATCTATCGGAATCTGCCCTCCGTGCGGCGTGCGATCTTGCGCAGCGCGGGGCTTTCGGCACCGGGCGTGAGCACCTCCGGGCAGATGGATCTAAGCGCGGTCGCTTGAACGGGGAAAGGCAATGAAGCACGTCAACATCGATGCGGTCGCTCGTGCCCTTGTGACAAGTGGTGCTGATGACATGACCGCGCAGTTTCTTGTTCCGGTCGCCACGTCGCTGCAGGATCGCCGGCCGCGAACGCTCAAGCATGGTGATACCTTCGCCGTGTTCGATCACAACGGCGACGCGGTCTCATGGCCGGGAAGCCCGGAGGGCCTGTTTCATCGCGACACGCGGTATCTGTCGCATCTCTATTTGACGATCGAGGGCCAGCATCCTCTCCTGCTCTCCTCGACGCTGCGCGACGACAATGCAACGCTGACCTGCGATCTCACCAATCCCGACATCCTCGACGCGGACGGCCGGCTCGTTCTCGAGCATGACCTCGTGCACCTGCGGCGATCCCGGTTTCTGTGGAAGGGGGTGTGCTACGAGCGCCTGGCAATTCGCAATTTCGACGAGCGCCCGCACCAGATCACCCTGAAGCTCGCCTTCTCCGCAGACTTCGCGGACTTGTTCGAGGTGCGCGGGGCGCGGCGTGAGCGCCGGGGTGACATGCAACCTCCGGAGGTGAAAGGCGATCGAGTGACTCTCGCCTACCTCGGCCTCGACGGCCGTCGGCGGACGACGACGCTCCGGTTCGATCCCGGGCCGCAGGAGATCAGCGCCGGCCATGCTTCATTCGTGCTCGACCTCGCGCCGCGCCAGGTCAGGACGATGGTGATCGAGATCGCCTGCGACGGCGTCGGCGGCGGGCCGCTGCGGCGCGGCTTCGGCGTGGCGCTGCGGGATGCGCGGGCTGCGCTGCGGCGGTCGTCGGCCCG
>NZ_SPKJ01000068.1 GCF_009866965.1 Propylenella binzhouense | reverse complement strand
TCGCTTCGACCGCAGGGGCGGCCTGGGCCGCGGCGCGCTTCTCGGGACCGGCCGTCCTCGCGCCCGGCGGGGAGGCTGCGGCGCTCGCCGGCATGCCGGTCGCGGCGCTCCGGATCACGGAGGAGCAGCGCATGCTCCTCGACCGGCTCGGCCTGAAGCGCATCGGCCAAGTCGCCGGCCAGCCGCGCGCGCCGCTCGCCGCCCGCTTCGGCGCAAGCCTCCTGCGCCGTCTCGACCAGGCGCTCGGCGCGGAAGACGAGGTGCTCTCGCCGCGCCTTCCGCCCCCCGTCCTCTCCGTCGAGCGCCGCTTCGCAGAACCGGTCGTGGAGGGGAGCTTCGTCCGGACGATCGTTCGCATGCTGGCGGATTCGCTCGCGTCGGCGCTCGAGGAGCGCGGCCTCGGCGCGCGTGCGCTGCAGTTCATGCTGTTCCGGGTCGACGGCGGCATCGTCCGGGTCTCCCTCGGCACGGCCAACCCGCTGAGGGCGCCGGACCGGATCGAGGCCCTGTTCGCCGAACGGCTGGCCGCGCTCGGGGAGGCCATCGATCCGGGCTTCGGCTTCGACCTCGCCCGCCTCTCGGTCGAGCGGGCGGAGGCGCTCGGGCCGTCGCAGATCGATCTCGGCGGGACCGCGGAGGCCTCGGCGGAGATCGAACAGCTCGTCGACCGGCTCGGGGCGCGGCTGGGGGCAAGGCGGGTGGCGCGGCTTCTGCCTGTCGAATCGCACATTCCCGAGCGGGCCGTCGCGGTGCGTCCCTTTGCGGAAGACGGCGCACGGGCGGACTGGCCAGCGGATGCACCGGATCCGGACGAGCCGACGGACCGGCCGCTCCGGCTCCTGTCGCGGCCCGAGCCGGTGGAGGTCCTGGCCGAGGTGCCCGAAGGTCCGCCGCTCCGTTTCCGCTGGCGCCGCGTGATCCACGACGTCGCGCGGGCCGAAGGGCCGGAACGGATCGCGCCGGAATGGTGGCGGGTCGAAGACGAGGGCGCCTTCACCCGCGACTATTTCCGGGTCGAGGATGCCGCGGGCCGGCGTTTCTGGATCTTCCGCAGCGGCCTTTACGGCTTCGAGACGAACGCTCCGGCCTGGTATCTCCACGGCCTCTTCGCGTGAGAAAAGCCGCCGCGTCAGGCCGCGAGCGGATAGGCCTCTTCCATGATGTAGGGGCCGCCGCCCCTGGAGGCGCGCGAGGAGAGGAGGACGAAGCGCCCGACCCGGAAGGCGGGCGTCGCGAAGCCGCCGCGGAGCGCGAGATAGTTCGCCACCTCCGCCTCGCTCACATGGCGCAGGCGCGCGAGGGTCACGTGCGGGGTGAAGCGGCGGCGCTCCGGTTCGAGCCCGATCCGCTGCATCAGCCGCTCGTGCTCGGCCTGCAGTTCCTTCAAAGCGGGCGTGCCCTTCACCCCGGCCCAGAGGGCATGCGGGCTGCGCGAACCGAAGGCGCCGAGCCCGGAAAGCGCAAGCTCGAACTGCGGACGCGAGACCCGCACCAGCTCGGAGGCGATCTCGTCCGCGATCCGCTCGTCGACATCGCCGATGAAGCGCAAGGTGACGTGATAGTTCTCGGGATCGATCCAGCGCGCCCCGGGCAGTCCGCCGCGCAGGAGCGAAAGGGAGAAAACCACGTCGGCCGGCAGTTCGAGGGCGGTGAAAAGCCTGGGCATCCGAGCCTCCCGAATCGGTCGATCACCCTTGATGATAGGCCAGCATGCGCGGCCGAGAAGATGGATCCGGACGCTCCCCAAAAGAGAAGGCCGACCTTTCGGTCGGCCAGGCTGTCATTGGGGGATTGTACAAAGCACTCCGGACCGGAGGCGACGGGGCTGGGGGCAACCCGGCGCCTGCGCGACCCGGAGGTTCCGACGGTGGGCGCGGGACATGGCGTTCGAAGGGCGGAAATCGGGCGGCAATGCGGAAATTCGAAACGGTCCGCCCAAGCTTTGCGCAAAGCCATTGCCCATCACCTCCGGATCGTCCTTACTTGTCGACCACATGACAAGGAGGCGCCCCCGGTGAGCGAATCGGAAGACTGGTCTACCGTCCGGCCGCGGGCCTGGCCGCCCACGGCCTCCTCGGCGATGCCGAGATTCGTCGCCTTCACCCGCCGCGAGCTCGACGTCATCCTCAGGATCTACGGGCGGCAGGTCGCCGCCGGCGAGTGGCGGGACTACGCCATCGACCACCTGCAGGATCGGGCCGTCTTCTCCATCTTCCGACGGACCAGCGAAATGCCGATCTACCGCGTGGAGAAGGTGCCGGCATGGGCGCGCAAGCAGGGCGCCTTCCGGGTCGTGAGCGCGGCCGGCGCCATCCTGAAGCGCGGACACGACCTCGCGACGGTGCTGCGCGTGCTCGACAAGCCGCGCCTGACGCTCGTCTCCGGCTGAACCGGCAGGCAGAAACGAAACGCGGCGCCGAAGCGCCGCGTCCGATCGTCCGTCCGATGTTCCCGCTATTCGCGGTTGCCCATGAACTGCAGCAGGAACATGAAGAGGTTGATGAAGTCGAGGTAGAGCTGGAGCGCGCCCATCACCGAGGCGCGCCCGGCCGCCACCGTGTCGTTCGCCACGTAGTCGTACATGACCTTCAGCCGCTGCGTATCGTAGGCGGTGAGGCCCGCGAAGAGCAGCACGCCGATCACCGATACCGCGAACTGCAGCGCCGAGGAGGCGAGGAACAGGTTCACGAGCGAGGCGAGGATCAGGCCGATGAGGCCCATGATCAGGAACGACCCCCAGCCGGAGAGATCGCGCTGGGTGGTGTAGCCGTAGAGGCTGAGGCCGCCGAACGCCGCCGCCGTGATGAAGAAGGTCCGGGTGATGCTCGCGCCCGTGAAGACGATGAAGATCCACGAGAGCGAAATGCCCATGACCGCGGCGAAGGCGAGGAACGTCAGCCGCGCCGTGCCTGGCGACATCCGGTTCACGCCCGCCGAGAAGGCGAAGACGAACAGGAGGGGGGCGAACATGATGACCCAGCGCAGCGGGCTGCCATAGATCGCCTGGGCGATCGCGGCGTTCGTGGCTGCCAGGTAGTACGTGCCCATCGCGGCGAGGCCGGTGACGACCAGGCCCATCGCCATGTTGTTGTAGATGCCGAGCATGAAGGCGCGGAGACCCGCGTCGATGCCCTCCACCCGCGCTCCGGCCCCAGTGCGAACGGCAGTGGCGTACCGCCGATCGTATTCAGCCATTGAACTCCTCCTATGCGTAACGGCCCCATTACGGAGCGTGCGCACAATATGGCGGTTGCGACAATCAACAACAAGTGTGGCTTGCCGGCAAAGGACGCTCACGAAAGCGAGAGCAACTCAGAGGTTCCGGAGATAGGGACCGGCCTTGACGGAGAGGATCCGCCAGGTGCCGGCGAGGCCGAGACCGAGCGTGACGAGGAGCGCGAGGAGAACGGCGGAGAGGGCGACCGTCGGCATCATCGTGAAGTCCATCCGCATGATCCGGCTGACGACGTACCAGGCGCCGACCGAGCCGGCCGCGACCGCGAAGACCGCCGTCGCGAGCCCGAGCACGCCGTATTCGAGCGAGAACGCGGTGAGGAGCGTCCGGCGCGTGGCGCCGAGCGTCTTCAGGATCACGGCGTCCTGCCGGCGCTGCCGGTGGCCCGCGGCGAGCGCGCCGCCGAGGACGAGCATGGAGACGACGATCGCAAGCGAGGCCGCGACGCGGACGGCGAGCGCGAGGTCGGCGACCACCGCGTTGACGGCGTCGAGCGCGTCCCTGACCCGGATCGAGGTGATTGCCGGAAAGCGGGTGGTGACGTCCCGCAGGATGGCGTCGTCGCGCGCCGGATCACCGTTCCCGGGGAGCCGGAGCGTCGCGAGATAGGCGTGCGGCGCGCCCCGGAAGGTGTTCGGCGAGAACACCATGACGAAGTTGATCGAGAGCGATTCCCATTCCACCGACCGGGTGTTCGCGACCCTCGCCGTGACGTTCCGCCCGAGCGCGTTCACGGTGATCTCGTCGCCGACCTTTAGCCCGAGCGCATCGGCGATCTCGCTTTCGAAGGAGACGAGCGGCTCGCCCTCGTAGCCGGCCGGCCACCAGGACCCGCTGACGAGCCGCGAGTTCTCCGGAAGCGTGTCGGAATAGGTCAGGCCGCGATCGCCGCGCAGCGCCCAGCGCGCCTCCTCGGGCGGGTCGATCTCGCTCGCCGGCACGCCCTTGATCGAGACGAAGCGCCCGCGCAGCATCGGCACCATCGCGACCTTGCCCTGCGGTGCGAGCGCCGCCAGCCGCGCCTCGAAGGCATCCTTCTCCGCGTTCTGGATGTCGACGAAGAAGAAGTCGGGCGCGGTCTCGGCGATCGTGCCGGTGATCTGGTTGCGGATGTTGCCGTCGATGAGCGCGAGCGTGACGAGGAGCGTCAGTCCGAGCCCCAGCGAGAGCACGACGCTGCCGGTGAGGGCGCCGGGGCGATGGATGTTGCGGATCGCGAGGCGCAGCGTCATCGGCCCGGCCGAGCCGGAGCGGCGGGCCGCCGATATGACGGCCGCGGACACCGCCCGCAGGACGACGAAGCTCGCCACCACCCCGCCGACATAGACCGCCGCGAGATACCGGTCCGAGGAGAGGGCGACCGCGAGGGCGGCGAGGGCGGCGAAGAGCGCGGCCTGCACGATCCGGAAGCCGGCCGGCGGCCGCACGGGCGCATGCAGCGCGCGGTCGGCGAAGAGGCCCGATGCGGGAAGCTGGCGCGCGCGCCCGAGCGGCCAGAGCGAAAAGGCGACCGCCACGAGGAGCCCGTAGAGGAAAGCGAGCGCGAGTTCGCGCGGATAGATGTCCGGCGCGGCGCCGACGGGCAGGATGCCGGCGAGCGCCGCCTTCGCGACGAAGGGCAGGATCGCGCCGATCGCGAGGCCGGCGGCGATGCCGAGAAGGGCGATCAGCACGATCTGGAGC
This sequence comes from Propylenella binzhouense, assembly GCF_009866965.1. Classification (GTDB taxonomy): domain Bacteria; phylum Pseudomonadota; class Alphaproteobacteria; order Rhizobiales; family Afifellaceae; genus Propylenella; species Propylenella binzhouense. Next base: position 18,485 of record NZ_SPKJ01000068.1, on the reverse strand, counting down.
AGGTAGAGCCGGAACACCAGCCGGCGGCTGGCGCCGAGGCATTTCAGCGTCGCGATCGCCGGCCGCTTGAGGTCCACGAAGCTCGCGACCGCATTGGCGACGCCGACGCCTCCGACGACCAATGCGGTGAGGCCCACGAGCGTCAGGAACTGCGAGAAGCGGACGATGTTGCGGGACAGGCTCGGCGAGGCGTTCTCGCGCGAGCGGATGCCCCATCCGGCCTCGGGGAAGAGGCGCTTCGCCTGCTCCGCCGTCCGCGTGATGACGGCACGGTCCTCGCCGCCCGGAAGACGGACGCGATAGTGCCAGGTCACGAGGCTGCCGGGCCGCAGGAGGCTGGTCCCGCGCAGGCCGTCGATCGAGACCATCAGGCGCGGGCCGAAGCCGATCCCGGTCGACAGGAGGTCGGGTTCGGCGCGGATCGTGCCGCGGATCCGGAAGGTGCCGCCGCCGAGGGAGACGGCGTCGCCGACCGCGACGCCGAGCCGGTCGAGGAGCTCGGGCGCGGCGAGCGCGCCATAGGTGCCGTCCTTCGCGCCGAGGAGGTCGGCGGCCTCGCCCGGCGGGTCGGTCTCGAGCGTTCCGCCGTGGGGATAGGCGGAATCGACCGCCTTCAGCTCCACGAGCGCCTGGCCCTCGCCGTCCGTGCGGCGGACCATCGAGCGGAGCGTCGCGATCGTGCCGACCTCGCCGCGCTCCCTGAGGAACGCAAGCTCCTCCGCATCCGCCTCGCGCTGGATGAGGGAGAACGCGATGTCGCCGCCGAGGATGACACGGCCCTCCACGGCGATGCCGTCGGTGAGCGCCCGCGAGACCGAGTTCACGCCGGCGATCGCGCCGACGCCGAGCGCGATGCAGGCGAGGAAGACGTAGAAGCCGGCGAGCCCGCCGCGAAGCTCGCGGAGCGCGAGGCGGAGGACGAGGGGCAGGCGCGCGCCGTTCATCGGCCGGCGCCGGCGCTCCGGCGGAGCGGCTGGCCGGCGTCGCGGTCGATCCGTCCGGAGGCGATCCGCACGATGCGGTCGCAGCGCCCGGCGAGCTTCTCGTCATGGGTCACGAGCACCAGCGTGGTGCTGTGCTCGGCGGCGGTGGCGAAGACGAGGTCGGCGATCTCCGCGCCCGTCGCCGAATCGAGGTTGCCCGTCGGCTCGTCGGCGATGAGGATCGCGGGCTCGACCGCGAGCGCCCGCGCGATGGCGACGCGCTGCTGCTCGCCGCCCGACATCTGGGCGGGGTAGTGGGAAAGCCGGCCGCCGAGCCCGACCCGCTCCAGCATGTGCCGTGCACGCGCGAAGGCGTCGCTCTTGTGGGCGAGCTCGAGCGGCACCGCGACATTCTCGAGAGCGGTCATGGTCTGCATCAGGTGGAAGGCCTGGAACACGAAGCCGATCGTCTCGCCGCGGAAGGCCGCGAGCCGGTCCTCGCCGAGGCCGGCATAGTCGCAGCCCGCGACCACCACGCGGCCGCTGTCGACCCGCTCCAGCCCCGCAATCACCATCAGGAGGGTCGACTTCCCGGATCCCGACGGCCCGACGAGACCGAGCGTTTCGCCCGCACCCACGGCGAGGCTCAGATCCTGGAGAACGTGGACGCGCGCCGCGCCGCTCCCGAGCGTGAGATCGACATTTTCCAGCAGGATCGCGGGTGCACTCACGGAGGGGCCGCCTATATAGCTCGGGACCGCCCCGATATGGGTCCGCCGCAATGAAGGTCAAAGCCCGATTTCTGTGCGTTCTCGGCGCCGTCGCCGCCCTCGTTCCGGCCGGAACGGAGCGCGCGCGGGCCGAGCCGGTCGCGCTCGTCGCCCTCGGCGACAGCCTCACCGCCGGCTATGGCCTCGATCCCGGCGAGGCCTTTCCCGAGCAGCTCGAAAAGGCGCTGCGCGAGAAGGGCTACGACGTGACGGTCGCCAATGCCGGCGTGTCGGGCGACACCTCCTCGGCGGGGCTCGCGCGGCTCGAATGGTCCGTTCCGGCGGAGGCCGACGGCGTCATCGTCGAGCTCGGGGCGAACGACGCGCTCCGGGGCGTCGCCCCGGAAATCACCCGCACGGCGATCGCGGAGATCGTGCGCAAGCTCAAGGCGCGCGGCCAGGCGGTGCTGCTCGCCGGCATGCTCGCGCCGCGCAATCTCGGCGCCGACTATGCCGCCGCCTTCGATCCGATCTTTCCCGCCATCGCGAGGGAGGAGGACGTGCTCTTCTATCCCTTCTTCCTCGAAGGCGTGGCGGCGGAAACCGCCCTCAACCAGCCGGACGGCATGCATCCGACGGCCGAGGGCGTGGGCCGGATCGTGCAGAACATCCTTCCGACGGTGGAGACGCTGATCGAGAAGATCCGCGCCGGCGGATAGCCGGGCCCCCTGTCCGGGAGAGCGGGTCAGCTCGACGGCCAGTCCAGCTCGGCCGCGCCAAGGATCGCGCCCGGGCCGGCGCCGGCATCCTCCTGCACGATGACCGCGCAGCCGTCGGAGCCGCCCGACATCACCTCCTCGGCGGGGAGGCTGACCGTCACCGCCTCGCCCTTCCACATGCCGATCGTGCGGATGCTGGTCACGACGTTGCGGTACTCGATCCGCTTGCCGGCATTCTCGCCGCGCGTGATCGTGACCGTCTCCTGGTGCTTGTAGCGGACGAAGCGGACCGTAGTTCGCCGGTGCCCGGCCTCGCGGCCCCCGCCGATCCTGATCTCGATCGTGGCGTCGGGCGTTCGGCGCACGTCCACGGGGACGGGCAGGGCGGAGCCGGCGATCGCCTCCGCGATCTGGTCGCTGCGGCTTCCGACATAGGAGCGTGAGCCGTTCACGATCATCTGCGGCGTAAACACCCGCCGGTCGCCGCGCGCTTCCGCATAGGCGCGCTGCCGCTCGGTGTTCTCCTGCCGGCCGAGCGTGTCCCGCCAGCCGAGATAGTCCCAGTAGTCGACGTGATAGGCGAGCGCGAGGACGTCGTCGCGTTCGGCGAGCTCGGCGAGATATGCGTCAGCGGGCGGACAGGAGGAGCATCCCTCGCTCGTGAAGAGTTCGACGACCGCGCGCGGCCCGGCTGCCGCCACACCGGCGGAGGCCAGGAGGAGCGAGAGTGCGGCGGCGATTCGACCGGCTCGGATCATGACGAAGTAGCTAGTCGTCCCCTCGATCGCGCTCCAGTCACGATCGCTGCGGCGCGGTCACGATGGGGTGACCGCGCCGTCGGGAGGAAGGCGCACCCGATCCCGGGTGCGCCGATGGCGTCAGGCCGCCTCTTTGACGAGGTTCCTGAGCACGTAGTGCAGGATGCCGCCGTTCCGGTAATAGTCGAGCTCGTCGAGCGTATCGATCCGCACGGTGAGCGGCACCGTTTCCGCACGGCCGTCGCCGAAGACGATCCTGGCGTCGAGGATCTGCCGCGGCTTCACCTCGGCCAGCCCTTCGATCGTCACCATCTCGTCGCCCTTCATGCCGAGCGACTGCCAGCTCGTCCCTTCCTGGAAGACGAGCGGCAGCACGCCCATCCCGACCAGGTTCGAGCGGTGGATGCGCTCGAAGGACTGCGCCACGACCGCGCGTACGCCGAGGAGCCGGGTGCCCTTCGCCGCCCAGTCGCGCGAGGAGCCGGTGCCGTATTCCCGCCCGGCGAAGATGACGAGCGGCACGTTCTCCGCCTGGTACTTCATCGCCGCGTCGTAGATCGGCATCCGCTCGCCGGACGGATAGTGGACCGTGTAGCCGCCTTCGATGCCCTGCAGCATCTGGTTGCGGATGCGGATGTTGGCGAAGGTGCCGCGCATCATCACCTGATGGTTGCCGCGGCGCGAGCCGTAGGAATTGAAGTCGACCGGCCGGACCTGGTGCGAGATCAGGTAGTCGCCCGCCGGGCTGTCGCGCTTGATCGAGCCGGCCGGCGAGATGTGGTCGGTCGTGATCGAATCGAGCAGGAGGGCGAGCACGCGGGCATCGTGCACGTCGGTGATCGGCTCCGGCGTCTCCGTCATGCCCTCGAAGTAGGGCGGGTTCTGCACGTAGGTGGAGGAATCCGACCACTTGTAGGTGAGCCCGCCCTCGACCTTGATGCCGCGCCAGTGCTCATCGCCCTTGAAGACGTCGCCGTAGCGCGTGCGGAACAGGTCCTCCCCGATGACCTGGCGCATGATCGCGGCGATCTCCGCGGCCGACGGCCAGATGTCCCTGAGATAGACGTCGTTGCCTTCCTTGTCCTTGCCGAGCGGCTCGCGCGTGATGTCCCTGGTCAGCGTGCCGGCAATGGCATAGGCGACGACGAGAGGCGGCGAGGCGAGATAGTTCGCCCGCACGTCCGGATTGACGCGGCCCTCGAAGTTGCGGTTTCCCGAGAGCACCGCGCAGGCGACGAGATCGTTGTCGTTGATGGCCTCGGAGATCGGCTCCGGCAGCGGCCCGGAATTGCCGATGCAGGTGGTGCAGCCGTAGCCGACGAGGTTGAAGCCCATCGCGTCGAGATGGTCCTGCAGGCCGGACTTCTCGAGATAGTCGGTCACCACCTGCGAACCGGGCGCGAGCGACGTCTTCACCCACGGCTTCACGGTGAGACCCTTTTCGTGCGCCTTCCGCGCGAGGAGGCCGGCGCCGATCAGCACGCTCGGGTTCGAGGTGTTGGTGCAGGAAGTGATCGCCGCGATGACGACGTGGCCGTCGCCGATCTCGTAGTTCGCGCCGGAGACCGGGACCGCCTTCAGGGAGCCTGCGTCGGGGCCGCGGATGTCGCCCACCGCCTTGACGAAGGCCGGCGCGGCATCGGAGAGCGCGACGCGGTCCTGCGGGCGCTTCGGCCCGGCGAGCGAGGGCACGACGGTGGAGAGGTCGAGCTCCAGCGTGTCGGTGAAGTAGGGGTCGGGCGTGTCGTTGGCGCGCCACATGCCCTGGGCCTTGGCATAGGCCTCGACGAGCGCCACGCGGTCGGCGTCGCGACCGGTCGATCTCAGATAGTTGATCGTGTCGTTGTCGATCGGGAAGAACCCGCAGGTCGCGCCGTATTCCGGCGCCATGTTGCCGATCGTCGCCTGGTCCTCGAGGCTGAGGTTCGAGAGGCCGGGGCCGAAGAACTCGACGAACTTGCCGACGACGCCCTTCTTGCGGAGCATCTGCGTGACGGTCAGCACGAGGTCGGTCGCGGTCGTCCCCTCCGGCAGCCTGCCGTCGAGCCGGAAGCCGATCACCTCCGGGATGAGCATCGAGATCGGCTGACCGAGCATGGCCGCCTCCGCCTCGATGCCGCCGACGCCCCAGCCGAGCACCGACAGGCCGTTCACCATGGTGGTATGGGAATCGGTGCCGACGAGCGTGTCGGGATAGGCGTAGGTGATCGCCTGGCCGTCCTCGCGCACGTCGCGGGTCCAGATCGTCTGCGCGAGATATTCGAGGTTCACCTGATGGCAGATGCCGGTGCCCGGCGGCACGACACGGAAATTGTCGAACGCCTCCTGGCCCCAGCGCAGGAAGACGTAGCGCTCGCCGTTGCGCTCGTATTCGAGATCGACGTTCTTCTTGAACGCGCCCTCGCTGGCGAAGTAGTCGACCATCACCGAGTGGTCGATGACGAGGTCGACCGGCACCTGCGGATTGATCCGGCGCGGATCGCCGCCGAGACTGGCGGTGGCGTCGCGCATCGCGGCGAGGTCCACGACCGCGGGAACGCCGGTGAAGTCCTGCATCAGGACACGGGCCGGGCGGTAGGCGATTTCGCGATCGGAGGAGCGCGTTTCGAGCCACGAGGCGACGGCGCGGATGTCGTCGGCCGTGACCGTGCGGCCGTCCTCGAAGCGCAGCAGGTTCTCGAGCAGCACCTTCAGCGAGAACGGCAGGCGGGAGATGCCGGCGAGACCGTTCTTCTCGGCTTCCGGCAGCGACATGTAGTGATAGGTCTTGCCGCCCACTTCGAGCGTGCGGCGCGCGTTGAAGGTGTCTAGGGGTTTGCTCACGATTGGCTCCTCGGGCACGCTCTGCCGCGTCCGCCACCAGCCTTCGTCAAGGCAGGCATGCGCCTCCGCGCGGTCGAGATCGTTGGCTGTTGCCCGGCGGGAAGGAGCGCCTACCCTTCGCCGGTTGCCGGGCTTATAGGGGATTTTGTAAGCGGAAGCCAGACCGCCGACGCCCGGAAGGCTTCTTCTTGCCCGATCTCGCCCCGCCCTCGCCGATGCGCTCACCGGACGCCCTTCTGCGGGGGCCGCTTCCGGCGATGACCACCCTCGGCGAGCATCTCGTCTGCGAACGGGGCGGCCGGACCGTCTTCACCGATGTCAGCTTCAGCGTGGGGCCGGGCGAGATCCTGGCGCTGCGAGGGCCGAACGGGTCCGGGAAGTCGAGCCTCCTCAGGCTCGTCGCTGGCCTCCTGCCGCCCGCGTCCGGGCGGCTCAGCTTCGCCGGTGCGCCGGAGGAGGGCGGGCGGCTCCATTATTTCGGCCATGCCGACGCGCTCAAGCCGGCCCTGACGCTCCGCGAGACGCTCGGCTTCTGGCGCGCGATCTTCGGCGGCGGTGCCGGGGAGGCGGCGGAGTTCGAGGCGGCGGCGCGGGTCGGCATCGAGCATGCGCTCGACCTGCCGGTGGGCGTGCTCTCGGCCGGCCAGCGCCGCCGGGCCGGCCTTGCGCGCCTGCTTCTCGCGGCGCGCCCGCTCTGGCTCCTCGACGAGCCGACCTCCGCGCTCGACAGGCAGGGCGAGGCGCTCGTCGGGGCGATGATCGCCGGGCACGTCGCCGCGGGCGGCGCGGTGATCGCCGCGACGCATCTGGAGCTGCCGGTGGCGGCGACCCGCTCGCTCACGCTCGGGGAAAGCGCGTGAGCGGCTTTTTCGCCATCGTCCGCCAGACGCTCAGCCTCAGCCTGCGCGCCGGCGGCGGCGCCATCGTCGGCCTCGTCTTCTTCCTGGCGGTCGTGACCGTCATCCCGTTCGGCGTCGGGCCCGATCTCAATCTTCTCGGCCGGATCGGGCCAGCGATCCTCTGGATCGGCGCGCTGCTCGCCTCCCTGCTCGGCCTCGAGCGGCTCTTCGCCGCCGACCGCGAGGACGGCACGCTCGACCTCTTCATCGTCTCGGGCGAGCCGCTCGTGCTTTTCGTCCTCGCCCGGACCATCGGACACTGGCTCGCGACCGGGCTTCCCGTCGTCGTCGCGGCACCCGTGCTGGGCCTCCTTCTCGATGTCGAGCCGCTCGCGCTCGGCGCGGTCACGCTCACGCTCCTCGTCGGCTCGCCGGCGCTCACCCTCATCGGCTCGGTCGGGGCCGCGCTCACCGCAGGGCTCGCGCGCGGCGGCACCATGATCGCGGTGCTCGTCCTGCCGCTCGCGGTTCCCGTGCTGATCTTCGGCGTTTCTGCCACCAACGGCGCGATCGCCGACCCGGAACCCTTCACGGCGCCCTTCCTGCTCCTTGCGGCGGGCACGCTCATGGCAGCGGCGCTCGCCCCGGCGACGGCCGCCTTCGCGCTGAAGCTCGGGCTCGAATGAGACGGGCGGCGCGACCCGCATTGCCGCGCCCGGCTCGCCTCGCTATCTGAGGCGCCATGTGGAGCTTGACGCAGCTGGCAAACCCGACCCGGTTCCTGGGCCTCTCGGGGCGCGTGCTGCCCTGGGTCGCCGGTGCGAGCGCGCTCTGCCTCGCGGCGGGCCTCTACCTTTCGCTCTTCGCCTCGCCGGCCGACTACCAGCAGGGCGACAGCGTGCGCATCATGTACATCCACGTGCCGGCGGCCTGGCTGGCGATGTTCTGCTACACGCTGATGGCGGTCTCGGCGGTCGGGACCCTGGTCTGGCGCCACCCGCTCGCCGACGTCTCGGCCAAGGCGGCCGCGCCGATCGGCGCCGCCTTCACGTTCATGGCGCTCGTCACGGGGTCGCTCTGGGGCAAGCCGACCTGGGGCACCTGGTGGGTGTGGGACGCGCGCCTCACCTCCGTGCTCGTGCTCCTCATCATGTATCTCGGCCTGATCGCGCTCTGGCGCGCCTTCGAGGAGCCGGCGCGGGCGGGGCGAATCGTCGCGGTCCTGATCCTGGTCGGCTTCGTGAACATACCGATCATCAAGTTCTCGGTGGACTGGTGGAACACGCTGCACCAGCCGGCAAGCGTGCTGCGCATGGGCGGGCCGAGCATCGATCCGAGCATGCTCCTGCCGCTTCTGGTGATGGCGGTCGGGTTCACGCTCCTCTTCGTCGCGCTCCATCTTGCCGCGATGCGGGCCGAGATCTTCCGCCGGCGCCTGCGCACCGCCCAGCTCGTGGCGGCGCATCGCCGCCCGGTCGGAGCGGCCGCCGCGGCCGCCCAGGGCGGGCTGTGAACCATCTCGGCTACATCGTGGCGGCCTATGCGGTCGCCGCCGCCGTGGTCGCCGGCCTGGTCGCCTGGGTCGTCGCCGACAACCGCACGCAGAAGCGCCGGCTCGACCGGCTCGAGGCGGAGCGGCGCGGCCGAACCGCCGAAAGGACCAATCCGTGACCGAGACCACGCCCGAGGCCGTGCCGGAGAAGCCCGGCCGCTTCCGCAGCCTGTGGGTGCTGCTGCCGCTTCTCGGCTTCCTCGCGCTCGCGCTTCTCTTCTACATGCGGCTCGGGGAGGGCGATCCCTCGCGCATCCCCTCGGCGCTCATCAACAAGCCGGTCCCGGACTTTTCGCTGCCGCCGATCGAAAGCGGCGAGGGCCTCAGCGGCGAGATGCTGCAGTCCGGCGTCTTCCTGGTGAACATCTGGGCTTCCTGGTGCGCGCCCTGCCGGGCGGAGCACCCGCTTCTCGTCGAGCTCGCCAAGGACGCACGCTTCAAGGTCGTCGGCATCAACTACAAGGACCTGCCCGAGAACGCGCAGCGCTTCCTCGGCGCCCTCGGCAATCCCTATGAGCTCGTGGGCGCCGACCGCGACGGCCGCGCAGCGATCGACTGGGGTGTCTACGGCGTGCCCGAGACGTTCATCGTCAGGGACGGCATCATCGTCCACAAGTTCATCGGTCCGCTCTCGCGGGAGACGGTCGCCACCGATCTCGTGCCGGCGCTGGAGCGCGCGCTCGGCGCGGAGCAGCCTGCGCCGCGTTAACGCTTCGCACACCTTACCCCGTTCGCTACCGTGGCAGCCCCGCCGCCGGCGCCCAAAATGAGCGGGCATGGATGACGAAAGGCGGCCCGGTTCGGAGGGCGGGGAGGCGCGCGGCTTCGGCAGGCGCGGAGGGGGCGAGGTCTGGACCCGGCTCAGGGGCCATGTCGTGCTCTATGCCTCCTTCGCGCGGACGGTGCTCTGCACGGCGGTGCTTCTCGCAATCGCCGTCCTGCTCTTCCTCGACATCCTGGCGATCATCCGGAGCCCGCACGGCGCGCAGCTCTGGACGATGCCGTCGGGGCTCGAGCCGGCCTTCGCCTCCGCGCCCCTTCTCGCACAGCTTCTTCTCGCCGGCAGCGTTCTCTTCCTGGCGCTGGTGCTCGCCTGGCGGGTCAGCGCTCTCGGCTTCTCCCAGGAGCCGCTGGTGGCCGGCGACCAGACCAAGCTCCTGCTGCGCTCGTGGCGCGGCACCCTGCGGGTCGCCTGGAGCGAGGTCACCGCCATCCGCGGGGGCTTCGCGACCGTGAAGGTCGACGTGCAGGAGCAGCCGCACGGGCTCGGGGCCGGCCGCCGGGCGCCGAGCAAGGTCACGCTCGTCATTCCGGCATTCTTCGTCGAGGGCGGGAGCGGCACGGTGCTCGAGGAACTCCTGCGCGCCCGGCAGATCGCCGACCGGCCCGCGCCGCGCCAGGTCAGGACCGCTCTTCGAGAGCGTGCCGGCTGATCAGCGGCATCTGCGTCAGGGTGAAGGCGACCGTGAGCGGCATGATGCCGAACACCTTGAAGGTGACCCAGGCATCGGTCGAGAAGTTGCGCCAGACGATCTCGTTGAGGACGGCGAGCACGAAGAAGAAGATGCCCCAGCGCAGCGTCAGCTTGCGCCAGCCCGCATCGTCGAGCCGGAAGACGGAATCGAGGACGTAGCCGAGGAGCGGCCGATCGAAGGCGAGCCCGCCGAGCAGGATCGCGCCGAACAGGCTGTTCACGATCGTCGGCTTCATCTTGATGAAGACGTCGTCCTGGAGGAGCAGCGTCAGCCCGCCGAACACGAGCACGACGATGCCGGTGACGACCGGCATGATCGCAAGCTTGCGCGTGAGCCACCAGGACGCGCCGAGCGCGACGAGGGTCGCGACCATGAAGAGGCCGGTGGCGACGTAGATGTTCGCGCGCGCGTTCGCGAAGAAGAACACGATCAGCGGGCCGAGCTCGAGGGCGAGCTTCAGGAACGGGTTGAGGGCGACGTGGCGCGGATCGTTCGGCTTGTCTTCGAATGCGTTCATCGATCGAGCCCCGCTATGGCGCGCGCGAATTCGGTGGCCGAGAAGGGCTGGAGGTCGTCGACCTGCTCGCCGACGCCGATGAAATGGACGGGCAGGCCGAACTTCGCCGCGATGGCGACCAGGATGCCGCCGCGCGCAGTGCCGTCGAGCTTGGTCATGACGAGCCCGGTCACGCCGGCCTGGTCGCGGAACACTTCCACCTGAGACATCGCGTTCTGTCCCGTCGTCGCGTCGAGCGTGAGGAGCACGGCGTGCGGTGCCTCCGGATCGTGCTTGCGGATGACGCGGATGACCTTGGCGAGCTCGCCCATCAGCTCGGCCTTGTTCTGGAGCCGGCCGGCCGTGTCGATGATCAGGAGGTCCTCGCCCGCCTTCTTCGCCTCGACCATCGCGTCGAAGGCGAGGCCGGCGGCGTCCGCGCCCGTCGCGCGCGCCACGACGGGGCTGCCGGTCCGCTCGCCCCAGATCTTCAGCTGCTCGATCGCCGCGGCGCGAAACGTATCGCCGGCGGCCAGCATCACCGTGCGGCCCTCGGCGCGGTAGCGGGCCGCGAGCTTGCCGATGGTCGTGGTCTTGCCGGAGCCGTTCACGCCCACCATCAGGATCACGAAGGGCTTCTTCGAGGCGTCGATCGGAAGCGGCCTGGCGACCGGGTCGAGCGCCTTGGCGACCTCGTCGGCGAGAACGGTGCGGACCTCCTGGTCCGTCACCTGCCGCTCGAAGCGGTCCCGCCTGAGCGCGTCGGTGATCTTCGTCGCGGTGGCAAGGCCGAGATCGGCCTGGATCAGGATGTCCTCGAACTCCTCGAGCGTCGCCTCGTCGAGCCTGCGCCGGGTGAAGACGCCGGTGATGCCGGAGGTGAGGCTCTGCGAGGAGCGCGAAAGGCCGGACCTCAGCCGCTGGAACCAGCTCTGCCGGGCTGGCCCGGAGGCTTCGGCGCCGGCTTCCGCCGGCACGGCTTCCGGGGGCGAGGGCGGCGGCGTGACGACGGTCTCCGTCGGCAGCTGCTCGGTCGCGGCAGGCGAGGCGGGCGGCGGGCCCTTCTCCCCGAGCGCCGCCGGCACCGCCGGCTCCGCCGCGCGTTCCGTGCCGACGGGCGGGGGAGGTGCTGCATTCTCCTCCGGCCGCCCGGCCTCCGGTGCCGCCGGCCCGTGCGCCGGCGCCTCCGGCTCCGGCTCCGGAGCCCCGGCATCGAACAGCCTGGCGAAGAAGCCCTTCTTCCTCGGCTCGGCCATCAGGCTGCCTCCCGGACGGCTTCGCCGACGAGTTCGTGCCCGGAAATCCCCGTGATCCGGACGCTTGCCACCGCGCCCGGCGCGCCTTCCGTCCGCACCGGCACGAAATGCTCGCTGCGCCCGAGATCCGGCCGCTCCATCAGCACCCGCCGGACCTTGCCGATCTCCGAGGAGAGCCGGCGGCCGAGCGCCGCATCGCCCGCATCGCGGAGCCGCTTCGCGCGTTCGCGCACCGTCGCGCGCTCGACCTGGGGCATGCGGGCCGCGGGCGTGCCCTTCCGCGGCGAGAAGGGGAAGACATGCAGGAAGGCGAGCCCGCATTCCTCGACGAGGTCGAGGCTCCGGCGGAACATCGCCTCGGTCTCGGTCGGAAAGCCGGCGATGATGTCGGCGCCGAGGGCGATCTCCGGGCGGAGCCGGCGGACCTCGCCGCAGAAGCGGATGGCGTCGGCCCTGAGATGCCGGCGCTTCATGCGCTTCAGGACGAGATCGTCGCCCGCCTGCAGCGAGAGATGAAGATGCGGCATCAGCCGCTCCTCCTCCGCGAGGGCGCGGAAGAGGTCCGGGTCGGCCTCCACCGAATCGATCGAGGAGAGGCGGAGCCGCGGCAGGTCGGGAACGTGCCTCAGGATCGCGCGGACCAGCGCGCCGAGCTTCGGCGCGCCCGGCAAATCGGCGCCCCAGGAGGTGATGTCGACGCCGGTCAGCACGATTTCGCGATAGCCGCGCTCGGCAAGCCGCCGGATCTGCTCGATGACCGCGCCCGCCGGCACGGAGCGCGAATTGCCGCGGCCATAGGGGATGATGCAGAAGGTGCAGCGATGGTCGCAGCCGTTCTGCACCTGGACGAAGGCGCGCGCGCGCCCTGCCAGCCCGTCGATCAGCTGCGGCGCCGTCTCGCGCACGGCCATGATGTCGTTGACGAGGACCTTCTCCTCGCGCTCGAGCCCGAAGCTCGGGATCGCCGCATAGCCTTCGGCGCGGAGCTTCTCCTCGTTGCCGATGACGCGATCGACCTCCGGCATCGCCGCGAAGGTCGCCGGCTCGGTCTGGGCGGCGCAGCCGGTCACGATGATCGGGCGGTCGGGATGCGCGCGCCGCGCGCGGCGGATCGTCTGCCGCGCTTGGCGCACCGCTTCCGCGGTGACCGCGCAGGTGTTGACGAGCACCGCGTCGGAAAGGCCGGCCTCCGCGGCGCGGCTCCGCATCACCTCCGATTCGTACGCGTTGAGGCGGCAGCCGAACGTGATGATCTCGACGCTCATCCGGCGGTCCTTGCCGGCTCCGCATCGCGCGCGAAGGCGCCCGTCGCCGGATCGAAGCGGCCGGCAAACTCGGTCTCGACCGGGCCGGTCATCCAGACATGGTCGTCCTCCGCCCATGCGATGCGGAGGTCGCCGCCGGGCTGGGTGACGGTCGCCGCGCGCCCGGTGCGGCGCGTGCGCACGGCCGAGACCAGCGTCGCGCAGGCGGCGGTGCCGCAGGCCCGGGTCAGGCCGACGCCGCGCTCCCACGTCCGCATCGCGATCGCGTCCGGCGCGGTGACGGTGGCGAGCGAGATGTTGGCGCGCTCGGGAAAGATCGGATGGTTCTCGAGGAGCGGGCCGAAGCGCTCGAGATCGTAGGCCCAGATGTCGTCGACCCAGAAGATCGCGTGCGGATTGCCCATGCTCGCGACCGAGGGGGAATGGAGGATCGGGCTGTCGATCGGGCCGATCTGGAGCTCGATGGCGCGGGTATCGGCGAATGGCTCGGAAAGCGGGATGTCCTGCCAGCCGAATCTCGGCCGGCCCATGTCGACCGAGATCAGGCCGCCCTCCGCCCGCCGCGCGGCGAGGAGCCCGGCCCGCGTCTCGATCGTCGCCGCCGGCGCCGCGCGCTCCTCCATCAGGAGAGCCCCGACGCAGCGCGTGGCGTTGCCGCACGCCGCCACCTCGCCGCCGTCGGCATTGTCGATCCGCATGAAGGCGTCGGCGCCGGAGCGGGTCGCCTCGATCGTGATGAACTGGTCGAAGCCGATGCCGCTCCGCCGGTCGGCGAGCTTCGCGATCACGGCCGGCTCCGGACGCACGGCGCCGGCGCGGGCGTCGACGACCATGAAGTCGTTGCCGAGTCCGTTCATCTTCAGGAAGGGGATCATCGCGGGCATGGCTCTTTCCGTGCCCCGTATATGGCCGAATCCGCGCCCGCTTTCCAGAACGGCCGGCGCGCGCACCTTAAGAGCCTGTTTCCGCCCGGAACTTTCGTGCGCCCCGGCCGGTTTCCGCAATGCCGCAATGTGGCGGTCCCGAGGCGGAGCAATGGATTCCCGGATGGAACATCTCGTGCGAACCGAAGCCGACCGGGGCCGGAATGCCCGGCGCCCCGGAGACATTCCCGGGAAGGGCTGGAAGGACGTCCTCTGGCGCGTGAAGGACGAGATCTCCTCCGACCGCGTCTCGCTGATTGCGGCCGGCACGACCTTCTACCTGCTGCTCGCGCTCTTTCCCGCGCTCGCCGCCTTCGTCTCGATCTACGGCTTCGTCGCCGATCCGGTCACCATCGCCGACCACATCGCGTTCCTCGGCGGCGTGCTGCCCTCGGGAGGGATGGACCTGATCCAGAGCCAGCTGGAGCGCCTCGCCGAACAGGACACGTCCTCGCTCTCCTTCGGTTTCGTGTTCGGCCTGCTGCTCGCGCTCTGGAGCGCCAACAACGGCATCAAGACGCTCTTCGAGGCGATGAACATCGCCTATGACGAGACGGAGAAGCGGGGATTCTTCAAGCTGAACCTCATCACGCTCGGCATCACCTTCGGCGCGATCCTGGTCGGCATCCTCTTCATCACCGCGGTCGGCATTGTGCCGGCGGCCATCGCGCTCCTCGGCCTCGGCGGCATGGCGGAGACGCTGATCTCGGTGCTGCGCTGGCCGGTGCTCTTCCTGGTCGCCGCCTTCGCCATCGCCGTGCTCTACCGCATCGGCCCGAGCCGCGAGCGCGCCGAGTGGCGCTGGGTCACCTGGGGCAGCGCGCTTGCCACGATCGTCTGGATCGTCGCCTCGATCCTGTTCTCCTGGTATCTCGCGAACTTCGCCGATTACGGCGCGACCTACGGCTCGCTCGGCGCCGTCATCGGCTTCATGATGTGGACCTGGATCTCCTGCTTCATCCTGATCGCCGGCGCCGAGATCAATTCCGAGATGGAGCACCAGACCTTCCACGACACCACGACCGGCCCCGAGCGGCCGATCGGCGCGCGCGGCGCGGTGATGGCGGACACGGTCGGCAAGACCGCCGACGATCCGGAGCCCGGCAAGGGTCACGCCTATTCCGCGCGGCCCGACCGGCCGGAGGACGGCGGCGACGGCGAGGGCAGACGCGCCCCGGCGCGCGAAAGAGATGGCGCCTACGCGTCGGATGGGCGCGGCGACACTCGGCGGCCGCCGCTCTCGCTGAAGCGGCTCGCGATCGGCATTCCGGTCATGGCCGCGCTCGGCTATCTCGGCGCGCGGGCGGAGCGGCGGAGGGGCGCGAACGGGGGCGGGTAAACTGGTTGCTCTGCAGATCAGTCGTTGTCCAGACTGGTAGGATTCAGCTCTAGTTTGCGCTAGGAGCGGAAGACCGTAAGCAGCCTGCCAGCGCTAAACGTCCGCTGACAACCTTTCGGAGCTATTGCACCGCACACACACGGCCGGTCCGCCCCCAGCAAAACTGCCGTGCTCACCTTCGCAGAACGCACGATTGCACGAATTGCAGTATCTGGCCGTCAGACGAACCCGCCGAAAAATCTCGGCGCAGATGCGACAAGGCACCCATGCGTCTCCTTCAATCTTGACGCGGTCGTTCTCTGCGGGATCGAAGTCACTGATTATCACCGTATGCGTTTCCACGTTGAAGGCTCCTCTAAGCCAACCTCATCCACACGCGACCAGGAAAGTTGATATCAGATCCCCGTAGCCGTAGATACGCGCTCACGGCGCCCTTCCTTGACCCCGTCCCCTTGTTCCGGTAAGGCCTCGACCCGAAATTCCGTAGGTCCGTAACCGAGACCCGCCGACCGGTGCCGCGACGCCGGAGGCCAACACCCGCCAGCGATGCTCGCCCGCGGGTGCGCTAACGCTTTGAGGTTCGCGTGTTCGAATCGCTTTCAGACCGCCTGAGCGGCATCTTCGACAAGATCACCGGGCGCGGTGCGCTGTCGGAGGCCGACGTCAACGAGGCGCTGCGCGAGGTCCGCCGCGCCCTGCTCGAGGCCGACGTCGCCCTCGACGTGGTGAAGTCCTTTACCGACAAGGTGCGCACGCGCGCCGTCGGCGCCGAGGTGATCCGCTCGGTGAAGCCCGGCCAGATGGTCGTGAAGATCGTGCACGACCAGCTCGTCGAGATGCTCGGCGCCGAGGCCGAGCCGGTCGACCTCGCCGCGGCCGCGCCGGTGCCGATCATGATGGTCGGCCTGCAGGGCTCCGGCAAGACGACGACGACGGCGAAGCTTGCGAAGCGGCTCACCGAGCGCCAGCGCAAGAAGGTGCTGATGGCCTCGCTCGACACGCGCCGCCCGGCCGCGCAGGAGCAGCTCCGCGTGCTCGGCGAGCAGGTCGGCGTCGCGACGCTGCCGATCGTCGCCGGCCAGTCCCCGGTCGACATCGCCGGCCGCGCCATGAACGCCGCCCGGCTCGGCGGCTACGACGTGGTCATGCTCGACACGGCCGGCCGCACCCATATCGACGAGCCGCTGATGATCGAGATGCAGGAGATCAAGGCGGCGACCCGGCCGCACGAGATCCTGCTCGTGGCCGACGCGCTGACCGGCCAGGACGCCGTCAATGTCGCGCGCTCCTTCGATTCCCGCGTCGGCGTCTCCGGGATCGTGCTCACCCGCGTCGACGGCGACGGCCGCGGCGGCGCCGCGCTCTCCATGCGCGCGGTGACCGGCAAGCCGATCAAGCTCATCGGTGTCGGCGAGCGCATGGACGCGCTCGAGGACTTCCATCCCGGCCGGATCGCCGACCGCATCCTCGGCATGGGCGACATCGTCTCGCTGGTGGAGAAGGCGGCCGAGACGATCGACGCCGAGAAGGCGAAGCAGCAGGCGGCGAAGCTCAAGAAGGGCGAGTTCGATCTCGACGATCTGGCTGAGCAGTTCCGCCAGATGCAGAAGATCGGCGGCATGTCCGGCATTCTCGGCATGATGCCGGGCATCGGAAAGATGAAGAAGCAGCTCGAGGGCGCCGGCCTCGACGACCGGCTCATCAAGCGCCAGATCGCCATCATCTCCTCGATGACGCGCACGGAGCGGCAGAAGCCGGCGCTGATGAATGCGAGCCGCAAGAAGCGGGTCGCCGCCGGCTCCGGCACCGACGTGCAGGACGTCAACAAGCTGCTGAAGATGCATCGCCAGATGGCCGACCTCATGAAGAAGTTCGGCAAGCAGAAGGGCGGCCTCGGCGCGCTCTTCGGCGGCGGCCAGCCGCAGGTCGACCCGGCGATGCTCGAGCAGATCCAGAAAGGCGGGCTCGGCGGGCTCGGCGGCGGCGCCGGGGGGCTGCCCGGCGGGCTGGGCGGGCTCGGCAACCTCAATTCCATCGCCGGCGGGCTCGGCGGCCTGCCCGGCCTTGGCGGCGGCGGCCTGCCCGGCCTCGGCAAGGGCAAGAAGAGATAGCGCGGGAACGCCGGCCGGAACGAAGCGGCAGACCGCCCTCACCGCCGGGGCCGGGCCCGGGCGGGACGGCAGGGCGGACCGGCACCCGAAATCATCGGCATCAACGCAAAGACTGAAGACCGGAAGGACGGAAGAAATGGCAGTGAAGATCAGACTGGCGCGCGGCGGCTCGAAGAAGCGGCCGTTCTACCGCATCGTGGCGGCGGACGAGCGCGCGCCGCGCGACGGCCGCTTCATCGAGAAGCTCGGCACCTACAACCCGCTCCTGCCGAAGGACAGCGCCGAGCGCGTCGTCCTCGACATCGAGCGCATCCAGCATTGGCTCGGCCGCGGCGCGCAGCCGACCGACCGGGTGCTCCGGTTCCTCGCCGCCGCCGGCCTCGCGAGCCGCGCCGCCCGCAGCAACCCGCAGAAGGCCGAGCCCGGCGCCAAGGCCAAGGAACGCGCCGAGGCGCGCCGCCAGAAGGCCGAAGAGGCCGCGGCCGAAGGCGCCGCAGCCGAGTAGGGCGGCGGGCCGGGGCGCGGCGGCATGGCCGGACCCGACCGGGTCGTCATGGCCCGCATCGGTGCGCCGCACGGCGTGCGCGGCGAGGCGCGCGTGAAGAGCTTCACCGGCGATCCGGCCGCGCTCGCCGATTACGGCCCGCTCTTCGCCGCGGACGGCCGGCGGTTCGAGATCGAGCGTCTCCGCCCCGCGAAGGAGATGCTGGTCGTGAAGTTCGCCGGCATCGACCGCCGCGAGGATGTCGAGCGGCTGACCGGGACCGACCTCTATGTCGAGCGCGGCACGCTGCCGCCGCCGGAGGAGGACGAGTTCTACCACGCCGACCTGATCGGTCTCGACGCGATCGGCGCGGCGGGCGAACCGCTCGGCACCGTGGTCGCGGTCCACGATTTCGGGGCGGGCGACCTCCTCGACATCGCGCCGCCGCGCGGGCCCTCGCGGCTCGTTCCCTTCACGAAGGCGGCGGTGCCGGTCGTCGACCTCGCGGCCGGCCGGCTGGTGGTCATCCTGCCGCCGGAGACGGATGCGCGGGCGGATCCGGACGAGCGCTCCGGGCCATGAGCTTTCGCGCCACCGTCCTCACCCTCTATCCGGAGATGTTTCCCGGGCCGCTCGGCGCGAGCCTCTCCGGCAAGGCGCTCGCCGCCGGCACCTGGTCGCTCGAGGCACGGAACATCCGCGAGCACGGGCTCGGCGCGCACCGAGCCGTCGACGACACGCCGGCGGGCGGCGGCGCCGGCATGGTGCTCCGCGCCGACGTGCTCGCCGCCGCCATCGACGCGGCGCTCGCG
>NZ_SPKJ01000067.1 GCF_009866965.1 Propylenella binzhouense | reverse complement strand
CGGTGCGCCCGGCACCAACCCGCCGGGCGCACAGATGGCCTCCGTCGGGCCCGCCGCCACGGCGCCGGCGCCGGCGCCGGGTGGCGGCGTCGAGGTCGGCAGGACCGACCTCCTCGGCGGCTGGACGATCTCCTCCAGCGGCAGCTCCTGCCAGCTCTTCATGTCGCTCACGACCTGGACCGGCGGCTACCGGGCGACGACGCGCGGCTGCTCCGCGCCCGGCCTGCAGGGCGTTTCGGCCTGGAACCTCGAGGGCAACCAGGTCCGCCTGGTCGACGGCTCG
Source organism: Propylenella binzhouense (assembly GCF_009866965.1). GTDB lineage: Bacteria > Pseudomonadota > Alphaproteobacteria > Rhizobiales > Afifellaceae > Propylenella > Propylenella binzhouense. The sequence goes on along the minus strand of NZ_SPKJ01000067.1, from coordinate 23,537 downwards.
GGGGCGACGGTCGCGCGCCTCTATCCGAGCTCGAAGACGCAGTTCAACGGCCAGACGGAAGCCGGCGCCGCAGTTTCCTTCAATCGGTGAGCGCCCGTCATATTCCTGTTGGATGAAGCGCGCATGGTGGCGCGCTTCGGGCCTGCTGCATGAAGCGTGTGGTGGCGCGCTTCGGGCCTGTTGGATGAAGCGCGCATGGTGGCGCGCTTCCCGCCTGCTGCATAAGGCACGCATGGCCGCGCACTTCGGGCCTGCTGGATGAAGCGCGCATGGCGGCGCGCTTCGGGCCTGTTGCATAAAGCGCGCATGGCGGCGCGCTTCGCGGGCGGGACGGAATGTCCCGTTTGCTGCAGTGCAATCTCCCGATAGATTGCAATTGACGCTCTTCGTGCGTTGATTTGCCGGGGTCCACCGGGACGCCTTCTGGCAGAACCCGTGTGAGGCCGTGCGGGTGGGATCCGCCGCCGATCGCCCCGGTGCATCTGGGAAGGGGCAAGGATGCGACGTTTTCATTCCTTCGCGCTCGCCGCGGTCGCCGCGGGCCTGTTTGCCGGAGCGGCTTCGGCGGAACAGGGGCCGCAATGCGCCCGCCACGACAAGATGGTGCAGCTGCTCGCGAAGAAGTACCGGGAGACACCGGTCAGCATCGGCACCGTCAATCAGGACCGGCTCATGCAGTTCTTCGCGTCCGAGCGCGGGACGTGGACCATCCTGATGACGAAGACGAGCGGCGAATCCTGCATTCTCGCGGCCGGCAGCAATTTCGAGAAGCTCCGCGAGGACTTCCGGAAGCTCGACCCGGCCGCCTGACGGACGCCGCTCCGCGCGGCGCGGGGCGGGGATGCGCCAGGGCGCTTGTGCGACCCGCGGCGCGCGTCTATCGCTCCCGCCCGTGAACGCGATGCAGGACTCGGTTCTAGGACGCTACGAGGCGCTGGCGCGGGCCGGCGCGATCGAGCCCGATCCCGTCCAGCGGGCGCTGGCGGTCGAGCTCGACGGACTGGTCGCGACGCTTGCCGAGCGCCGGCTCGGCTCCAAGCGGAAGGCGTTCGGCTGGCTGTTCGCCAAGGCGAGGGCGCAGGAGCCGACGGGCCTCTATGTCTGGGGTTCGGTCGGACGCGGCAAGACGCTCCTCATGGACCTCTTCTTCGCGGCCGCCCCGAACGAGCGCAAGCGGCGGGTCCATTTCCACGAGTTCATGGACGAGGTCCACAAGCGCCTCGAGGCGTTCCGCCGCCGCCTCCGCAGGGGCGAGGTCAAGGGCGACGACCCGATCCCGCCGGTGGCGGCCGAACTCGCGGGGGAGGCGCGGCTCCTCTGTCTCGACGAGTTCGCCGTCAACGACATCGCCGACGCGATGATCCTCGGCCGGCTGCTCGACCATCTCTTCCGGCAGGGGGTCGCGATCGTGACGACCTCGAACACGCCGCCGCGGGAGCTCTACAAGGACGGGCTCAACCGCGCGCTCTTCCTGCCGGCGATCGCGCTGATCGAGGCGCATATGGCGGTCTTCCACCTCGCCGCCCCGCGGGACTTCCGGCTGGAGAAGACGGGGACGAGGCCCGTCTACATCACGCCCTCCGGCATGGCCGCCGACGAGAAGCTCGACGCCGCGTTCCGGGAACTGACGGGCCGCGCCCATGGCGACCCGGCCGAGATCGAGAACAAGGGCCGGCGCATTCTCGTGCCCGAGGCTGCCGACGGCGTCGCCCGCTTCACCTTCGCGGAGCTCTGCGCCCGGCCGCTCGGGGCGAGCGACTATCTGCGGATCGCGCGGAGCTTCGACACGCTCTTCATCTCCGACATCCCGGTGATGAGCCCGGCGACCCGCAACGAGGCGAAGCGGTTCATCAATCTCGTCGACACGCTCTACGACAACGGCGTGCGGCTGTTCGCGTCCGCCGACGCCGCGCCGGCCGGGCTGTGGCACGGCGCCTCGGGCGTCGAGGCGCGCGAATTCGAGCGCACCGCCTCCCGTCTCGTCGAGATGCAGTCCGACGCCTATCGCGAACGGCGCGAGCCGCGGGCGGAGGCGGGCGCCGGCGCGGCGTGAGCGGCCGGAATCGGAAACGCACTTGTGTACCGGAATGCCGCGCTGCGGCTTGCCTCGTCCCGCCAATCGGGCTACTGACCGGCCGACCGCAGGACCCGCCCCTTACGTAAACGGAAGGCAGAGAGGCTCATGGCCCGAAACAAGATCGCGCTGATCGGCTCCGGCCAGATCGGAGGAACCCTCGCGCTTCTCGCAGGCCTCAAGGAGCTCGGCGACATCGTCCTCTTCGACGTGCAGGAGGGCGTGCCGCAGGGGAAGGGTCTCGACATCGCGCAATCCTCGCCGGTCGAGGGCTTCGACGCGCGCATCTCCGGCACCCAGAGCTACGAGGCGATCGCCGGCGCCGATGTCGTGATCGTCACCGCGGGCGTGCCGCGCAAGCCGGGCATGAGCCGCGACGACCTGCTCGAGATCAATCTCAGGGTGATGGAGCAGGTCGGCGCCGGGATCAGCAAGTACGCCCCCGAGGCCTTCGTCATCTGCATCACCAACCCGCTCGACGCGATGGTGTGGGCGCTGCAGAAGTTCTCCGGCCTGCCGGCGAGCCAGGTGGTCGGGATGGCCGGCGTGCTCGACAGCGCGCGCTTCCGCTACTTCCTCGCCGAGGAGCTCGGCGTCTCCGTCGAGGACGTCACGGCCTTCGTGCTCGGCGGCCACGGCGACACCATGGTGCCGCTGACGCGCTACTCGACGGTCGCCGGCATCCCGCTGCCGGATCTCGTGAAGATGGGCTGGCTCGACGGCAAGCGGCTCGACGAGATCGTCCAGCGCACGCGCGACGGCGGCGCGGAGATCGTCGGCCTGCTGAAGACCGGATCGGCGTTCTACGCGCCGGCCGCCTCGGCGATCGCCATGGCCGAGAGCTATCTCAGGGACAAGAAGCGCGTGCTGCCCGCCGCCGCCTATCTCCAGGGCGAGTACGGGCTCGACGGGATCTATGTCGGCGTGCCGGTCGTGATCGGGGCCGGCGGCGTCGAGAAGGTGGTCGAGATCGAGCTCGACCGCGCCGAGCGCCAGATGTTCCAGAAGTCGGTCGATTCGGTCGAAGGACTGATCGCCGCCTGCCGCAAGATCCAGCCCTCGCTCGCGTGAGGGCCATTGTCATGCCGGCATGAAGGCATAGGTAGGGGTAGCGGGCGGAAGTGACCTGTCCGTTTACCGTCTCATGCTAGGCGGACCAGACGCCGATCAGGCCCGCGGCCCGCAAGGCCGGGGTCGCTGCTTCGCGTCGGCAGCGGAAGCCGACGTCGGGGATCGCCGGGGCCGACGGGTGCCGGCATGGGGTCAAGGTCGCCCTGAGCGGGGCGGGCGACCGCAGAAAGGAGCGCGGGCCGGAGAGGTCCGATAGAGCTGATGCCACGGCAAGACACCAACGAAGCCTTCCAAACCTCGTCCTTCCTCTACGGCGGCAACGCCTCCTACATCGAAGACCTCTACGCACGCTACCAGCAGGATCCCGGCTCGGTCGAACCCGACTGGCGCGACTTCTTCACCGGCCTGAAGGAGGAGAGCGCCCGGGTCATCGCCGAGGCGCGCGGCGCGAGCTGGCGCCGGCCGGACTGGCCGATCCTCGCCAACGGCGAACTCGTCGCCGCCCTCGACGGCAACTGGGCGCCGATCGAGACCCGCGTCACCCAGAAGGTGACGGCCGCCGCGCAGAAGCGCGGGGTGGAGCTGTCCGAACCCGAAGTGCTCCAGGCCACGCGCGATTCCGTCCGCGCGCTGATGATGATCCGCGCCTATCGCATGCGCGGCCATCTGCATGCCGATCTCGACCCGCTCGGCCTCGCCCCGCGCCGCGACCACGAGGAGCTGCATCCCTCGAGCTACGGCTTCACCGAAGCCGACTACCAGCGCAGGATCTTCATCGACAACGTGCTCGGGATGCAGTTCGCGACCATCCCCGAGATGCTTGCGATCCTGCGGCGGACCTATTGCTCGACGCTCGGCGTGGAGTTCATGCACATCTCCTCGCCCGAGGAGAAGCAGTGGATCCAGGAGCGCATCGAAGGCCCCGACAAGGAGATCACCTTCACCGAGCAGGGGAAGCGGGCGATCCTCAACAAGCTGGTGGAGGCAGAGGGCTTCGAGAAGTTCCTCGACGTCCGCTACACCGGAACGAAGCGGTTCGGCCTCGACGGCGGCGAGTCGCTGATCCCGGCGCTCGAGCAGATCATCAAGCGCGGCGGCGCGCTCGGCGTGCGCGAGATCGTGCTCGGCATGGCGCATCGCGGGCGCCTCAACGTGCTGGCGCAGGTCATGGGCAAGCCCCACCGCGCCATCTTCCACGAGTTCAAGGGCGGCTCGTTCACGCCCGACGACGTCGAGGGCTCCGGCGACGTCAAGTATCATCTCGGCGCCTCGTCCGACCGCGAGTTCGACGGCAACAAGGTCCATCTCTCGCTGACGGCCAATCCCTCGCATCTCGAGATCGCGGACCCCGTCGTCCTCGGCAAGGCGCGGGCCAAGCAGGACCAGCTCGAGGACAAGAAGCGGACCCAGGTGCTGCCGCTCCTGATCCACGGCGACGCCGCCTTTGCCGGCCAGGGCGTCGTGGCGGAGTGCTTCGGCCTTTCGGGCCTGCGCGGCCATCGCACCGGCGGCTCGCTCCACGTCATCATCAACAACCAGATCGGCTTCACCACCAATCCGCGCTTCGCGCGCTCCTCGCCCTATCCGTCCGACGTGGCGAAGATGGTCGAGGCGCCGATCCTGCACGTGAACGGCGACGACCCGGAGGCGGTGGTCTTCGCGGCCAAGGTCGCGACCGAATTCCGGCAGCAGTTCCACAAGCCGGTGGTGGTGGACATGTTCTGCTACCGCCGCTTCGGCCACAACGAGGGCGACGAGCCGGCCTTCACCCAGCCGCTGATGTACAAGGCGATCCGCAACCACCCGAGCACGCTCGAGATCTACGCGAAGAAGCTCGTCTCGGAGGGGCTCGTCAGCGCCGAGGAGGTGGAGCGGACGAAGGCGGAGTGGCGCCAGCGGCTCGACCAGGAATTCGACACGACCCAGACCTACCGCCCGAACAAGGCCGACTGGCTGGACGGCGCATGGTCGGGACTGACCACGCCGCAGGCGAGCGACGAGCGGCGCGTCAGCGACACGGGCGTTCCCGAGGATACGCTGCGCGAGATCGCGAAGCGTCTCGCCCGGGTTCCGAAGGACTTCAAGGTCCATCGCACGATCCAGCGCTTCCTCGACAACAGGAAGGCCGTGATCGAGAGCGGGGAGGGGATCGACTGGGCCTTCGGCGAGGCGCTCGCCTTCGGATCGCTCCTGAAGGAAGGCTACAAGATCCGCCTCTCGGGGCAGGACGTCGAGCGCGGCACCTTCTCCCAGCGCCATGCCGTGCTCTACGACCAGGCGACCGAGAAGCGCTACACCCCGCTCAACCATCTCGGCGGAGAGCAGGCGCATTTCGAGGTCATCAACTCGATGCTGTCCGAGGAGGCGGTGCTCGGCTTCGAATACGGCTACTCGCTGGCGGAGCCCAACGCGCTCACGCTCTGGGAAGCCCAGTTCGGCGACTTCGCCAACGGCGCACAGGTGATCTTCGACCAGTTCCTCTCGTCGGGCGAGCGCAAGTGGCTCCGGATGTCAGGGCTCGTCTGCCTGCTGCCGCATGGCTATGAGGGCCAGGGACCGGAGCATTCCTCCGCCCGCCTCGAGCGCTATCTCCAGATGTGCGCCGAGGACAACATGCAGGTCGCCAACTGCACGACGCCGGCGAACTATTTCCACATCCTGCGCCGGCAGATGTTGCGCAATTTCCGCAAGCCGCTGATCCTGATGACGCCGAAGTCGCTGCTCCGCCACAAGCGCGCGGTTTCCCGTCTCTCCGATCTCGCCCAGGGCTCGACCTTCCACCGGCTGCTGGCGGACGACGCCGAGGTGCTGCCGAACGAGCAGACCAGGCTCGTGGCGGACGACAAGATCCGGCGGATCGTGCTGTGCTCGGGCAAGGTCTATTACGACCTCTACGAGGACCGCGAGAAGCGCGGGATCGACGACGTCTACCTGCTGCGCGTGGAGCAGCTCTATCCGTTCCCGATGAAGGCGATCTGCGAGGTGCTGGCGCGCTTCCCGAACGCCGACCTCGTCTGGTGCCAGGAGGAGCCGCAGAACATGGGCGCCTGGTTCTTCGTCGAGCCGCGCATGCGGGCGGTCCTCGAGATGCTGAAGATCTCCGACAAGACGCTCCGCTATGCCGGGCGGGCGGCCTCGGCCGCGACGGCGACGGGCCTCATGTCGAAGCACCTCGCGCAGCGCGAACAGTTTCTCGGCGAGGCGCTCGGCTGAGCGCCCGGTGCCGGCGGCGACCCATGGAAGGATGACATGGCAACGGACATCAAGGTTCCGACACTCGGCGAATCGGTGACGGAAGCCACCGTCGGCCAGTGGTTCAAGAAGGAGGGCGATCAGGTCGCCCAGGACGAGCCGCTGGTCGAGCTCGAGACGGACAAGGTCACGATCGAGGTGCCGGCGCCGAGCGCGGGCCGGCTCGAGGCGATCACCGTGAAGGAAGGCGAGACCGTCGAGGTCGGCGCCGTGCTCGGCAGCCTCGCAGAGGGCGCCGTCGGCAAGGCGGCCCCGATCAATGCCGGTCCCGAGGAGCCGAAGCAGCGCCCGGCGCCGAAGAAGGCCGAAGCGGCCGCCGCCGCGCCCGCCGCACCGGCGGCCAAGGCCAAGACCGACATGCCGCCGGCCCCGGCGGCGCGGAAGCTGATGGAAGAGCGCGGCATCGCCGCCGAGGACGTGGCGGGCTCCGGCAAGCGCGGCCAGGTCCTCAAGGGCGACGTGCTCGCCTATCAGCCGCCGCAGGCTGCGCCGGCTCCCGCCCCGGTTTCGGTCCGCGCGCCGTCCGCACCGCCCGACGAGGCCCGCGAGGAGCGGGTGCGGATGACCAAGCTCCGGCAGACGATCGCGCGCCGGCTGAAGGACGCCCAGAACACCGCCGCCATGCTGACCACGTTCAACGACGTGGACATGAGCGCGGTGATGCAGCTCCGCAAGGACTACAAGGACCTCTTCGAGAAGAAGCACGGAGTGAAGCTCGGCTTCATGGGCTTCTTCGTGAAGGCCTGCGTCCATGCGCTGAAGGAACTGCCGGCCGTCAATGCCGAGATCGACGGCCAGGACCTCGTCTACAAGAACTATTACCATGTCGGCGTCGCCGTCGGCACCGAGCGTGGGCTGGTCGTGCCGGTCGTGCGCGACGCCGACCAGCTCTCGATCGCCGAGGTGGAGAAGAAGATCGGCGATTACGGCCGGCGCGCGCGCGACGGGCAGCTCAAGCTCGAGGAGATGCAGGGCGGCACCTTCACCATCACGAACGGCGGCATCTACGGTTCGCTGCTCTCCACGCCGATCCTCAACGCGCCGCAATCCGGGATTCTCGGCATGCACCGCATCGAGGAGCGGCCGGTCGTGAAAAGCGGGCAGATCGTGGTGCGCCCGATGATGTATCTGGCGCTTTCCTACGACCACCGGATCGTGGACGGCCGCGAGGCGGTCACCTTCCTCGTCCGCGTGAAGGAGGCGATCGAGGACCCGCAGCGCCTCGTGCTGGACCTCTGACCGACGCAAGGGTGACACGATGGAGAACGCGGCCGGACTTCCGGCGGAACTGAGCCTCCTCGGCTGGAGCGTTCTCCTTCTCCTCGTGCACATCACCGTGCAGGCCGTCGCCGTCACGCGCGAGACCGGACGCGACTACAATGTCGGTCCGCGCGACGAGCCGCATGCGGCGCAGAAACCCCTGACGGGGCGCTCGGAACGCGCGCTCCGCAATTTCCTGGAGACCTATCCGGCCTTCGTCGGCCTCGCGCTCGCCCTTGCCGTGTCCGGCGAGGCCGGCGGCGCGGGGGCAGTCGGGGCGCATGTGTGGTTCTGGAGCCGCATCGTCTACCTGCCGCTCTATCTGGCCGGCATTCCCTATTTCCGGAGCTTCGTCTGGACCGTCTCGGTGGCCGGGCTCCTCGTCATGCTCTTCGCGCTCTTCACCTGAGCGCCGAACGTCTACGGAAGGACGAAATGCCCGACACATACGACCTCATCGTGATCGGCACCGGCCCGGGCGGCTATGTCTGTGCCATCCGCGCCGCCCAGCTCGGCCTGAAGACGGCGGTCGTGGAGAAGCGGGCGACGCATGGCGGGACGTGCCTCAATGTCGGGTGCATCCCCTCGAAGGCGCTCCTCCACGCCTCCGAGATGTTCGAGGAGGCCGGCCACGGCTTCGACAAGCTCGGCATCAAGGTCTCGCCCGAGCTCGACCTGCCGGCGATGCTCGCCCACAAGGACGCCACGGTGAAGTCGAACGTCGAAGGGGTCGCCTTCCTCTTCAAGAAGAACAAGATCGACAGCTTCCACGGAGCCGGCCGGATTCTCGGTCCGGGGAGGGTCGAGGTCACCGCCGGGGACGGCGGCGTCCAGGAACTCGCGGCGAAGGCGATCGTGATCGCGACCGGCTCCGATTCCGCGCCGCTCCCCGGCGTGGAGACGGACGAGGAGCGTGTCGTCACCTCGACCGGAGCGCTCGAGCTGAAGGCCGTGCCGAAGCGCCTGATCGTGGTGGGCGCCGGCGTGATCGGCCTCGAGATCGGCTCGGTATGGCGCCGCCTCGGCTCGGAGGTGACGGTCGTCGAATTCCTCGACCGCATCCTGCCCGGCATGGACGGCGAGGTCGCCAAGCAGTCGCAGCGCATCTTGCAGAAGCAGGGCATCGCCTTCCGCCTCGGCTCGAAGGTGACCGGCGTGGAGCCGGCCGGCGAGGGCCTGGCGGTCTCGGTCGCGCCGGCGAGCGGCGAGGGCGCGACGGAGACGATCCCGGCCGACGTCGTGCTCGTCTCGATCGGCCGGCGGCCCTACACCGACGGGCTCGGCCTGGCGGAGGCGGGCGTCGCCCTCGACGAGCGCCGGCGCGTCAAGGTGGACGGCCATTTCCAGACCAATGTCGCGGGCATCTATGCGATCGGCGACGTCATCGCCGGGCCGATGCTCGCCCACAAGGCGGAGGACGAGGGCGTCGCGGTCGCCGAGATCCTGGCGGGGCAGGCGGGCCACGTGAACTACGAGGTGATCCCGAGCGTCATCTACACCATGCCCGAGATCGCCTCCGTCGGCCGCACGGAAGAGGAGCTGAAGGCGGCCGGGATCGACTATCGCGTCGGCAAGTTCCCCTTCACCGCGAACGGGCGCGCCCGGGCGATGAACCGGACCGAGGGATTCGTGAAGGTGCTCGCGGACGCCGCGACCGATCGCGTCCTCGGCATGCACATCGTGGGAGCGGGCGCCGGCGAGATGATCCACGAGGGCGCCGTGCTGATGGAATTCGGCGGGTCGGCCGAGGATCTGGGGCGGACCTGCCATGCGCACCCGACCATGTCGGAGGCGGTGCGCGAGGCGGCGATGGCCGCGAGCTTCAAGCCGATCCACATCTGAGCGGCCGTCCAAAAAAAGAGCGCCGGCTCGACGAGCCGGCGCAGCTGACTTGGACTAGGAGAACAGGAAAACGCGCGGCGCCCTATTTGGTTGCAGCGCCGCAGCCCGCCTGACCCGCGGGGCAGGCCGGCTTCTCGGTTTGCGCCTGCCGGAGCTCGGCCTGCGCGACGACCGAAGGCGTCTGATCCGGAACGGTCTCGACCACCGCGGGCCGGTCCTCAGCCGTGCTGGCCATGACCTGCTTCTGGTGGAACCCGCACTCGGCCATCGCCGCCGTAGCGGTGAGCCCGAGAGCGGAGGCTGCGAGCAAGCCTGTGATAGTTCTCAGCATCGAGGCCTCCGTTCAGAACGGCGTCAGCGCACGCCGCATCGGAGGAAACTAGTCCCAGGCAGGGATGCGGCCTAGGCCGCCCCGCTCAAAAGAGCGTGATTGTCATGCCCGCGGATGCGCGTTCCGGTAGATGTCGAGCAGCCTCGCTGTGTCCACGGCCGTATAGATCTGGGTCGTGGAAAGGCTCGCATGGCCGAGCAGTTCCTGGATGGTCCGCAGGTCGCCGCCGGCGCCGAGGAGATGCGTCGCGAAGGAATGGCGGAGCGCATGCGGGGTGAGCGACGGCTCGAGCCCCAGCGCGCCGCGCAGGCGCTCGACCGCGAGCTGCACGATGCGCGGCGAGAGCGGGCCGCCCTTCGCGCCGCGGAAGAGGGCGCCGTCCGGCTCCAGCACGTAGGGACAGGCCGCGAGATAGGCCTCGATCGCGGCGCTCACCACGGGCAGCACCGGGACGATGCGCTCCCGCCCGCCCTTGCCGCGGACCCGGAGCGCTTCCGCTCCGGCGGCTTCCCCTCCGGCGGCTTCCCCTCCGGCGGCTTCCCCTCCGGCGGCTTCCCCTCTGGCGACCGGGGCGTCCCGGCGGCGGATGGCGAGCGCCTCGGAGACGCGCAGGCCGCAGCCATAGAGGAGCATGAGCACGGCGGTGTCGCGCGCGGCGATCCACGGCGTTTCGGCGAGCGCGTCGGCGGTGTCGACCACGCGTTCGGCATCGGCGACCGTGAGCGCCTTCGGCACGCTCTTCGGCTGCTTCGGCGCGCGCATGGTCGTGAAGGCGGCATTCGCGGCGAGGCCGCGCCGGTCGAGGAAGCGCGCGAAGGAGCGCAGCGCGGCGAGCTGCCGGGCGAGCGTCCTCGGCCCCGCCCCCGCGCTCCGCCGCGCGGCGAGGAAGGCGCGGAGATCGGCGGTGCGGAGCGCCGCGACCGCCTCGAAGCCGGGCGGCTCGCCGAGATGCCGGGTGAGGAAGTGCAGGAACTGCCAGAGGTCGCGCCGGTAGGCCTCGAGCGTGTTCGCCGCGAGCCTCCGCTCGAGCGCGAGATGCGCGAGCCAGTCCTCGACGGCGGCGCGGAGCTCCGCGCGGGCGGCGACGAGGATCGGGGCGGGAGAGGCCGGGCGCATCCGGGAAAGCCTCGCCCGCGGAGGGTTAAGCAAGGGTTGAGGCGGCGGCCTTCCGGCCGGTCACAGAATGGTCTGGCCCGTCTTCTTCCAGTCGTTCAGGAAGATCTCGAGCCCCTTCTCCGTGAGCGGGTGGTCGACCAGGCCCCTGATGACGGCCGGCGGCACCGTGGCGACGTCCGCGCCGGCGAGTGCGGCGAGCTTGACGTGGTTCGGGCTCCGGATCGAGGCGGCGAGGATCTCGGTCTCGAGATGGGCGTAATTGTCGAAGATCGTCCGGATCTCCTCGATGAGCTGCATGCCGTCGAGCCCGATATCGTCGAGCCGGCCGATGAAGGGGGAGACGAAGGTCGCGCCGGCGCGCGCGGCGAGAAGCGCCTGGTTCGCCGTGAAGCAGAGCGTGACGTTCACCATGTGGCCTTCGCCGGTGAGCACGCGGCACGCCTTCAGGCCGTTCCAGGTGAGCGGCACCTTGATCGCCACGTTCTCGGCGATCTCCGCGAGCTTGCGCCCTTCCGCGAGCATCCCGTCGAAATCGAGCGCCGCCACTTCGGCCGAGACGGGCCCCTCGACGATGGCGCAGATTTCCGCCACCACGTCGTGGATGGAGCGACCGGCCTTCATGATGAGCGACGGATTGGTGGTCACGCCATCGAGCAGGCCGGCCTCGGCGAGCTCGCGGATTTCACCGACGTCGGCGGTGTCGACAAAGAACTTCATGCTGGGTCCGATCGCGTCCCGGATTGCGGATTGCCTCTGTTGAGGGTCCTTCTAGTCGAATGAGTCGCCTTCGTCAGCCGTGGCGGCCCGCGATCCGGACCGCGCCGTGACCCATCTCGTCAGCGTGCTGGTGCCGGTCGCGGTCGCCGGCGCCTATACCTACAGTTCAGAGCGCCCGCTCGCGCCCGGCACGATCGTCGCCGTCCCGCTCGGGCCGCGGATCACGCTCGCCGCCGTGTGGCCGGGCGAGCCGGGCGGGGTCGACCCGAAGCGCGTGCGGCCGGTCGCGCACGTCTTCGACGCGCCGCCGCTCCCCGAGACGCTCATCCGCTTCGTCGACTGGGTGGCCCGCTACACGCTGACGCCGCCCGGCATGGTGCTCCGGATGGTCCTGCGCGTGCCGGCGGCGCTCGAGCCGGAGAAGCCGATGACCGGCATCCGGCTCGCCGGCCCGCCGCCTGCCCGGATGACCGAGGCGCGCCGGAAGGCGATCGAGGCGGCCGCGGACGGACTTGCCTGGTCGAAGTCAGGCCTCGCCGCCGCCGCCGGCGTGTCGCCGGGCGTCATCGACGGGCTGCTCGACCACGGCACGTTCGAACGCGTCACCATCCCGCAGCGGCCGATCGCGGCCGCGCTCGATCCCGGTTTCGACCGGCCGGATCTGAGCGCGCCGCAACGCGCCGCCGCCGATGCGCTCGTCGAGGCGGCCAGGGCGGCGACATTCTCGGTCTCGCTCCTCGACGGCGTGACGGGCTCGGGCAAGACGGAGACCTATTTCGAGGCGGCCGCGGAGACGCTCCGGCGAGGCAAGCAGGTGCTCATCCTCCTGCCCGAGATCGCGCTCACGCTCGCCTTCCTCGACCGCTTCGCCTCGCGGTTCGGAAGCCGCCCCGCGGAATGGCACTCGGAGGTGCCGCCCCGCCTGCGCGAGCGGATCTGGCGCGGGGTCGCCCAAGGCGAGGTGAGGGCGGTGGTCGGCGCCCGTTCCGCGCTCTTCCTGCCGTTTCCCGATCTCGGCCTGATCGTCGTCGACGAGGAGCACGAGGCCGCCTACAAGCAGGAGGAGGGCGTCCTCTACAATGCCCGCGACATGGCGGTCGTGCGGGCGCAGCTCTCCGGCTTCCCGATCGTGCTCGCCTCCGCCACCCCGTCGGTGGAGACCTGGGTCAACGCCCGCGCCGGACGCTATCGGCATCTGCGGCTTCCCGCCCGCTTCGGCGGAGCGAGCGCGCCCGAGATCCGCGCGATCGACCTTCGCGCCGATCCCCCCGAACGCGGCCGCTGGCTCGCTCCCCCGCTCGTCGAGGCGATCGCGCAGACGCTCGCGGCGGGCGAGCAGACGCTCCTCTTCCTGAACCGGCGGGGCTACGCGCCGCTCACGCTCTGCCGCACCTGCGGCCACAGGATGGCCTGCCCCAACTGCTCGGCCTGGCTCGTCGACCACCGCTTCCGGCGCATCCTCGCCTGCCACCATTGCGGGCACGAGGAGCGGCGTCCGGAGACCTGCCCGCATTGCGGGGCCGCCGACAGCCTCGTCGCCTGCGGTCCCGGCGTGGAGCGCCTTCATGAGGAAGCGGTGGAGCGCTTCGGCGACGCGCGGGTGCTGGTCCTTTCGAGCGACCTCGCCGGCGGCATCCTGCGCATGCGGCAGGAATTCGAGGCGATCGAACGCGGCGAGATCGACATCGTGATCGGGACGCAGCTCGTCGCCAAGGGCCACAACTTTCCGGGCCTGTCGCTGGTCGGCGTGGTCGACGCGGATCTCGGCCTCGCCAACGGAGATCCGCGCGCCGCCGAGCGGACGTTCCAGCTCCTGACGCAGGTCACCGGACGGGCCGGCCGTGCCGGCCAGAAGAGCCGAGGGCTCCTGCAGACCTACGCACCCGACCATCCCGTGCTGAGGGCGATCGTCGCCGGCGACAGGGAGGCGTTCTACGAGGAGGAATGCACCGTGCGGATGCGCGGCGGCCTGCCGCCCTTCGGACGGCTCGCCGCAATCCTCGTCAGCGCGGACGACCGCGCCTCCGCGGAGGCGCATGCGCGGGCGATGGCGCGCGCCGCTCCGCCGGCCGAAGGCGTCCGCCTGCTCGGTCCGGCCGAGGCGCCGCTTGCGGTGCTCAGGGGACGACACCGCTTCCGGCTGCTCGTCCAGGCGAAGAATTCCGCGATTCTGCACGACTGGCTCGGGACCTGGCTCGCCGGCGCGCCGAGGACCCGCGGCAGCGTCCGCATCGCCGTCGACGTCGACCCGATAAGCTTCCTCTGAGCGCCCCGGCGGAGCCCGGCTTTTCGCAGTGCGGCAAGAACTGGGGAATCGGCGCCTCGGTGGTGGGTCAGTTTGAAATTAGCCGCCCTTGACGGCGCTGGATGTCGGGCGCGGTCGGGTGCATATTCCCGACATGACGGCCAGAATCCCAAAGCGACCCCGCGACACAAACCAGCTCGCCAAGCGAGTTGTGGACATCGCAACTGGCGAAGCAGAGGATAAGAAGCCGCTGGCGAGCGCACGCAAGGGCGGGCTGAAGGGCGCGAAGGCCCGGATGAAGGCGCTGACGCCAGAGCAGCGGTCAGAGATTGCTCGGACCGCCGCTGCTGCACGATGGAAGAAGGCGGGCTAGGCCGCGCCTTCATCCTCATCCGGCGCATTGAGACGAAGCTCAATATCGAAAGTCAGATCCATTGGAAGATCAATAGGCTCTTTGTCCGGGTTGATCCTGTTCCAGTGCATCATGTCGAGCGTCAGTTGCAGTCCGTCACCGACCATCTGCTCACGCCGTGTGACCGCCGACTTAAGGAACGGTCCTCGTTCAGCCTCATCGATGTCGATCCACAGGTGCAACTGCTCGCTGCCGTGCATTGTGACAAAGGAATGGTTGGCGCGGTAAGGTCTGCCGGTCGCATCGTCCCGGCGAATTTCCTCGCGAGCCGCCTCTGCGAACTGCTTGGCGAGCATGTCGAGCGGATTCTGCGGTGTGGGCAAAGGCCAGCCTTTACCTGCCGCCCATTTCGCAACCTTCTTCATATCAATTTCGCGCTCGCCGGTCTCGTCCTTGTAAGCCCGGATGAGGCGCTGCATTTCCCGTTTCTTAGACATCATGTCTCCTTTCATTCAACGGGATAGATGCTTCCCCATCCGTCCACGACGGCACTAGGAAGCACGGAGGAACGCACTTTCACCAGGTAATTTCCGAACCTGTCGTACCGATTTGTGCGGCGGCGTATCTGCCCCGCGATCAAGCCTGGATGTACGTTGATCATCTTCGCAAAAGCGAGGATGTCCCGGTCGTGAAAGAAAGGAGCCTTACGCACATAAAAGGCATCCATCATCTTTTTCGGGACGCAGAAGTCGGCAGCCGCGTCATTTGCAACTCTCTCATCCTCAGGCATGGAAGGATCGCTGCCGCTGGTATCGAGTTCCGCATCTAGCATGACATGCGTTTTGCCGTGCTCACGCAGGACATGCTCGAGCTCATGACGGAGCACGAACCAAAAGTTGTCGATGCGATCAAACCGCATAGTCAACGCGACGACGGGGGCTCGGTCGTTGAGCCAGAAGCAAACGCCGTCAATCTTGGCGCCGGGCAGCGTCTCTACAACTAGAAACCGGATGCCTGCCTCGGCAAGAAGGCGCGGCACCTTGCGAGTCTCCTCCGGCGCTAAAAGGAGTTGCTTTAGCTTCGGGACCAGCGCTTCCGCGCTCTGTCGGCCGAATTTGCCCACCAGCATCTCGCTCGCGATTTTTTTCACCCGGTAAAGCCAAGCAATCTGCGCCGGGCTCGCAGGATCGCTCACCTGCGTCTTCTTGGCCGCATGAGGAAGGATTTCGATGTCATCAACGCGGTTCGTGCCAAAGAATCGTAGCAGTTCCGGTTCGACTGCTGGGTCGCGCACATCTTTCGCGACGATCCACCCCCGCTTGATCATATCCGCGACCGGCAAGTCACCATACAGGCGGGCGCGTGTAGCCCTCGCCGGATCAGCCCGCGCCGTGATCCGAGCCATCGCGAGATCGAACCCCCTTTGGAGTTCGAGGAAGCGTTCTGCAGGGACTTGGAACACTTCCTCCAGAGCGAGGGCCATTGGAGCGTCAACCGCGCGCTTGTCGGCCACAAGCCGATTGATGCCCGTCTCGTCCACCCCCAGGACCACCGCCAGCACCCGTTGCGTCCACCCGCGCTCCTTCAATAAACCCCCAATGAGTTGGCCCGGCGTTTTGTAGTCCATGATGCACTCTCATCCCGGTGAGTCGGCAGAATATGCCAACCTGCGCGTAAACGCAAACTGACCTATATGCTTGGCCTACTGTTGAGCATGGAATAGGGTCAGGCCATGAACAAGCTGCCCGCTGAAGCCCGCACCCAAATCCTTCACTTGCTCTGCGAGGGCCAGTTGATCCGGGCGATCACTCGGATCACTGGCGTCAGCAAGAACACTGTCACAAAGCTGCTGATCGACGCCGGCAGGGCGTGTGCTGCCTATCACGACGAGCATGTGCGGGAAGTGCAGACACGTCGCTGCCAAGTGGACGAAATCTGGTCATTCACCTACGCCAAGCAGAAGAACGCCGCGACGGCAAAGGGCGTGGTCGATCATGCCGGCGACACTTGGACCTGGACGGCGATCGACGCCGACAGCAAGCTGGTCGTGTCATGGCTCGTCGGCGGACGCGACAGCGAATATGCGATGGCCCTTATGGACGATCTGCGGTCCCGCCTCGGCAATCGCGTTCAGCTTACCAGCGACGGCCATCGGGCTTATCTCGAAGCGGTCGAGGGCACATTCGGCGGTGATGTGGATTATGCGCAGCTCGTTAAGCTCTATGGTGCGGCACCAGAAGGTCCAACCCGCCGCTACAGCCCTGCCGAGTGCGTTGGCGCTTGCAAGCTGCGCGTGGAAGGCTCGCCGGATCCGGCGCACGTCAGCACGTCCTATGCGGAACGGCAGAACCTGACGATGCGGATGCACATCCGCCGGTTCACCCGACTCACGAACTCCTTCTCAAAGAAGGTGGAGAACCACGCCCATTCGGTCGCGCTCCACTTCATGTATTACAACTTCGTCCGTATCCATTCGACGCTGGGGACGACGCCTGCAATGGCTGCTGGCGTGACGGACCGGCTTTGGGAAGTTGCGGACATTGTGGCGCTGTTGGATGCCGGCGCGCCGAAGACCCGCGGCAGCGTCCGCATCGCCGTCGACGTCGACCCGATAAGCTTCCTCTGAGCGCCCCGGCGGGGCCTGGCTTTTCGCAGTGCGGCAAGAACTGGGGAATCGGGACTTCGGTCGTGTTGCGCCCCCCAGGGGCCTATGCTAGACGACCTCCGGCCGGCTCCCGGCCTCGGCCGGGCATCCTCTGCCATGCCCATAAGAAACCAATCCGCGACCGGCCGATGTCGGGCGCAGACAGAGAGAAACGCGTGACAGATCGCTCCTCCTCCGTTTCTGGCGTATCCGAACGCTACGCCTCGGCCCTTTTCGAGCTCGCCAAGAGCGAGGGCCGGCTCGAGACGATCGAAGGAGACATGAAGCGCGTCGGGGCCCTCTTGGACGAGAGCGCCGACCTGCGGCGGCTGGTGGCGAGCCCGGTCTTCTCGGCAGCCGATCAGGAGCGGGCGATCGCGGCCGTCCTGGCGCGGGCGGAAATTGCGGGCCTGGTCGCGAATTTCGTGCGCCTGGTGGCGCATAACCGGCGGCTCTTCGCTTTGCCTGGCATCCTGAAGGCGTTTCAGGAGCTCCTGGCGCGCGAGCGCGGCGAGACGGTGGCGGCCGTGACGTCGGCGCACCCGCTCAGCGAGGCGCAGAAGTCCGAGCTGAAGGCGGCCATCCGCGAGCGGCTCGGCAAGAACGTGACGCTCGAGGCGCGCGTCGATCCCGGCATTCTGGGCGGCCTGATCGTGAAGGTCGGCTCGCGCATGATCGACACCTCGCTTCGCACCAAACTCATGACAATGAAGACTCATCTCAAAGAGGTCGGCTGATGGATATTCGGGCCGCAGAGATCTCCTCCATCCTGAAGGAGCAGATCCGCAATTTCGGCAAGGAGGCGGAGGTCTCTGAAGTCGGGCAGGTGCTGACCGTCGGCGACGGCATCGCCCACATCTACGGCCTGGACAACGTGCAGGCCGGCGAGATGGTGGAGTTCGAGGGCGGCATCCGCGGGATGGCGCTGAACCTCGAGGCCGACAATGTCGGCGCGGTGATCTTCGGCCCGGACCGCGACATCAAGGAGGGCGACACGGTCAAGCGGACCGGCGCCATCGTCGAGGTGCCGGTCGGCATGGGCCTGCTCGGCCGCGTGGTCGATGCGCTCGGAAACCCGATCGACGGCAAGGGCCCGATCCAGGCGAGCGAGCGCCGCCGCGTCGACGTGAAGGCGCCGGGCATCATCCCGCGCAAGTCCGTGCACGAGCCGATGTCGACGGGCCTCAAGGCGATCGACGCGCTCATCCCGGTCGGCCGCGGCCAGCGCGAGCTCATCATCGGCGACCGCCAGACCGGCAAGACCGCGATCATCCTCGACGCCTTCCTGAACCAGAAGCCGGCCTTCGACCAGAACGCCGAGAACCGGAAGCTCTACTGCATCTATGTCGCCGTCGGGCAGAAGCGCTCCACGGTCGCCCAGTTCGTCCGCGTCCTCGAGGAGCGCGGCGCGCTCGACTACTCGATCGTCGTCGCCGCCACCGCCTCCGACCCGGCGCCGCTGCAGTTCCTCGCGCCCTTCGCGGGCTGCGCAATGGGCGAGTATTTCCGCGACAACGGCATGCACGCGCTGATCGGCTACGACGATCTCTCGAAGCAGGCCGTGGCGTACCGCCAGATGTCGCTGCTGCTCCGCCGGCCGCCCGGCCGCGAGGCCTATCCGGGCGACGTGTTCTACCTGCACTCGCGGCTGCTCGAGCGCGCGGCGAAGATGAGCGACGCGCACGGCGCCGGATCGCTCACGGCGCTCCCGGTCATCGAGACGCAGGCGAACGACGTCTCCGCCTACATCCCGACCAACGTGATCTCGATCACCGACGGCCAGATCTTCCTGGAGACGGATCTCTTCTACCAGGGCGTCCGTCCGGCGGTGAATGTCGGCCTCTCGGTTTCCCGCGTCGGCTCGGCGGCGCAGATCAAGGCGATGAAGCAGGTCGCCGGCACCATCAAGGGCGAGCTCGCGCAGTACCGCGAGATGGCCGCCTTCGCGCAGTTCGGCTCGGACCTCGACGCGGCGACGCAGCGCCTGCTGAACCGGGGCGCGCGGCTCACCGAGCTCCTGAAGCAGCCGCAATTCTCGCCGCTCAAGACGGAAGAGCAGGTGGCGGTGATCTTCGCCGGCGTGAACGGCTATCTGGACCGGCTGGCGCTCGCCCAGGTGCGCCCGTTCGAGGACGGGCTGCTGACGCTGCTGCGGACCGAGAACCAGGACCTGCTCGACCAGATCCGGACCGAGGGCCAGCTCACGGACGCGATCCGCGACCGCCTGAAGACGCTGCTCGACCGCTACGCGAAGAATTTCGCGTAAGCCCCCGCCGATACGGAGATAGCGGCGGATGCCGAGCCTCAAGGATCTGCGCAATCGCATCGCCTCGGTGAAGGCGACGCAGAAGATCACCAAGGCCATGCAGATGGTCGCGGCGGCGAAGCTCCGCCGTGCCCAGGAGGCGGCCGAGTCGGCCCGGCCCTATGCCGAGCGGATGGGGCGCGTGCTCGCCAACATCGCAGGCTCGATGGCGGGCGCGGAGGGCGCGCCCGCGCTGATGACGGGCACCGGGCGCGACGAGACCCATCTCCTCGTCGTCTTTACGGCGGAGCGCGGCCTTGCGGGCGCCTTCAACGCCTCGATCACCCGCCTGGCGCGCGACGACGCGCGCCGCCTCGTCGCGCAGGGCAAGACCGTCAAGATCTTCCTCGTCGGCAAGAAGGGCTACGACCTGATGCGGCGGGAGTTCTCGTCGCTCATCGTCGAGCGCATGGACTTCCGCGCCGTCAAGCAGATCTCCTTCGCGGAGGCGCAGAGCGTCGCCGCCAAGGTCCTCGACCGCTTCAATGCGGGCGACTTCGACGTCGCGACGATCTACTACTCGCGCTTCCGCTCCGTGATCCAGCAGATCCCGACGGCACAGCGCCTCATTCCGGTCGACCTGCCGGCCGGGAACGGCAGCCAGCAGTCGAACGGGGCCGTCTACGAGTACGAGCCGAGCGAGGAGGAGATCCTCGCCGACCTGCTGCCGCGCAACATGGCCGTGCAGATCTTCCGGGCGCTTCTCGAGAATGCGGCTTCCGAGCAGGGCGCGCGGATGAGCGCGATGGACAGTGCCACGCGGAACGCGGGCGAGATGATCGAGGGGCTGACGCTCTCCTACAACCGGCAGCGCCAGGCCCAGATCACGAAGGAACTGATCGAGATCATTTCGGGTGCGGAGGCGCTATAATCGGAAGCGGGAATGGCTGGAGACCGGCCGGCGCATCGGCGGAGCCCTTGATGGGCGACGAGACAAGCGATCCGGTCCTCGAGCATCTCGAACGGATCAATGCGCGGCCGACCGTGACGGGGGATGAAGCGGCCCCGGCACATCGAACGGCGCCCCGATCCGGCCAACGCCCAGGCTCGATCTGACGCCGGAGGCGAGCCGGGCGGGCTCCACGCTTTCACTTGCTGCGGCATATATGGCGCGCTCCGGGCGCCCACGAATGGATGAGGATGAGATGGCGAACGGAACAGACGCGAACGTAGGGACGGTCCGGCAGGTGATCGGCGCCGTCGTCGACGTGCATTTCGAAGGGCAGCTCCCGGCGATCCTGAACGCGCTGGAGACGGACAATCACGGCAACCGGCTCGTGCTCGAGGTCGCCCAGCACCTCGGCGAGAACACGGTCCGCACCATCGCGATGGATGCGACCGATGGCCTCGTGCGCGGCCAGCCGGTGCGCGACACGGGCGCGCCGATCTCCGTGCCGGTCGGCGACGAGACGCTCGGGCGCATCATGAACGTGATCGGCGAGCCGGTCGACGAGGCGGGTCCGCTCGAAACCGGCGTGACCCGCGCGATCCACCAGCCCGCGCCGGAATATGTCGAGCAGTCGACGGAAGCCGAGATCCTCGTGACCGGCATCAAGGTCGTCGACCTGCTGGCGCCTTACGCGAAGGGCGGCAAGATCGGCCTCTTCGGCGGCGCCGGCGTCGGCAAGACCGTGCTCATCATGGAGCTCATCAACAACGTCGCGAAGGCGCATGGCGGCTACTCGGTGTTCGCCGGCGTCGGCGAGCGCACGCGCGAGGGCAACGATCTCTATCACGAGATGATCGAGTCCGGCGTGAACAAGAAGGGCGGCGGCCAGGGCTCCAAGGCGGCGCTCGTCTACGGGCAGATGAACGAGCCGCCGGGCGCGCGCGCCCGCGTCGGGCTGACCGGGCTGACCGTCGCCGAGCACTTCCGCGACCAGGGCCAGGACGTGCTGTTCTTCGTCGACAACATCTTCCGCTTCACGCAGGCGGGTTCGGAAGTGTCGGCGCTTCTCGGCCGCATTCCCTCGGCGGTGGGCTACCAGCCGACGCTTGCGACCGACATGGGCGCGCTGCAGGAGCGCATCACGACCACGACCAAGGGCTCGATCACCTCGGTGCAGGCGATCTACGTGCCGGCGGACGACCTGACCGACCCGGCGCCGGCGACCTCCTTCGCCCATCTCGACGCCACCACCGTGCTGTCGCGCTCGATCGCGGAGAAGGGCATCTACCCGGCCGTCGACCCGCTCGATTCCACCTCGCGCATGCTCTCCCCGATGATCGTCGGCGAGGAGCACTACACGATCGCCCGCCGCGTCCAGCAGACGCTGCAGCGCTACAAGTCCCTGCAGGACATCATCGCGATCCTCGGCATGGACGAGCTCTCCGAAGAGGACAAGCTGACCGTCGCCCGCGCGCGCAAGATCGAGCGCTTCCTGTCGCAGCCCTTCTTCGTGGCCGAGGTGTTCACCGGGGCGCCGGGCAAGCTCGTGGACCTCGCCGACACGATCAAGGGCTTCAAGGGCCTCGTCGACGGCGAGTACGACCATCTGCCCGAGGCGGCCTTCTACATGGTCGGCACCATCGAGGAGGCGATCGAGAAGGCGCAGCGCCTCGCCGAAGCCGCGTAACGGGGCGGGCGAGGGGACCAAGAGATGGCCGGACCGCTGCATTTCGACCTCGTCTCGCCGGAGCGCCTGCTCATCTCGGAAGAGGTGGCGCAGGTCGTCGTCCCGGGCGTGGAGGGCTATTTCACCGTGCTCGCGGACCATGCGCCCTTCATGACGATCATGAAGCCGGGCGTGGTGGAGATCACCGGGATCGGCGGCGACGTCCGCCGGATCTTCGTCCGGGGCGGCTTCGCTGACGTGAGCGGCAGCGCGCTGACGGTGCTCGCCGAATACGCGGTGCGGGTCGAGGAGCTCAACGCCGAGATGATCGCGAAGCAGGTCCGGGACGCCGAGGAGGACCTCGTGGATTTCGGCGAGGATCACGTCCGGCGCGCCGCGGCCGAGAAGCATCTGAACGACCTGCGGGACGTCCAGCGCTGGATCATTCCGGCCTGACCGGCCGACCCCGATGCAAGCCGAGATTCCGAAGGCCGCCGCCCCCCGGCGGCTTTCGTCCGTTCTGGCAGGCGCCGCCGCGCTCGTTTTCGTCGCGCTCGCGGCGGCCGGCCTCGCGGTTCCGGCGGCGGAGTACCGGTTCGTCCCCGGCACCGTCGCGGATCCCGCCGGAGCGGAGCCGGTCTTCAGGACCGATGTCGTCGCGCGGGGCGAGGCGGGCCTCCTGCACGCCCCGTCGATCGCCCCGACCGGCGACGGCGGCCTCCTCGCCGTGTGGTTCCAGGGCTCGGAGGAGGGCGCGCCCGACGTCGAGATCCGGTCGGCCCGGTTCGCCGGCGGGAGATGGGAGGCGCCGCGGAAAGTGACCTCGGGGGAGGCCACCGGACGCGAGCTCGGCCGCTACGTCAACACGGTCGGCAATGCCGTCCTCGTGCCCCGCCCGGACGGCGAGCTCTGGCTCGTCTATGTCAGCGTCAGCCTCGGCGGCTGGGCGACGAGCCAGCTCAACCTGAAGCGCTCGCATGACAACGGGGCGAGCTGGAGTGCGGCCGAGCGGCTGGTGACGTCGCCGTTCTTCAACCTCTCCACCCTGGTGAAGACCCGGCCGGTCCAGTTCGCCGGGGGGCTGGCGGGCGTTCCCGCCTATCACGAGATGGCGGCGAAGTTCCCCGAGCTGCTGGTCCTCGGTCCCGACGGCGCGCTCGTCGACAAGAGACGGCTCGGAAGCGGCGGCCGGATCGCGATCCAGCCGGCGATCGCGGCGCTCGATGCGGAGCGTGCGGTCGCGCTGATGCGGCGGGGGAGAAGCAGCGCGCCGCACCTCTTCGCCTCCCATACGGAGGACGGCGGCGCGACCTGGTCGGCCGTCCGCCCGACCGGGCTCCCGAATCCCGGCGGACCGGCCGGGCTGCTGCGGCTCGATCCGGACACGCTCCTTCTCGTCTTCGGCGACAGCGCGCGGCGCGAGACGAACCTCACGCTCGCCGTCTCGAAGGACGGGGGCGTGTCGTGGCGGCGGATCGCCCGGATTGCGGAAATGCCGGAGGATGCTCCCGGCGAGATCACCTATCCGTTCATGACGGCGGATCCGTCCGGCGCGATCCATGTCGTGTGGGCCGACAAGCGCGACCTGACCATCCGGCACGCAATGTTCAATCGGGCCTGGCTCGACCGGCAGGCGGAGCTGCCGTGACGGCCTCCGCCACGGCCGCCTGGGTCGCGGAGAGGCTCGGCTTCGCGCTTCTCCTCGCAACGCTCGGCGCCGCGCTCGCGGCGCGGCTGCGCGCCCCCGCCTGGCTGCGCCTCGCGGCCGCCGCG